>JAUNDD010000015.1 GCA_030526245.1 Lachnospiraceae bacterium
GCAGGCGCCTGGCCCTTCTGAGCCGGTGCTGCCTTTGCCGGTGCCTGGCTCTTCTGAGCCGGTGCTGCCTTCACCGGCGCTTCGGTTCTGGCATATTCCGGCATCTGACGTGCCTTTCGGGAGGTCTGGGGCATCACATCCAGTTCATTGCCCGGATAACCCATGGGGCGCTGACTCTGACCGGCCGGACGTACTCCCTGGGGATCGCCCTGTCCCTGGCTGGCCGGACGCACACCCTGAGGCTGTCCCTGACCGGCCGGGCGTGCTCCCTGGGGATGTCCCTGATCTGCCGGACGTGCTCCCTGGGTGCGGGTCTCCGGCTCTTCCAGGGGAGCCTGTCCCTTCATAGCCGCCTTCAGCTCCTTCTTCTGTGCCTTTTTCTGAGCCTTCAGCTCCTTTTTGGTGGGAAGCGGCTTTCCATCCGGTCCGCCGATCCCGTAGCTGCGATAATCGTTCAGCTCCGCCTTCAGGTCACGCTTGTGGAGGATCTGATTGATCACCACAAACAGCAGTACCACCGCTGCCGCGATCAGGCCGTACACGATCTTGGTATACAGGCTGAGAGTTTCCTTGTACTGCGCGATCTCCCCCTTCAGGCTGGTGATCGTACTCTCCGCCTCCTGGATCGTATTCTTATCCACCTTGACGTACTGGGTGTCGTCCACCGGCTCCTCGGTCTGCGGCTGAGTCTCCGGCTCAATGGGAACCTCGGTAGCCGGCACCGGTGCCTCGGTCTCCACCACCGGCGCCACCGTGGTGGCATCCGGGCGGACATTCAGCACATACGTGTGCACCGCACCATTCGGTGCCGTTACATTAATGTTGACTCTGCCGGTTCCGTCTTCATTAAGTACAGCTCCCTCCACAGCGCAGGATGCATTGCTGTTGGAGGTGACCGGTGCGATAGACAGCTCCGCTGTTCCGGCCGGAACCGTCACATCGTACTCCCAGATATCGTAGGAGAAATCCGGGGTTACCGTTACACCCTCGGTGTTGATTCCCAGTGCATACAGGGAATTGTCATCATCTGAGGCCATCGCTGTCATACCGAAGATCAACATCATCAGTATCGTCATCACAGCAAGCCAGCTGTTTCTTACCATACTTTTCATTCGTTTGTGCTGCCCTTTCCTATCCATTCAGTCAGTAGCCGTTCTCAAAAAACTACACCAGATAATCTGCCTGTTTTCCCTTATCCGCGATAAGGTATTGCTGCGTTACAGTTCACTGCGTGAACTGTAACATTGTTGCCTCTCAGCATTCATCGATTGCTTTGCCGATGTCGCTGCGCATATACTGTCCTTCAAACTCAATGCTCTTCACCGCTTCATAGGCTGCTGCCCGGGCACTCTTTAAATCAGCGCCGGTGCAGGTCACGCCCAGAACGCGGCCGCCGCTCGTTACGATCTTTCCATCCTTGAAGGCCGTACCGGCATGGAATACCATGCAGTCGTCCCGATCCTTCAGACTTTCCAGTCCCCGGATTTCCTTACCCTTTTCGTAAGCCACCGGATAACCGCCGGATGCCAGCACTACGCAGACAGCTGCGTTGTCCTCAAACTCCAGGGTGATCTGATCCAGAGTACCGTCCACACAGGCCTCGAACACCTCAACGATATCATTCTTCATGCGCGGCAGGACCACCTGGGTCTCCGGATCGCCAAAACGTGCATTATACTCCAGCACACGCGGTCCCTTCGGAGTCAGCATCAGACCGAAGAAGATCACGCCCTGGAAAGGACGGCCTTCTGCTGCCATGGCATCCACCGTTGCCTGGAAGATGTACTTGCGGCAGAACTCCTCCACCTCCGGGGTATAGAAGGGGCTCGGAGAGAAGGTTCCCATACCGCCGGTATTCAGACCGGTATCACCATCACCGGCTCTCTTATGATCCTGGGCGGTGGTCATGGGCAGAATGGTCTTGCCGTCTGCAAAGGACAGGACCGATACCTCACGGCCGGTCATGAACTCTTCGATGACCATCCGGTTTCCGGCTTCACCAAAGTGCTTGTCCTCCATGATCTCACGTACACCGGCCTTGGCCTCCTCCAGATCCTGACAGATCAGAACGCCCTTGCCCAGAGCCAGGCCGTCCGCCTTCAGTACAATGGGGAAGGAAGCCTCCTTCTCCAGATACTCGATGGCTGCCTTCGGATCGTCAAAGTTCTCATACGCTGCCGTCGGAATATTGTACTTCTTCATCAAATCCTTGGAGAAGGCTTTGGAACCCTCCAGAATCGCTGCGTTTTTGCGCGGTCCGAAGATACGCAGCCCTTCACGCTCGAATACATCTACCACGCCGCCAACCAGTGGATCATCCATACCGACCACCGTCAGGCCGATCTGATGCTCCTTCGCAAAGGCTGCCAGCTTTTCAAACTCCATGGCTCCAATCGGAACACACTCCGCAAACTCGGCAATGCCGGCATTACCCGGTGCACAGTAAAGCTTGCCGGCCTTCGGGCTCTGGGCGATCTTCCAGGCCAGTGCATGTTCGCGTCCGCCGCTTCCAATAATCAGAATATCCACAGGACTTGTCCTCCTTCATGCTCTATCATCCCCGACACAGGGGCAACGTTCCTTACATGGCCTTCACTGAATGAATGCCATACGTTGCAGTTCACTACGTGAACTGTAACGCCATACTTACTGCCCCAAAATGCGGCATCTTCCGTCTTCCACAACGACCCGACCCTGACCGATCAGACGAATGGCCTCCGGCAGGATCTTCCACTCCGCCTCCTGCATGATGCGCAGCTGCAGTGCCTCCGGCGTATCGCCGTCCCGCACCTCCACCGCTTTCTGCAGAATGATGGGTCCGGTATCCGTTCCCTTATCCACAAAATGAACCGTGGCTCCGCTGACACGAACGCCCCGTTCCAGAGCTGCCTCATGCACCTTCAGGCCATAGTAGCCTGTGCCGCAGAAGGCCGGGATCAGCGCCGGATGAATGTTGATGATCCGGTTGGGGAATGCATCCACCAGCTTTTCCGGAATCACCACCAGGCAGCCGGCCAGTACCACCAGATCCGCACCGCTTGCCAGCAGTCTTGCCAGCAGGGCATCGTTAAAGGCTTCCCGGTCCGGATAATCCTTCGGGGAAATGCACTCGGCCGGGATGCCGTGACGGGCTGCACGCTCCAGTGCAAAAGCCCCTTTATTATTGCTGATGACTACCTCGATCTTCGTATCCGGAATAGTTCCCGCCTCGATCTGATCGATGATGGCCTGCAGATTGGTGCCGCCTCCGGACACCAGCACAGCTAATTTCAGCATAAGGTTACTCCCTTTTCACCGTTCTCCACGCTGCCTACCACATAGGGCTGCTCGCCGGCTGCCTTGATGGCTTCCATAGTCTTGTCCACATCCGCCGGATCCACCGCTACGATCATGCCCAGACCCATGTTGAAGGTGTTGTACATCATCTGCTCGGCAATATCACCGGTCTTCTGCATCAGCTTGAAGATCGGCAGTACCGGATAGCTGTCCTTTTTCACAACAGCGCGCACGCCATCCGGAAGCATTCTCGGAATGTTCTCATAGAAGCCGCCACCGGTGATATGGCTGCAGCCCTTGATGGTAACGCCGGCGTCCTTGATGCTCTTTAACGCCTTCACGTAGATCTTGGTGGGACGGATCAGTGCCTCACCCAGAGTCTCACCCAGCTCATCATAATAGGTATCCAGCGATTCCTTTGTGATTTCAAATACCTTACGTACCAGAGAGAAGCCGTTGCTGTGTACACCGGAGGATGCAATACCGATCAGGGTATCGCCGGCCTTGATGTTCTCGCCGGTGATCAGGTCCTTACGGTCTACCACACCTACCGCAAAACCGGCCAGATCGTAATCATCCTCCGGCATCAGACCCGGATGCTCTGCTGTCTCGCCGCCGATCAGGGCAGCGCCGGCCTGCTTGCAGCCCTCAGCTACACCGCTGACGATGGTGGCGATCTTTTCCGGATAGTTCTTGCCGCAGGCAATGTAATCCAGGAAGAACAGGGACTCGCCGCCGGCACAGGCAACGTCATTCACACACATAGCCACTGCATCGATACCGATGGTATCGTGCTTGTCCATCACGAATGCCAGCTTAACCTTGGTGCCGCAGCCATCCGTACCGGAAAGAAGGACCGGATCCTCCATGTCCTTGATGTTCTTCAGAGAGAAGGCACCGGAAAAGCCGCCCAGGCCGCCCAGTACTTCCGGTCTCATGGTTCCCTTTACATATTCCTTCATCAGTTCGACTGACTTGTAGCCTGCTTCAATATCTACGCCCGCCTTCTTGTAATCCATAGCTGTCCTCCTGGAATATTTTCTGTTCATCCGATCCGCCCGCACTTCCACGCGGTGCGAACCGTTATCTCACCTGTATACCTGTATAGACCGGGGCTCTCCAGGGCTGACCGTCTGCCGGTGTCCCCTTCCATCCCGGTGTTTTTCACGCCGGCCCACCTGTGGAGACCGCCGCTGCTTTCTTTGATCAGTAAGCCTCGCAGCCTACCTCCTGCAGACGGGCATCCTTTGCCACCACCTGCTCCTTCATATCCTTTGCATACTCCTTCAGCTTTGCCAGAATAGCCGGATCACTGACAGACAGGATCTTTGCTGCCAGCAGACCTGCGTTGGCACCGCCGTTGATCGCCACGGTAGCCACCGGGATTCCCGAGGGCATCTGCACGATGGAGTAGAGTGAATCGCGTCCGCCCAGAGAGGTGGTATGCATAGGGATACCGATGACCGGCATCGGGAAAATAGCGGCACACATACCCGGCAGATGCGCAGCCATACCTGCACCTGCAATGATCACCTTAACACCGCGGTCCTCAGCGGTCTTTGCATATTCAAAGAACTCATCCGGTTCTCTGTGTGCGGAAATAATTCTCATCTCATAGTCGATACCAAGCTGCTTCAGTACATCGGCTGCCTTTTTCATAACCGGCATATCCGAATCGCTGCCCATAACAATGCTGACTGCTGCCATGTTGTTCTCCTTTCGCTATTGCCCTGTCGCTGCATTACTCACTACAGTTCCTGTCAGATACTGCGTCCGGATCAGAAAACAAGCTCTGCTCCGGATCCTCTCTGGTCATGGAATGCGCACTGCAATCCATTTCTGCATTGTAACCATCTGTCCTGCCCTTGTCAAATCTGCTTCCGCATATATTACAAATTGCCGCCTGGGCGGTCCGTTTATATTTCGAGTTCCACGGGAGATCTGGGCTTCAGCCGGATCAGCCCCTGTCCTCCAGCGCTTCATTCAGAGCCTCCGTACCCGGGAGCACGAACCGGCCGTCCCGGATCAGTTCAATGCCTGTTCCGTCCCGTCGGATCACTTCGATCAGCCCCAGCTGCTCGTAGGGGATCGTAATATCCGTATGGCATCCAAAATATGCTTCCGCCGGATCTTCCTTCCGCTTCACGGAAACGCTGTTGTCCCGGGCGATGATCTCTTTGCCGTCCGGGTTAAACACCGGCGTGTCCTCCTCGTAGCTGTAGCAGGTATCCCCCACCGCAAAATGAGGTCCGGTCTTTTCAGCGATCAGGATCGGAAGCCGTCCGGCAATTCCATACTTTTGTCCCATCCGATAGGCTGCCGTATTCGTGCCGATGGCAAATTCACCCATGGGTAGTGTTTCATGATGAAACAGCACATTTGCCCGGATCAGCTCCTGACCCTTGCCGGGATCCTCAAAGTTAGCACAGCCGTATGACGTGATCCGGCCCTCCTCAAACTGCAGCTCCAGATCCCGGTACAGCAGTTCATTTAAGTAGACCTCCTGTACATGCAGACATCCCCGGGTGCCCTCCAGCTTCGGCGAGGTAAACACCTCTCCCACCGGGATATTGACATCCGCCACACAGTTTTCAAAAATCGTCTGCCGGTCCGGATCCTCCAGCTCATGCAGTGCCACCGTCAGATCCGTATGGTTTCCATTCATGCCCAGGATCCGCACCTTCTCGCCCTGATCCAGAGCGTCGATCAGTGTCTGCTGGATCCTTTCATAAAGGCCGGCATCCAGCGAATTGATGCGCACGGTCTCCTTAAAGATCTCCGGATAATCCGGACCGATGGAGGGAAGCGGCAGCGCCATGATCGTAAAGCTTCGCTCATCTCCCGGGATATACCGGTTCGCTAATCGGGAAGCGCTGGTATTCATCTCGCTGAGCCAGCTCTGCTGCTTTCCGGACAGATGCACGCGGCTTTCACAGTCCGCCGGCGTAAAGGGTTCTTCTCCGAACACCTCTAGCACGGCCGGACCCGCATGGCCTCTGGCCTGCTCTTCATACATCTGGTATGCGCTTTCGATCACTTCCAGACGGCGGCTCACCAGCTTTTTATCCAGAAACAGTCCCAGATCCTCCTGATGATCCATGATCATCTGCCGATTGGGATGGCCGCCGACATAGCCCACCTCATGACCGGTGGTGCAGTTCAAAATGCTGCGGGCGCTTCTAAAGATCACCGCCTTCAGTCCCATCTGTTCAAACTGCCGGATGGCCTCCGCGATCAGACGCTCAAAGCCCAGCTGATACCGGATATTCACCGTACGCTTCCGGCTCAGATCCTTTCCGGCCTTCACAAAGCCGATGCGGTAGCCCTCGGTAAACACCCGGGCAATGGCCTCCACCTCGTCCTGGCTCAGGGCGTTCATGGCTCTGGCCGTTTCCAGCTCGTCGGAGGATACATATTCGCCGTAATAATATAGATAGATCGGATCGGAAAGATCCGCCCGGCGGATAATCTGCCCGGCAAAATCCCGGGTCTCGTCCACGCTCTGACGAATTCGCTCCGTCACGATGATATCGCAGTTGTCATGCAGGAACCAGTACAGACACCGACGGATCTGCTCCGGTTCTTCGCCATCCTCCAGCTGATTGAACACCTCGATCAGCAGCTCCATGTGGATGACCATCAGCTCCAGCTGCCCCTCGAAGGTCCAGGCTGTCAGACCGCGCAGCTGAACATACAGAAAGGAAAGCAGCTGTCCCAGCTCCGGCCCCAGCCTTCGAACCGCATAGTCCGGGTTGGCAAAGCTTTCACTGTAGTGGTCCGGAAGGATATCCGCATACATCTCCCGGTTGATCTCTTCCCAGCGGCTGCGGTCCCATCCGTCCGCCTCGCCGCTTTCCAGGGCCTGACAGATCTGCCCCATCCGGCAGACAAAGGCTGCCGTGGACCGGAAATATTCCTTTAATCCGTCACCAAAACCAGCCGGCAATTCCTCCTGACCGATCTGACGGATCCGCTCCATAGCCAGCTCCCGGCGTTCCGCCAAAAGCCCGGCATTTTCTTCATCTCGATATAAATACATACGCTGTTTACTCCCCGGCAATTCTGTCAGGACGCCAGTCCCAGACAAACGATCAGAAACCAGATCACTGTCATCAGACCACACCAAAGCGATCCGATCTTTGAAAACAGAAAGGACCGGCAAACGTCCCGGAAGCTGTGCAGGCCCAGATAGGTGCCATACAGAGAGCATGCCAGGCAGCAGATGCCGATCGCTCCCATCAGCGGGGTCGCCTGTCCTGTCCGGGTCGTGATCCAGATCATAACGATAAACAGCAGCGCCGACACCGCTGCGATACCGGTGGCTGCCAGCCCATGTCTGGAATGATGACTTTCCCGATAGGTATATACCTTAGTTTTTCTGCGCAAATCTTTCTCCTCCTGACGACACCTGTTTCTGCCTGACCGGTACAGGTTTTTTGCCTGCAACCCTCGGAATCAAACCACCTGAACAGTCATACATTTTCCGATGCGGATTCAAAGTATCCCGGCGATTGGCGGATGCTCTTTCAGTTCATGCCGTGAACTGCAGCGGATTCATACCGGCCAGATATGCCGGCGCATCCGGTCACAGACCGCAAAAACACAAAATCCGATGGCTCCGCCCAGTGTATTCAGTATCACATCATCGATATCGCAGCTTCCCACCCGGGTGAGCAGCTGAATCAGCTCCATCCCCACTGAAAACAGGGCCGTCAGACCGATCATCCGCCAGCCGCTGCGCAGCTTTCGATACAGGATCGGCAGAATGGCCCCAAAGGGACAGAAGCCCACCACGTTACCCACCAGATTGATCAGCACATTTTTCATGCCGATCAGCTCTGCATACTGAATGAAACGGCGGATCTCCCGGAAGGGGACCAGATTGCAGGCAATCTGATCCGCCACGCTGCGCTCGGAAAACAGCAGCATGTACTCCAGCGCCGCAAAATAGAGAATAAACAGTACAGCTCCGGTCAACCGGATGCGTCTGGCTGTTTCCTGTGTCATCGAATCAGCATATCCGACCGACGGGCCAGCAGCTTGGCTCCGCTGACGATCATCACGATACCGGCCGCCAGACTGGCTACGATTACTACCACACCGGTACCAATTCCCAGTGCACCCACCGTACCCAGGGTCTTATATACCTTCTCATCCTGCTTCATTTTCATATTCTGCCTCTTTCACGGCTCTGCCGATCACGCTGTCACAGTTCACGCAGTGAACTGCAACCCTCGGGATTTTGCCGCGTACGCAGCAAAACGCCTCACGGAATCGAACCGCCTAAACTGTAACATTACGCTTCCTTGACACCGTAGGTTTCATAGTATGCATCGATGGCAGCCTTGATGGTGTCATCAATGTAGACCTTACCGTTGTACGGACGGTTGTACAGGCACTCCACCACTTCGGCCATGGTTACAATGGCGGTGGTCTTCAGGCCGTAGGTCTCCTCGATCTCCTGCAGGGCACTCTTCTCTCCGGTGCCGCGCTCCATACGGTCTACGGAAACGACCAGTCCGATGGCCTGAGCGTTTTCTGCCTGTGCCTTCAGCAGCGGAATGGTCTCACGAACGGAAGTGCCGGCGGTGGTCACATCCTCGATCAGAACGACCTTGTCGCCATCCATGATCGGACCGCCCAGAAGGATACCGGTGTCACCGTGATCCTTAACCTCCTTACGGTTGCTGCAGTAACGCACATCCTTACCATACAGATCGCTCAGTGCGATAGAAGCGGTTACGCTTAAGGGAATGCCCTTGTAGGCCGGTCCGAAGAGTACATCAAAATCCAGACCGAAGCGCTCCTTGATGGCCTGCGCATAGTACTCACCCAGCTTCTTCAGCTGAGAACCGGTACGATAGTAACCGGTGTTGACAAAGAACGGGGTCTTGCGTCCGCTCTTGGTTACAAAATCGCCAAATTTCAGAACCTGGCAGTCTACCATAAACTCAATAAACTCTCTCTTATATGCTTCCATGTTGTATTCCTCTCCTGCAGCCGGATGGCTGCCCGAATCCATATATGCCTGCTTTCTTTTTCCAGCCGCACCGCAGCTGCCTGTTTTTTCCTCAACCGCGGCGTAGCTGCCTGTCTTCTTTTTGTCTCAGCAGCATCGCCGCTGCCTGCTTTTCTTATCGAACGCAGCCGATCAGCTCGTGAATATCCTTCACACCATTCTCACGCATAAACTGCTCGATTCCCTGCGCGGTCTTCTCTGCCGTTTTCGGATCGTGGAAGGAAGCGGTTCCGATGGACACCGCGGTAGCTCCCGCCATGATAAACTCCAGCGCATCCTCTGCGCAGGCAATGCCGCCCATACCGATGATCGGCACCTTCACGGCCTGAGCCACCTGCCATACCATGCGTACCGCCACCGGACGAATAGCCGGGCCGGACAGACCGCCGGTACGATTGGCCAGGGCAAAGCTGCGGCGGCGGATGTCGATCTTCATGCCCGTCAGCGTATTGATCAGCGATACCGCATCCGCACCTTCCGCCTCCACGGCCTTCGCCATCACCGTGATATCCGTCACATTCGGGCTGAGCTTCATGATCAGCGGCTTGGTGGTCCGTTTTCTGAGTTCACGTGTGATCTCGGCTGCAGCCCTGGGATCCTGACCAAAGGCAATGCCGCCCTCCTTGACATTGGGGCAGGAGATGTTGATCTCCAGCAGATCAACACGTTTCTCCTTATCCAGACGCTCTACGGCCTCACAGTATTCCTCCACACTCTTACCGCAGACATTCACGACCACTCTGGTATCATAATCCTCCAGAAACGGAAGGTCTCTGGACAGGAAGGTGTCCAGACCGGCATTCTGCAGTCCGATGGCGTTGATCATGCCGGAGGGTGTTTCCGCAATTCGCGGGGTCGCATTGCCCGGCCACGGCCGGATCGCTACACCCTTGGTCGTTACAGCGCCCAGTTTATTCAGATCCGTCAGGGCTGCAAATTCCATACCGGATCCAAACGTTCCCGATGCCGTCATAACCGGATTTTTCAGCTCCACGCCGGCAATGGTAACCTTTGTATTGATATCCATTTATTTTCTCCTTGTATACTGTGCTCCCGGGTCAAAGCGCAGGCTGCATCCCTCTGGATTTTGCTGCGTATGCGGCAAACACCTCGCGGAACCGCGCCAGCTTAACTTACCCTTCATACTGCTCAGATCTCGATGGAGCCTGCCTCAAATACGGGGCCCTCGGTGCAGATTCTGGCATTATCCACCTGCGAGTGTGCATCCTTTTCACTGGTCCTGCAGACACAGGACAGGCAGGCACCGATACCACAGGCCATTTTTTCCTCCAGCGACAGCCAGCACTCGATCTGTCGCTCCGCCGCGTAGGCCTTGATGGCACGCAGCATGGGCATGGGACCGCAGGCAAAGATCACTTCTGCCTCAATCTGCTGCTCGCGCATGCAATCCAGTACATTGCCCTTCGTTCCGACGCTTCCGTCCTCGGAAGCCACCTTCAGCTGTGCCGCTTTTTCAAAGGCCTCACCCAGGAAGGTATCCGCATTTCGGTAACCCAGCACAGCGGTCACTGCTGCCGGCGTTGCCTCTCCCTCCAGAGCCTGCAGGGATTTTGCCAGCTGCAGCATCGGCGGAACACCAATACCGCCGCCCATCAAAACAGCCTTTTTGCCGGCAGCCCGCTCCAGCGGGAAACCGTTGCCCAGCGGTCCGGTCACACGAACACTGTCCCCGGCCTTCAGCTG
This sequence comes from Lachnospiraceae bacterium, assembly GCA_030526245.1. Classification (GTDB taxonomy): domain Bacteria; phylum Bacillota; class Clostridia; order Lachnospirales; family Lachnospiraceae; genus Merdiplasma. The sequence goes on from JAUNDD010000015.1 coordinate 11,000, forward strand.
TGAAAACTCATGGGTTCCCCAGCCGGCCACGCGGTATACCAGACGCAGGCTGTCCTCTCCCACCTCACAGATACTGATGGGTCTGGGCAGCAGATGACTGGTGTCCTGACAATACAGTGAAACAAACTGTCCCGGTCTGGCCGCTCCGGCAATATTTTCTGTCTTCAGCCACAGGCTGTAGATCCCTTCGGACAGACATTCCTGGGAGATCACCTGGGCTGTTTCATTCCATTTTTCTCTCATATATTCTCCATTATCCTTATTTCGAGCTCAGTGCGTTCTGGATATCTTCTCTCATGGCGATGACGGCCGCACGGGATGCCTCTGCAAAGTTTGCCTCGCCATACTGTGCGTATGCCTCCTGCTTCCAGGCTGCAATGATTCCGCGAGAGCTGTTGACGATCGCACCCAGACCATCCTCATTGAAGAAGGCCTTCAGGTCTTCACCCTTACCGCCCTGGGCACCGTAGCCCGGCACCAGGATATAGGTATGGGGCATCAGCTTTCTTAAGGCAGCGCCCATCTCCGGATAGGTGGCACCAACTACAGCACCTACATTGCTGTATGCACCGTCCATGCAGGTGCTTCCCCATTCTTCCACTTTTTCACCCACATGCTCATACAGCGGTCTTCCGTCGATCAGACGATCCTGGAATTCACCACTGGACGGATTGGAGGTCTTGACCAGTACGAAGATACCCTTATCCTCTTCACGACATACCTTCAGGAACGGCTCTACACCGTCAGTTCCTAGATACGGGTTCACCGTCGCAAAATCCTCGGCGAACGGAGCGTAGGTATTGGATCCGATCTGGATGGTTCCCAGATGTCCTACCGCATAGGCTGCGGAGGTGGAACCAATGTCACCGCGCTTGATATCTCCAAGCACCAGCAGCCCCTTTTCGCGGCAGTAATCCACGGTCTTCTTATACACGATCAGTCCCGGAATACCCAGCTGCTCGTACATGGCGATCTGAGGCTTTACACAGGGAATGAGATCATACACCGAGTCAACGATTGCCTTGTTAAACTGCCAGAATGCTTCTGCCGCACCTTCCAGTGTCTCGCCGAACTCAGCGAAGGCCTTTGCTTTCAGCTGCTCCGGGATCATAGCCATGGTCGGGTCAAGGCCTACCACGATGGGAGCATTGGTCTTCTGGATCTTCTCAATCAACTTGCTGATCATATATGATGTCCTCCTTTTTTGGGTCATTAAGTATACAGTTTTTAATCAGGCGCAGCTCCTGTCCAGATCCATCGCTCGCTGAGGCAACGCTCCGTCGAGCTAACGCCAACTACGACCATATATAAAATGCTCGGGGTGTGGCCCTCGCATTTTGGTCTCCGTAGGCGTGGATCTCTCCTCCGCTAAAAGCGCCTCTGAAATGCGAGCTTTTGGATACCGGAACAGTTCGCTGCCTGCTGCCCTGCAAAAGCGCTTTGCGAAGTCGTTGTCTCCGCCTACAAATTTGAGACAGCTTACATAGCCGGTACGGGGGTGGGACGCGCATCGTCCCAGGCCTGGGAAACGTCAAACAGATCGTCGCACATCTCCGGGTTGTAGTACATACGGTAGCCATCCAGGTTTCTTCTGCCCTGGCGCATATAATCATCGCCAAACTGTACCCAGGCCTTCTGGGAGCCATCTACATTGCAGTAGATGGAGAAGCCCTGCTGCTTCAGATAAGCGAAGAATTCGTTGTTCATGGTATAAGGCGTCCAGTCATTGATGTCGGCACCGAAGGCAAAGATGAGCACGTCCGTGTCGCCCACGACCGTAGCCACATTTTCCAGCCAACGGGTGGTATCCTTCACCGTCGCATCATATCCGTAGGCCACCGGATTGATGTGGCCCCAGGTGTGGCTGGCAAATTCCCAGCCGTCGGCCTTCATGGCTTCAGCCACCTTCTTAGCCTCCGCCACCTCCTGCTCCCAGTCAAAATCCGGGTTTGCATTCAGGAAGGCTCTCTGATACTCGGTCAGACGACTTTCCTCTCTGGTTCGGTAGACCTCATCGGTCCGATAACCGAGTACACCTTCATAACCGGTCAGGGCCACGATGCCCTTATGTCCGTGGTAGGCAAAATCCGGATGCTCGTCCACAAATGTGTCGATGAGCGGCACCATGTCATAATCACCAATGCTTACCGAACCATCGTCCTCGATGTAGGAGTTCTTGACACTTCCGTTTTCATCCAGCACCAGCTTATTGGCAAAGCCGTCGCCTACCATGTAGTGATAGTAGCTTACATCGTCCTGTGACAATACAAAGGGCGTCTTTCCCGGCGGAAGCCGGATCTCCTTCTTCGTCACCGTTCCATCCGGATTGACCTCGCACATATCGTGGAGACTGACCATCACGTAGCCGCGATCATACATCTGCTGGATGATGCTGTTAAACTCATCGATGGTCGTCATGACCTGATTGTACCCGGCCTCCCGGTCATCTCCATCGAAGGCCTTCGAAGTATCCCTTACCATAGTGTGGAAGAACACATGCGTGATCTGATCCAGGGGATAAGCCACGGTGGAGTCCTTCAGGACCTGATACTCGGCGGCTGCATTCTGCAGCTGTGTTGCCGTATTGTACTCCGGCGCCTCCTTCAAAAGCTCAATAGCCGCTGTATAATCATACTGATCTGCCAGACGCTTCGCCCGAGCCAGAAGTGCCTCCTGGTCGCTGGCCGGCAGTTCCTGCTCGGTAACGGCCTCCACCACAGCACCGCCTTCCGGCGTCCCCGGTGTCCTCAGGCCTGTGAGTGTCTCTCTGGTCTGTTTGAAAAAGCTTCCGATATTCCCGTTCTGCACATTGACGATGGTCAGAACCAGGATCAGCAGAATAATGATCAGCAGTTCAAAAGCGATCAGACTCTTCAGAATAAAGCTCTGCCGTCGTCTTTTTTCCATTCGCTGCTCTATAATTCGTTCTTTTGCTTCCATTTATACCTTCCATACTAATTCCGCTTGGTGGGCATGGTACACCTGTTCTTCGTCCCCTATCCTAACACGTTTCCCGTATCATGCCAACCGCATTTGTCCGATGCTGTGGTATGTGATATAAATCGTTACAGTTCACGCAATGAACTATAACGGGCCAAAATCCATTCCAAATTGCCTTTACTTGACGAATGCCATTCCAAAGCGTGCTACGCACGATGGCATTCGGTCCATCCTATTCGCTTCGCGAATACAATCTGTAGCAATGGGATTTTGACAGCTGCGCTTCAACTGCGCAGGCCGTGATATGTTATCATTATTATAACCGTATCGAAAAGCCAAACCGGCCTCTGCCGCTTTGGGCAGGGCATACAACGGTGCAGGCCGAACCAGTCAACACGAAAAGGAGACATCTGATTTTGATGATGTGGAATGACAAACCCTATCACTCTCTCGATTATGAATTAAAGCAGCGCTTTGGCGAAAAAGTCTGGCGTCTGTCATTGAATGCCGGCATGAGCTGTCCAAACCGGGATGGCCGGATCGGAACCATGGGCTGCAGCTTCTGCAGCGAAGGCGGCTCCGGCGACTTTGCCGGCGAAGCTGCTCAGACGATCACCCAGCAGCTGACGGCTCAGGCCGCCTTGCTTGCCGGCAAACGAAATGCCGGCAAATTTATCGCCTACTTCCAGGCCTACACCAATACCTATGCCCCCGTCGAATATCTGCGCCGGGTCTACTTTGAGGCCGCCGCCTTCCCGGGCGTTGTAGGCATCTCCATTGCGACCCGACCGGATTGTCTGCCTCCGGAAGTTCTCAGTCTCCTCGGCGAACTAAACGAGCATCTGCCGGTATGGGTAGAGCTTGGCCTGCAGACCATGCACGAGGAAAGTGCCGCTTTGTTCCGCCGCGGGTACACTCTGCCGATGTACGAGGAAGCGGTCCGCGCCCTGCGCGAGCTCGGCATCGAGGTCATCACCCACGCCATCCTGGGGCTCCCGGGTGAAACAACCGGGCAGATCCTTCAGACTATGGACTATCTGAGCAGCCAGGACATTCAGGGTGTCAAGCTGCAGCTGCTCCATGTATTAAAGAATACAGATCTGGGACGTCAGTATCTGTCCGAGCCTTTTCATATCCTCACCCGAGAGGAATATATCGATCTGGTGATTCGTTGTCTGGAGCATCTGCGCAGAGATATCGTGATCCACCGTCTGACCGGTGACGGTCCGGCCGACCTGCTGATTGCTCCCCTCTGGAGCCAGCGAAAACGAGATGTTCTGAACGGCCTGCATCGTGAACTGAAAGTGCGTCAGACCTGGCAGGGGCGGTTGGTGACTGCCAACGGCAAAACACCTGATTAATCATACTGCCCGAGCAGTAAGTTACATTTCACGCCTGAGCTGCAGCAACAGTAATACTTAGTTCCTTGCAGAATGGCCGAACATAAGGTATTCTATTTCATGTTGCAGCAAAGAGCTGCCTGATCAGATTATTTTGCCGTCTTACGGCGGAACGGAGAAATACATGAGTGACGCAACTACGCTCTACAAACTGATGGTTCTGTATATGCTTAACCGCATTGACTTTACCATGACATACTCCCAGCTTTCCGATTTTATTCTCGGCAAGGGCTATACCAACTATTTCCAGCTGCAGAACACCCTTGTTGAGCTCCAGGATGCTCAGCTGATTCACACCGAAAAGATCCATAGCACTTCCTATTATTCCATCACCCCTCAGGGCCGGGAGACACTGGACTTTTTCGAAAACCGCCTGTCCAAGGCCATCCGGGATGACATTGAGGTCTGGCTCAAGGACAATCGTCTGCGTATTCGAGACGAAGTATCCGTCATTGCTGATTTCTATCCCGGAAAGAAAAAGGATTTTCTCGTCAACTGCCGGGCCCTGGAAAAAGACACGGTGCTCATCGATCTGACATTAAATGTCCCGGACGAAGCCCAGGCCAGAGCCATCTGCTTCCAGTGGAAGAAAAAAGCTGCTGACGTTTACGGCTATCTGATCGGCGAACTGATGCGATCCGAAACTTCAGACAATTGATATGAAAAAAGCCGGAGCGGGCACACCGCTTCGGCTTTTTAAATTCCTAACTCGTAATCTCCCCCGAGTGACCATGTCACAATGGTTTTTCAGGTCGATTATTATAATAACTTCTGCTATTGCTTCGATTTACATTCTCTCATCTGTCTGCCACGCCAACCAGGATCAAATGCGCTTTATTTGCCACATCATCTCCATACTTGACAGTGAGCAGCTCATCGGGCATTCCATCCCGCAGATCCATCACTGCACTGACCAGCAGATCCACGCCTTCTTTTCGCCCTTTTTCTTCTACTCTGTCCAGCACATCACACATAGTCCTGATCTCCTTCCCCTCGTCTCCTACTTTCATCATCTCTTCAAATCGATGATCATTCGTTAACACAGCCATCATACTCAGTGTTTCCTGCACATGTTTAATCTCATCCGTACTTCCAACATAAGTTCCTGTCGAACGTTTTTGCACAAAATAGTCAGCCACATGACGAAAATCACTTTTAAACAGCTTCACCTGCTTTTCCGTAAGAAACGCTATATCAAACATATTGATTCGGTAGTCATTCACAAATCGTTTGAACCTATCCGGCACATCGACACGCTCAAAAAGCGACACGGGAGCATCCCATCTTCTATCATGATTGAAATACAGTACCATGGTCACTACCGGATATCTGTTCTTCCCTCCATGATATAACTGAGCTCTGTACTCAGCCCCGTCATATGCTAATACTCGAAGCGGCATATCCACATCCGCTTTTACCTGATTCTCCATTCCGATGCAGGCCACATGAATGTTGCCCTGCTTCCATCGTTTTGCAACATCTCTTTCTATTTCGCGATATTTCCCATCTGCCTTATATGCCGAGCGAGGAGATTGATCTGTCAATTCCGACACTTTAACAACCTCTTCACCATTGAACAGGAGTACATTTACAATATCCGCAAACACGTCATTATACGACTCAAGAACCTTTGTTGCTATATCCTTCTGTCCCACGAGCATTTCCCCCTTATTTTACAGCAATGAACACGGTATTTCAAATAATCTCATACATACATTGTGTTGCCTTATTCTATCAATAACACATCCAGGGGTCAACCTTCATACATTATGAGTTAATATATATTTCTTGTTTCATTCACATTTTCATTTATTTTTCTTGCGCAGCCCTACCGATATTACGCACTACAAACCCATCATTTCTTCTGCCGCATTAACCTGTCCACAGCAAAAACCCCGGCAGATGGGGGTCTGCCGGGGTTTTCGTTGCATGGAATATTCAGTCTTTCATCAGGCTGAGTCATTTTGTATGTGATCCGCAGGGAATACGGATAACTACCTTCATTCATACTGCCGTTCTTCTCATCGATGCATCTGCATCCTGATCAGATCCCGGCAATCAATAGAACCAGTGCGCTCCAATCTTCACACCGCTGCCGTGAGAGGTGTTAAAGTACAGCGCTCCGCCGGTGGGATCCGATCCCGCCATGGCATCACTGGCTGCTCCGATGTAATTTGCACCAGATCCATTCGCCAGTGCACTGGCCAGTGCTCCCGAGAAAGCCGGGGTGAACTGTCCGCCCTGATAGATAACATCATGAACAGTTCCCGGGAAGGATCCGCTGGCAATACGGTTCATTACCACCGCACCTACAGCCACCTGTCCCTCGTAGGGCTGATTTCCTGCCTCGCAGTAGATCAGAGCTGCCAGCAGTTCCAGATCAGAAGAAGAGACTTCAGCCGAACCGGTGTCAGCGGAAGAGCTTTCCTCTGACGCATCGTCATAGCTGTCGTCTTCGTAATATTCGTCATCTGCCTCGTTGTAGGAGTCATCGTAAGAGTCATCCTCGTAGGCCTCATCCTCTGCATAAGAGTCATCATAGGATGCATCCGGCTGCTGGGTGCTGCCGGCATTGCTGTCGGTCGTCTGGGATCCGCTGTTGTCGGCGGCCGATGAGCTGCTGTCTGTCGACGGCGTGTAGGCATATCCATACTTTTCAGCATCTGCCTTGTTCTGTGCCACAACATATTTTGCATAAGCATCCTGAGCCGCTTTACAGGTGCGATTGATCTCATCTTCACCTGCGCCGTTGGCAACCGCTGCATCTGCGGCAGCCTGTGCATCCAGGTATGCCTGATACAGACTCTGCAGCTCACTGTTGCCAGACACGCTCTCCGCTGCCGGCTGTGTATAAGTCGGTTCCTCATAGGCCGGTTCGCTGTACGCGGGCTCACTATAGGCCGGCTCCTCATAGGTCGGCTCATTGTAGACCGGCTCGCTATAGGTCGGCTCTTCATAAGCCGGTGCAGCCTGTGCCGTCTGCTGACCTGCCGAAGGCTGTCCGGACCAGTCTGCAGTGGAAATCACCTCGCCGACCACGTTTTCATTTACCGGAACATCCTCACCGGACACCGGTACAGCCGTATCCATCAGAAGCACCTTGGAAACATCCTCCGAGGATACGAAGGCCGTTCCCTGTTTGCCATTCTGCACCTCGATGAAGTGACCATCCGTTGCAATATAACGGTAGGTATCTCCATCATCTGCTGTTCCGACGATCTTCGATGCAGGATGATTACCTGCAAACATATTGACATCATTCCAGGAAGCCTTCACACCGTAGGTGCCGTAATGCTCGGCCAGTCCCTTTGCTTCCTCACCAAAGGTCAGATATTCATTTCGAATGTAACCGGTCACATTTCCCGACTGTACCTCTGACCACTCTTCTCCACGGTACAACACTGTCACGGCGCCGCCACGGTAAAGGAAACCAACTGCCTCGGAGTCGGTACTCTGCGCGCTTCGGATCACCGCACCTGTTTCTACCGTATCATCATTTGCCACAGCCAGATTAGCCCAGGCTGTTGTATTCTCGCCGGACATGGTGATACGGAACGCACGCGGGGCCGCCAGAGCGGAGACCGGGGCACTTACAATCATTGCAGCTGCTGTACATACCGCCGCTGCTCTTTTTGTATTCCTCATATCTTCTGTCCTCCTCTATTCTTTAAGTTTTGTTTCTGTATTTGTTACAGAATTGTTAACATTCATTACGGACGTATTGTAATTCGCTCACAGCTTTTTGTCAAGCTTTTTTATCCGGCGTAATATTTTCTCGCATTTTTCACATTCTATACTTTGAGTTCGCTCGGGCGCAGGGCCCAATGCCTCAGGCATGGACCGCGCCTTGGCACACGCGTTTCAAAAAGTATACTTTCTGAAAAATGCCGAAAAAAGGAGCATGCCCGCAAGCTCCCGGACATGCTCCAAACAATCTATTCCATTTACTCCCGGCTCATAGCAGCCTGATACATCAGCACCGCTGCCGCCACCGCCGCATTCAGCGACTCCACCTGTCCCTTCATGGGAATGCGGACATAATGATCCGCCATCTCCGCCGTGGCATCGCTCAGCCCCTTACTCTCATTTCCGATCATAAAGGCGCTGGGGCCGGTATAATCCGGCTTCGTATAATTCATGGTGCCCTTCAGATGGGCTGCATACATCCGAACCCCCCGGCTCTGCAGCTCCCGAATGGTCCCCTGCAGATCCTCTGTATAGATGAACGGCATCCGGTAGATGCTGCCCATGGTCGAACGGATCACCTTGGGATTATACAGCTCGGCGCTCCCCTTACTTAATACGATACCGGTCACGCCGGCTCCCTCGGCCGTGCGCAGGATCGTGCCCAGATTGCCCGGGTCCTGCAGATTCTCCAGCACCATCAGAAGCGGTGTGCCCTGCAGCAGATCCTCCAGCCTGTAATGATACTGGCGAACCAGACAGATCACCCCCTGAGGTGTCTGGGTGTCCGACATGCGGGCCATGACCTCATCACTGACCAGCTCCAGCAGGCTGCCGCCCTTTGCGTCCTTTAATTCTCCGCTCTCGCATTGGCGGATAAAAACGGATATCTGTGCATCGTACTGATATTTCTGATAGAAGCTCTCCGACATGTAGACCCGAACCAGACGCTCAGCCGGAACCTCCCGGAACATTTTCGGACCTTCTACCACAAACAGGTCCTGGGCCCGGCGCTCCTTCACCTTGCTCTGGAGGGCGATCACCTGTCTGACCTGATTGTTTCCCACACTGGTTATCATATACTGTTTCCTCAAATCTGCCCCGGCATAAGCCGTTTTCCGCGCAAACACGCAAACGCATTATTCCGGGATCCTGCCGCACCCGCAGCAAAACACCTCACGAAATCGAACCGTCTGAACTGTAACTTAAAAATGCGCTGTATGAGCCTTAGACGCTCATGGCCTTGCTGACGCGGACCATGAACTCCGGCAGCTCCTTCTGCATGTTCAGAGCCTCTTCGATATCGTAATCCACGTAATCACCATGCTTGTAAGCCACCACGCGGTTATACGTTCCTTTGGCCAGCAGTTCAACCGCATAGGCGCCCATCATGGTGCCGGCTACACGGTCACGACAGGTGGGGCTTCCGCCTCGCTGCATGTGACCCAGAATAGTGGCACGGGTCTCCACACCGGTAGCCGCCTCGATTCGGCGGGCCATGCTGGCGGAGTGACCGATACCCTCCGCATTAATGATAATGTGCAGCTTCTTGCCCCGGCGGCGGTTATCGATGATATGATCGATCAGCTTCTGTTCGTCGTAATCGTAGGTCTCCGGCAGGATGATATCCTCCGCACCGTTGGCGATGCCGCACCACAGAGCCAGATAGCCCGCATTGCGACCCATGACCTCGATGATACTGCAGCGCTCGTGGGAGGTAGAGGTATCACGTACCTTGTCAATGGCCTCCATAGCTGTATTCACCGCTGTATCAAAACCGATGGTGTAATCGGAGCAGGCAATGTCCAGATCGATGGTTCCCGGAACACCCACCACATGGATGCCCTGCTTGGAAAGAGCTCTGGCACCGGCAAAGGATCCGTCACCGCCGATGACTACCAGCCCCTGAATGCCGTGCTTGCGGCAGATTTCAGCGGCCTGCTTCTGCACCTCCAGCTCATGGAACTCCTTGCAGCGGGCCGTGTAAAGGATCGTACCGCCCTTGGAGATCGTATCCGACATGGAGCGGGCGTCCAGATCTTCAAACTCTTCATTCAGCAGGCCCTTATAGCCCTGATAGATTCCCTTGACCTGCATACCGTTTGAAATGGCGGCACGTACCACACCACGGATCGCTGCGTTCATACCCGGGGCATCACCGCCGCTGGTCAGTACACCGATTGTCTTGATCTTCGTATCCATATCGTTTCTTCCTTTCATCATGTCAAACTCAATGCTGCCTGCACTGCAGCACATCTCCTGCACTTTCGATATGATTTTTCATCCTGTCTGCTTCCGTACACGGCATCCGTCAGACAGCCATGCATGCTGCTAAGGTGCCTGTACCTCCGTCACTCTCACATTCTCCTCGCCAAAGGCTTCCTGCATGCTTCGCAGCAGGTCCGGCGTAATACGAATGCTCTGACTTCGTCCCAGGCGCTTGATGGCCTTGGGATTGCGCACATAGATCACGATCTGATCCCGTCCGTCACTGTCCGCGATCAGCGTCTTCAGTTTCTTTTCTGCTTCCTGATAGGCTTCCTTGGTCTCAAACTGGATCCACAGATCATGCGCCGGCTCCTCGATGGGCCAGACCCTCTCGCAGATCAGTTTGCTGGGCTTGTCATCCTCGGCGGAGACCCGGCCGCTGATAAACACCCTGGCATCCTCCGTCAGCAGATGATTGTATTTTTCATAGTCCTTGGGGAAGATCACCACCTCAACGGTTCCCACCAGGTCCTCGATGGTCACAAAGGCCATCATTTTGTTGGTCTTGGTGTATTTGACGGTCCGGCTTTCCACCAGACCTCCGATGATCTGTTTGGACTCATCCTGGATCCGGGGAGCGCCCAGCTCATCGTCGATGGCAAACTCCGTGGATACCGCCGAAATATTCCGGCGCCATACCGACTCCAGCGTCTGCAGCGGATGCCCGCTGACATAAATGCCCAGTACCTCTTTTTCATACATCAAAAGCTGCTCGGTGTCAAACTCTCCCACCCTGGGCAGGGTCATGGTATAGCTTGCTTTCTCTTCGTCTCCCATCAGATCAAAGAGGGACATCTGGCCCGTCATGGCATTTTTCCGGTTCTTGGCGGCCTGATCCATCACCTGGGCGTATACCATCATCAGCTGACGGCGGGTGGCTCCAAATCCATCAAAGGCGCCGGCCTTGATAAAGCTCTCCACCGTGCGCTTGTTGACCTCCCGGCCCGACAGACGGTCTGCAAAATTGCTCAGATCCGTAAAGCGGCCGCCCTTCTCCCTCTCCCGGATGATCGCATCGATCACCGGACGGCCAATGCTCTTCAGCGCCGACAGACCATACAGGATCTTTCCGTCCCGAACCGAGAAACCGGCCACGCCTTCGTTGATATCCGGCGGCAGGATCTCGATCTTCATCTGGCGGCAGGTCATGATATACTCAGCCACCTTTCCCGGATTGTCGATCACCGAGGTCATCAGCGCCGCCATAAATTCCACCGGATAGTAATATTTCAGCCAGGCGGTCTGATAGGCCACCACCGCATAGGCCGCCGCGTGGGATTTATTGAAGGCATACCGGGCGAAGTCGGTCATCTCATCAAAGATCTTGTTGGCCGTCGCCTCGCTGATGCCCTTGGCCTGGCAGCCCGGCACGCCCTCCTCCGCGTTTCCGTACACGAAGTTCTGGCGTTCCTTCTGCATGACGGCTGCTTTTTTCTTGGACATGGCACGGCGCACCAGGTCACTTCGGCCCAGCGAATAGCCGCCCAGATCCCGCACGATCTGCATAACCTGCTCCTGGTACACGATACACCCGTAGGTGGGTTCCAGGATCGGCTCCAGCAGCGGCGTTTCGTAGGTAATGGAGTCCGGATTGTTCTTACCCCGGATGTACTGGGGGATGAAGTCCATGGGACCCGGACGATACAGGGAGATTCCCGCGATCACATCCTCCATGCTGGCCGGCCGCAGCTCCTTCATGAAGCTCTTCATCCCCGCACTTTCCAGCTGGAACACGCCATCCGTCTTTCCGGTTCCTAATGAAGCGTATACCGCCTTGTCATCGTAATCGATGGCATCCATATCGATGACTTCCCGGATCCCCGTCTTCCGGTAGTTGCTCTCCTCCGCCATCCGGCAGGCATTCTGGATCACCGTCAGGGTACGCAGCCCCAGAAAGTCCATCTTCAAAAGCCCCAGCTCCTCCAGAGCCGTCATGGTAAACTGGGTAGTCAGCGTGCCGTCCGACGCTCTGGAAAGGGGAACATACTCATCCACCGCCTTCTGACAGATCACCACGCCGGCGGCATGCATGGAGGTATGCCGGGGCAGTCCCTCCAGTTTGCGGGACATATCGATCAGATGACGGATCTGCTCGTCCGTATCGTAGAGCTTTTTCAGCTCCGGATTCATGGTCAGCGCCTTATCCAGTGTGATGTTCAGCTCCTGGGGCACCATCTTGGAGATGGTATCGCACAGGGCATAGGGCAGGTCCATGACTCGCCCCACATCCCGGATCACGCCCCGGGCCGCCAGCGTACCGAAAGTAACGATCTGCGCCACCTTCTCCTTGCCGTACTTGCGCACCACGTAGTCGATAACCTCCGAGCGTCGCTCGAAGCCGAAATCCACGTCGATATCCGGCATGGATACACGCTCGGGATTCAGGAAGCGCTCAAAAAGCAGGCTGTAACGCATGGGATCGAGCTTGGTGATCCCCAGACAGTAGGAAACCAGACTGCCCGCTGCCGAGCCTCGTCCCGGTCCCACCATGATATCCTGACTGCGGGCATAATGGATGAAATCCCACACGATCAGGAAATAATCCACATAGCCCATGTGCTCGATGACCCCCAGCTCATAGGCCAGTCGTTCCTTCAGCTCCTCCGTGACCGGACTGTACAATCGTTCCAGTCCTTCATAGCAGAGCTTGTGCAGATACTCCAGAGCGGTCAGCCCATCCGGTACATCGAACTTCGGCAGCTTGGTCACGCCGAACTCGATCTCCACGTGGCACCGCTGGGCGATCTTCCAGGTATTCTCCAGAGCCTGCGGCGCATAGTAAAACAGCTGCGCCATCTCCTCGGCCGTTTTCACATAATACTGGCCGCCCTCGTACCGCATGCGGTCCTCATCCGCCAGCTTCTTACCCGTCTGGATACAGAGCAGGATGTCGTGAGCCGCCGCATCCTCCGCCTGGGTGTAATGCACGTCATTGGTACACACCAGCTCAATGCCGGTCTCCTCATGGAGCCGCATCAGCAGCGGATTGATCTGCCGCTGCTCCGGCAGGCCGTGATCCTGCAGCTCCAGGAAGAAATTGTTCTCGCCAAAGATCCGCCGGTACTCCAGTGCCGCTTCCTTCGCCTCCTCATAAAAGCCGCGCAGCAGGTTCTTGGAAACCTCACCCGCCAGGCAGGCCGACAGAGCGATGATGCCCTCGTGGTACTTCTCCAGGATCTCCTTATCCACACGCGGACGGTAATAATATCCGTCCACAAAGCCGGCCGATACGATCTTGGTCAGGTTCTCATACCCCTGATTGTTTTCAGCCAGCAGCACCAGATGGTAGTACCGGTCCTCCGAGGCTCCCTTGCCGGTCTCCCGGTCAAAGCGCGAACCGGGAGCCACGTACACCTCACATCCAAGAATCGGATTGATCCCGGCTGCCCTGGCGGCCTTGTAAAAGTCGATCACACCATACATGACACCATGGTCCGTGATGGCTGCGCTGTCCATGCCCAGCTCTTTGACGCGATCAACATATTCGGAGATCTTATTCGATCCGTCCAGCAGAGAATACTCTGTATGGACATGCAGATGAGTAAAATGCACGCTTTGCTTCCTCCCTCGGGATTTTTTGACTTATCATATCACGGATAGGACTAAATATCATTAAGAAAAAAGCGCTGCCTCCTGTTCAAGAGACAACGCTTTTTATTTGATCCATGATCGATCGACAATTAGTTGTTCAGCATGAATGCGATCAGTCTGTCGATATCTTCCTTCTCGGAAGCAACGATCTCCAGCTCCGGAATGGTGCCGTTAGAGAAAACGTTAGCCAGCGCAACATACTGAGTCAGCTTGGACTTCAGGTTCAGACGGTCTCCCTCGCCGGTGATCAGCTCAACACGACCGGTGCACTTGCTTACTACGTTGAAAAATCCTTCGATGTCCTTAATGTTATTTACCTTCATTGTTCTTCTCCTTATTAACTTTCCTAACCCATTTCCTTTGTACGCCCCTAATATAGAGCCGTTTTTCCGAGAATGCAACCGTTTTTTGTCATTTCAGAACTTTGTTTTGTATGCACAATATTTAACGGTCGTTTTTGTTTATTTTCAACAATCGCAGTCTGTCAACAGATCATTTCTTTTTTGCGCTCTTGACCGTGATCTTGATGGTTGCTTTCCTGCCGCTTCCATCCAGCGCTCTGGCTGTAATGGTCACCTTGCCGGCCTTCACGCCCTTCACCTTACCGGAAGAAGAAACGGTAGCCACCTTCGGGTTCGAAGAGGTCCAGCGAACCTTCGTATTGGCCTTGCCGTTCTTTGTGGTGACCCTGGCAGTCAGCTTCACGGTCTTGCCAGCCTTTACGGTCTTGCTGCCGGAAATGGATACCTTTGTCACCTGACCCTTCATGATCTTGATGGTGATGGAGGCCTTCTTGTTGCCATAACCCGTAGCGGTGATGGTCACTTTCTTGCCGGCCCCTGCCTTCTTTGTGGTAACCAGACCCTTGTCATTAACGGTTGCATATTTCGTGTTGCTGCTCGTCCACTTCACACCCTTGGCTGCCAGTGCAGACGGCGTGATGTTGGCTGTCAGCTGCACCTTTTTGCCTGCTGCAATGGAGGTGGAGGTAACTGCCTTAACGGAGATCGTCTTGATCTGCGGCGCCGGCTGCGGTACCGGCTTCTCCTCCGGCTGTGCAGGTTGAGACGGTACTTTGTCAATCAGAATTGTGCCGTTTTCCTTGCTCACCGTCAGCTGATATTCCTCCCAGCTGCCGGTCTGTGCATTGTGGAAGGAGACCGTCTTCGCCGCTTCCAGATAATCATAGGCCAGGGCGCCGCCGGTCACATTGCCCCGGAAGCTCAGGGTGATCTTTCCATCCGCCGCCGGAACCACCTGTGCACCCTCGGCCGAAGCCTCGGCTCTGGTTCCGATCACAGCCTGGTCAAATCCCTCCAACGTCAGGATCACCTTTTCCTGGTAATTATTGGAGTTAATACCGGCCACCGTATTCAGCTGTGCCTTGGTCACCGGCAAATCCACGGTATGATTGGTCACCGCCAGCTCTCTGGTCATATCCAGATCGCCGGTCACCAGGGTCTTCGCCTGTACATCCACCATGATCTGCCGCGGATAGAAGGCGCGTCCCAGAGAATTCTGACCATTCAGATAATTTCCGTAGTAAGTATTGGAGATCGCCACCAGCGGAACCAGACTGCCGTCCAGCTGTCCCTCCTCCATCGGGATCTTAAATTCATACTTACCCTCTGCATTCAGGGCGCCGTGGATCCAGCTGTCATTTCCCTTGTCCTTGCTTCCGTCGCCGTTGGCCACAGCCGCTTCGAAGGTTCCCTTATACAGTTCCCGGTAGCCCGCCGAATTCAGCGCCATCACCAGCCAGGTCTGTCCTTCTTCATTAACCAGCCGGGCGCTGACAGCCTTAAACATGGTCGTCTTGTTGGTGATGGTCAGCTCCACTGCTGCAGCCGCCTGGGGTTCCTCGATGGTGGTGGTCAGGGAATAGGCGATCTCCGTTCCCATGGAAGAGGACTTGGCCGCCAGATAAAAGGTGCTGTTCAGATCGATGGGCACCCCGGCGAACTCACAGTTGCCGCTGGTATTGGTCTTATCGTAGGTCTGACCATTCACGCGGATGGAGCTGTAGGAGGTGCTCTCCACCTTGATCACAGCCGTAGCCTTGCCGCCGCTTACGGTCACCTCGGATACGCTCCATGCCTTGTCACGGCTGGATGTACTCTTGCCCTTGCTGTATTTGGAGCTGAGGGCCGGTGTCGTGGACACATTGTAGGTACCGTCCGCCAGGGTCGTGGAGTTATCCACCGGCTTCAGTACTTCCAGTCCCCAGACGGCCGTCTCCAGAACACGGCCATAGGGCTGAGAGGTGTTCAGATTCGGAGACGTTTCCTCATCCAGCGCCGCCTGCTCCTGAGCGGTCAGCGCCTCATAAGCCGCCTGTGCCTCCCTGATCTGAGCGCTTTTTTCTTCCGTCACCTCTGTCAGGACCGGCAGGGCCTCGATCAGTGCCTTCACTTCATCCACCGTCTTCACGGCCGACTCACCCTCATCCAGCAGCTCTGCCATATCTACAGCCGACTCCGTCTCATCCACCAGCAGTTCTTCCTCACCGATCTCCTCAAACAGATCATCGGCATCCGCCGGCTCCTCGGCCGCCAGATCCAGAAGCTCCGCCATCTCTTCTTCCCCCGGCACTTCTTCCTCCAGGCTCACAACCTCTTCCCGGGCATCCTCTGCCCAGTCACTGACCACGATCTCCTCAGCCATCACCGGAACCGGTGCAGCAACTGAAGTCGCCAGCATCGACAATGCAAGCAGCATTGCCACTACTTTTCTGCGTTTCATGTGTACTCCTTTCGCAGTTCCTGCTCAACCCGCACTTGAGGCAGTCCTCATCGGTCGATACCGGATCACTCCATTTTTCCCGGCATCGCCGCAACTATTTGGTTACATCTATATCCAGATCGCTGGCATACGATCAGACATACTTTTTAAATTTCCAGCTTTCCGTCCTTCCGGGCCTGATCCACCAGCTGCTTCAGTCCTGCATTCATACTTCCGATGGGTGTTCCCGCATAGATCACCCGGCTGCAGGCCTTCATCTTCTCCAGCGCTTCCCGGATCTTCTCCTCTGAAATGGGCTCAAAGAGTTTTTCCTCGATCACCTCACTGGCCAGATGTCTGGCCAGATGATGATCCAGATCATTGGACCAGAGGATACCGGTCACAAAGGCCTGTCCGGCCTTCTGCAGCTTCCGATAGACGGGAATGCCACAGCCGCCGCCGGCGATCACAAAGACCTTCTCCTCCGACTCGGGCCGGGGCAGCTCGATACTGCCGAAGGTGGGATCAAAGAAGCCGTTATCGATCTCATACAGCTCCCGGATCGTCGGCTCATCGAAGACCTCCTCCGGCCGACCGTAGCGGGCGATATGATCGCCCTTGACGCAGCAGATCTTATCCGAGATCTTCATAGCCAGGTCGATCTCATGCAGCGACATGATGACGGTGATTCCCTTCTCCTTGGCCATTTTTTTCAGGATCGACAGCAGCTCCAGCTTGTAGCGCACATCCAGAAAGGAGGTGGGCTCATCCAGCAGGATGATATCCGGCTCCTGACAAATGGCCCGAGCCAGCAGCACACGCTGCCGCTGGCCGTCGCTGATGGCGTTGAAATCCCGGGTGCCCAGCTCCTCGGCATGCACCGCCCGGATGGCCTCATCCACCTTCTGCTCATCGTTTAGTGTCAGTCGGCCCAGTCGGCCGGTATAGGGATAACGGCCAGTAGCGATAACATCATGACAGGTCATCAGCTCCGGCTGCATCTTCTCGGTCAGCACCACCGCCATCCGGGATGAAAGCTCCTTGAAGGAATGCTTCAGGATATCCCTGTCCTCCAGAATGACCTCGCCTTCAATTCTGGCCAGCTGACGGCTGATGCTTTTAAGGATCGTTGATTTACCGGCTCCGTTGGGGCCGATGAGGGTAACGATCTCACCCTTGCGGACATTGATGTTGATGTCCTTTATGATCGACCGGCCGTTGTAGCCCACACTGAGCTGCTTCAGCCGGAAATAATATTCCTGTTTCATACTCGCCTCATATCTGAAATCGTCCGCCTGCTTCTGTTCCCGGCTGCGCAGCATCCGTTATCTACCCACGCTGCCTGCCGCCTCGCGAAATCAAGCCGCCTGAACTGTAACCTATCTTCTGCCCTTATGCCGCCGGAACAGCATGAAAATAACGATGGGCGCACCAAACATGGAGGTCACCGTGCTTAAGGTCAGCTCCGTCGGTGCAAAGGCCATCCGTGCCACCAGGTCGCAGATCATACAGAAGACAGAGCCACCCAGAAATGTGGCCGGGATCACCACCAGCGGCTGAGCCGTACCCATGGCCGATTTGATCAGGAAGGGTACCGCAATACCCACGAAGGAGATCGGTCCGGCAAAAGCCGTCACCGTAGCGGACAGGATACTGGACAGCACGATCAGCAGGACCCGGAAGGCCTTGACGTTGACACCCATGCTCTGGGCATAGGCCTCTCCCAGCTGAAAGGCACCGATGGGCTTGGACATCAGAAATACCGCCAGCACCGTCAGACCGATGATAACAGCCGCAAAGTATACATTCTCCCAGCTCATGCTGGCAAAGCTGCCCTGGGTCCAGCCCCGGAGATTGACGATATCCGAATCATCGGAAAAGTTCAGAATGAAATCCGTGGCCGCATTGCAGATATAACCCACCATGACACCTGCCACCAGCAGGGCAGACATATTGTGGATGCGCTTGGCCGCCACCAGCACAAAGCCGGTGGTGATCATGGATCCAAAGAATGCCGCCGTGATCAGCGACCAGGAGGTCATCTTGCCCACATACTGCACATAGTAGATCATGGTCGCAGCCACACACATCTTCGCACCGGAGGAGATACCCAGGATAAAGGGACCCGCGATGGGGTTTTCGAAGAAGGTCTGCAGCAGGAAGCCGGACAGCGCCAGGGCTCCGCCCAGAATCGCCGCCATCAGGATCCGCGGCAGACGGATCCGCCAGATGATGTTCATATCATGCCGGTCACCCTGCCGCAGGAAGATAGCCCGGGCGATCTTCCCCAGCGGAATATCCACGTTTCCGGTATTGATGTTGTACACAATGATGGCACCGCATAAAAAGAGCAGTACCGCAAATACGATCGTGCAGCGCAGCTTCCGCTTCAGATTGAGCGCATGATAATCGGCGCCTCCCGCCATGTTTTGACTTAGCTTCATCATTCTCCCACCTTGGACAGGAACATCAGACCGCTGTGGTCCTTATCCTCCAGCATAATATTGAAGTCTGTAATCAGATGACCGACCAGTGCCGTGGACTGATACCAGGTCCGGTCGATCTGCCAGACATCCCCGTTTTGTACCGCCTTGAACTCAGCAAACATCTCATCCCGCTCAATCAGGTCCTCCACACTGCCAAGCGTCTTTTCGATGGTCGCATTATAGACCAGGAAATCCGCATCCGCCGCCGTATCATAGAAGGTCTCCATGTTGATGGCCACGGAAGCGCTGTTGCTCTCCGGATTCTTCAGATCCTCAAAAATATAATTGCCGCCGGCCAGCGAGATCATATTGGGAATAAAATCCTCCGTCCGGCGCACGACGATGGAGCCGTCCGTGTTCACCGAGAAAAAGGCCACGGTCCTGCCGGTATTCTGATAGGTCTCGATCTCGCTTAAGATCTGCTCCTGTTCGGCAAAGAAGGCCTCCGCCTCCGCTTCCTTATTGAGCAGCGCACCGTATACCTTGATCCACTCGATACGCCCGAAGGCCGTCAGCTCATAGCTGGACCGGTCGATAAACACCGGCATCTCCAGATCCATCAGCATTTCCATCACGTCCGGTGCATGCAGAATCATCGTGGACTCAATGCACAGATCACAGACCCGGTCCACCATCATCTCATAATCCGGTGCACTGTATTTGCCGGCATAGATCATCCGGCCCTCTTCCATGGCCTTTTTCGGTGCTTCAATATGCCAGCTGCCGATGTCCGTACCGCTCATGGTCACCGTGTCCATGGCATCCAGCGCATCGAAGAAGGACATTACCGAGGAGGCGGCCATGTAGATCTCCTTCAGATCCTGGTAAATGACCTGGGTATCCTCAAAGGGCAGCTCCTCCGGTTCCTCTCCATCCGCCGGCACCACCAGATAGGTACCGCTTTGGGGGATGTCGATGAACTTGTAGCCGCCTTCATAATAGTAGACCTCAAAGCCCTGGGCATATTCCAGCTCCATGGCATGGTCATAGGTCAGCCCGGCGATCTCGGGAGCCTGACCGGCCTCCTCCCGGGCTGCCGCGCTCAGTCCGCCCGCCATCGTTGCCAGCACAGCCGCTGCCAGCAGCTTCATCATTCTTCTCTTCATACTTTCATGCCCTTCCGTCTGTATTTCCAATAGTGGTTCAGGTGTCAAAAACAGTATTGCGGATCGTTTCGTGCCTCGCAATCTCACGATTCCGCCGGTCTCACCAGCAGACCGTACACCAGTCTCCAGTCTTCGACTGCCCGTTCGTCCTCTTCCTCACCGCTGCGGTCAAAGAAGGTCGCAGTCTCCAGCTGACAGGCCCGGCTGGTCAGCTTCCGATACAGCTTTTCCGCCTCTTCCCAGCCTTCTCCCTCTTCCGGGATCAGCGCTGCACTCTCGATGATCAGATCCGTCCGTCCGGAGATCATCTTTTTCAGCTTCCAGTTATCATAGCTTCCAAAAAACTCTACCGGCGCATCGCCCGCATAATCCTTTGCCATTCTCTCCCGAATCGTTTCCGGCAACTCATCCTCTTCCGTCAGGCCCACCGAGGCGATCCGATCTGCATCACCGTTTTCATCCATCAGCTTCAGTGCACTCTCCGAAGACACATAAACTCTGGAGACGGGCTGCTGGATGAGTACCGCCTGCTCCTCTAAGCCCACCGGTACATCCCGGCCCTCGGAAACCACCAGATATTTGACGATCCGGCTTTGATACGCTCTTCCGATGCTTTCGTCCAACGCCGCTTCCTTCACCGGCTTCACGCCCAGATCCACCTCGATCAGTCGATAGCCATCTTCGTATTCAAAGACCTTCAGAAGCTTTGCATATTTCAATTCTATCTCACGACCGCCGCGAAGTCCCACAATGTCCGGGGCTTTCTCATCCAGCCGGTCGGTCTGGTCGCCGAGCGTCGTTTCCAGGGCTCCGCCCTCCTGCGCGTCCTGGCCAACCTGCTCCAGGATCTCCTTGTCGTTGACCCCCACATAAATGGTGTAATTGACCCAGTGGCCCTGGGACATGGCCGTCGTGTAGGCCTGAATGGCGGTATTGGCATTCAGATTAACCGGAATGGTAAAGGTATTATTGCCCGAAACCGTCTGCCCAAGGGAAGTTACCTGGCTGAATTTGGCACTGCCGCCCACCGATGCCTTCCGCACGAAGGTGATGGTCACATAGGCCTGTCCGCCCCGGATTTCCACGCCCTGACACTGGATGGTCACATGACCGCGGCTGCCGCCGCTCCAGCTAAAGGCATATTTTCCAACTGTCTGGGAACCGCTGCCCGGTCCGACAGACTCATTTTTATCCGGATCCTTACTTTCATCCCGATTCGTTACGCCGCTGTTATCCTGGGCCTGACTATCCCCGGATACCTTCACCAGCTGCTCCGAAGAAAGGATGATCGCCCGCTGGAACCAGATACTGGTATAGGTATTCGTTCCGTCCCCCTGCAGCTTCCAGCGCTGCTTCGTCGATTTTGAAGCACTGGAGCTGTCATGAGACCAGGAATGCGCTGCGATCAGAATCGGATGATCCAGACTCTGTACCGGAATGGTAAACCGGTAGGAGGAATGACTTCCGTCCTTATCCTGATAGGTGACCGGTTCTCCCCGGATCACCCCTCTGGTCTGACCGATATTTTTAAAGCCGCCCACAGCCTCTTCCGCTTCAAAGGCCGCATTTGCCTCTCCCATATACAGGTAACGATACCCTGTTCCGGAAAGGGTCAGCTCCGCCTTCATATTTCCCTGGGAGTCCACCCGCAGAATCGCACTGACCACCCGGAACATGGACTGCCCGTTGGCCGTGGTGGTCAGACTCTCTGCCTGATACTGGCTTCCATTGGCTGTACTCTTATTTTTGAAACGATAGGTACCGCTTCCGCCGGCCGGCTTTTTCGGTCCCAGCTTTTTGTAGATTGCCTCCAGCCGGCTCTTATTGGTGACCCGGGCCTCCTCGTCACTTTCCAGTGCGATCAGCGCCCGCTGGGCTGCAATGATGGCGGCCCGGTCTGCTTCCCTGGGATCAGCAGGCAGGGCTGCGATCATGGCGATCACCCGATTGACCGCCGCCGATTTGTCCGCCGCCGCGCTTCCCTTTTTCTTCAGCTGCAGAGTCAGCTCCTGATCCCCCTGAAGAGTCAGCTGTCTGTCTGCCGCATCGTAGCCCGCAGCCGTCCCGCGAATCTGCAGCAGGCTGCCCCGCTTTGCAAAGTACGTGCCGGCTTTAAATGGCACCAGGGTCTCTTCCTTTGTCCCCTGCTTTATCGTAACCTGATAGGAAGCCTGTACCGGCAGTCCGCTGTCTGCATCCTCCGCCCGCAGTGTCAGGCAGTCGGCTTCCTTCATTTCAAATACATACACCTCATCCTGCACCGCCGTGTAAGTGATCCGTTCACTGGCATATCCGTCCGCCGCGATCTCCACCGTATAGGAAGCCCCCGGCATCAGAACATAAATCCCGTCCGTCGGCTTTGTGTTGCCGCTGTTTACCAGAACCTGCACAGCTGGGATCGGTTCCTTTTTCTCATTCACTGCGCTGAAGGTCACATTCACGCTCTGCTTCTGCTCCGGCTCCTCGATGGCGCAGGTCATCTTGTAGGCGATGGAGGTAGGCATGCTCGTGGAATGTCCAATAATATAGAAGGTACTGTTCGGATCCACCGGAACCAGGAAGCTGCTGACACCGGATGCACTGTCACTCAGGCGCTGATACCGTGCGCCCCCGCACTGGATATAATCATATCCCGTGCTGTTGACCGAGATCCTCGCCGATGCATTATGCCCGGCATCTACGATCAGTTCATCCACCGTCCAGCTGCGTGGCCGGCTGGATGTGCTCTTCCCCTTATCCGATGTGCTCGATACCGCCGGCTGCGTAGCCGTGGTATAAACGCCCTGCGGCAGGGTCGTGGTCGGATCCGGCAGCTGCAGCGAATAGAGCCCCCACTGACAGGCCTCCAGCACACGTCCGTAGGACTGACTGGTTCCCACTCCGTCCGTCAGAAGCTCCTCGCAGGAAGCCTCATCCAGCAGCTTCTGATCCGCGGCCGAAAGCTGACGATAGGCTGCCGCGACCGCCTCGATCAGACTGCGGTCCGCCTCGGTTACATTCAGGGGCTCGCCCTTGAGCTTTAAGATCTGCTGTTTCACACTGTCCACAGCCGAAGAAGCCTTCGGCTCCGCCTTTTCGGTGGCCGCTTCGGTCTGCTCCGTGTCCACCGCCAGAGCTGTTTCCTCGCCGGGATGACCGCTTTCCGTTTCCACTCCAGGCACTTCACTCTCGCTCCAAGAGCTTTCTGCCTCGGTTCCGGAGGTTTCGCTCTCAGTCTGGGTGCTTTCCTCTTCGGGCTGTTTCACAGCTTCCTCTTTCACTTCACTTTGACTCTCTCCGGCTGATTCCTGCGGTGCTGCAGATTCCGCTTCCTTATTTTTGTCTTCCCCGTCTCTTGCCTTGGTTCCGGCATCTGAAGTATTCTCTGTTGCCGGCATCTCCTTCGCTTCGGCCACTTTCTCGGTTTCCGGCTTGATCTCTGTTTCCGCCGGCGCTTCCGTCCGGACCTGCGTCGTTTCTTCTGCCGGCACAGGCATCGGACTTATCGTCATTCCGCCTGCCAGCAAAAGCGCCAGCAGCCGTCTCCAATGTCCCCTCTTACTCATTCGCCTCTCCCTTTCAATCAAAAAAATCCCTACTGAAATCATTTCAGTAAGGATTCGTTCTTGATGCACACTCATTAGGCCGCCATCGCATCCGCGCGCAGCCATTTTGTTTCATCAGACATGATATCAATTACTCGTGATTTCTCTGTCCACCCAACAGGTAGGTCTCCTGGCTCACAGCTTTCCATCATAAAACCACCTTCCCGGATAAAGATCCAGTGGCATTCGCATCGACCCCGGGCAGTCCTTCACCTGGTCTGCTTCGGCCGGTCGTTTCCGGTTCTATGCATTGCTGCCTACAGTGACGAGTTCGCACAGGCCTTTCACCTGTTTCCCTTGTTAACTGGCATCTGACAGATCTTAGTTACCGTTCACCCAACGAACTGTAACAACAAAACTCCCCTGCGGCGCGGAACGTGTTACGCCCTCGCCCTGTCAGTCTGCCGGCACCTGTTGTGCATGAAATCAGCTGCCGTTTCCGGCAGCTGCTCCTATTCCATTGTCAGAAAGAGGGCAGCTCCTGCCCTCTTCTCTACAATAAAATGTAACACCAGCTTCGGTGCTTGTCAATTTATCCCCTCGGGATTTTGCCGCATGTGCGGCACCCCCTCGCGAAATCGAACAGCCTGACCTGTAACGCAGCCACCTCGCGGAAGCGAACTGCCCGGACGGTCACACTTATTATTTCTTCACAGTCACCTTTACCTTCTGATACATCCCGTTCTGTGCAAAAACATAGATGTAGCAGGTTCCCTTTTTCTTCGCCGTGATCTTTCCGGTCTTGCTTACCGTAGCCACCGACGGATCCGAGGATTCATACCGTACACTGCGATGTTGGCTGATCTTCGTGCCGGCGGACTTCTTCACCGCCTTCCCCTTCAGCTTGAAAGTCTTTCCTTTCTTTGCCAGAGACACCTTCTTGTTCCCGGCCGCCGTGGTCACCCTGGTATAATTGCCGGCCTTGCCGCCGCTGGTACCGATGTGCAGCGTATTGGACATTCCCAGCAGTTTGCCGTTTGAACCAAAGGCACCAACCAGGTATTTATAGTAGGTTCCCTTCTTCAGACCTTTCTGCTTATAGGTACAGGTCTTTACCGTGGCGATGGGCTGATACCGGTTTGCCTTACCGCACTTTGCACCGTAGACCACATAGTAGGCAGCATCCTTTTTCGCCTTCCAGCTCAAAGAGATGGAGCTGCTCGTCACCTTTCCCTGCCTGGCCAGAAGGAACTGGAAGCTGGTCCCCGTCGGATCATTGTCCGTCTTTAAAGCCTTCACAAAACGGTCCACCTGTGCCTGGGATGCTCCGGCTGCAGCTTCTTTTATGGCAAGAGCCGGGATCACCTTCTCCGCCATCACCAGTCCGCACTTCACACAGGCCTGATGCTGTTTCCCTTCCTGGGAGTCCGTTTCCACCTGATCCACGATCCAGTCACCCCGTGTATGTGCCAGTAGACCTCCCCAGTTGAAGCTTTCGGTTCCTGTCTCCCCGCATTGACAGCTCATGTAGTACTGTGCCGGCGCACTGCAGGTGGCGATCGTTTTTCGATACGTGAGCGTCGGAAGCTGCCGGTCAAACACATGGGTGTGGAAGCCCTCCACTTTCACCTGACACGTTGTCTGCACGCCACCGGGGCCTTCTGCCAGCAGAGTCACCTCTCCGTCCTGATGTCCTGTCAAAATGACCAGCCGGTTCGATCCTGCTTTTTTCGCCACGGATACGATGGTCGGATCCGATGAGGTATAGGTGATGCAGTCATTGATCAGCGGAGCCTGGACCGGGAAACAGATGACGCCCGCCACAATATTGTTTTTCTCCGGCTTCAGCGTGTAATCATTTTGAAAGAGGAGCTTTGTGGGATCGACCATTTTTCCTGTGATCTGCAGATACCGAAATTCCTCTTCATGATTGTAGGGAGCTGTATCGTTACCGATTCCCTGGACCGTGCCGGGCTGTCCGAATTCATTCTTCCTGCATCCCTTAATGGTAAACCAGCCGTCTGGAAATGTCTCCCCCCAGGTATCGATGGCATCGCCGTTATACTGACACTCCGCCGTCAACTTTGCATTTCCCATCATCGTGATATAACGGGCTGTAATGGCCGAAAGATCCTGGTTATCACTGGTCTGATACGCCTTACAGGTCAACTCCGCCTGGTCCGCCAGCGTTATGTCACCGCCATCCGTCACCTTGATACACAGCCCCTGTCGACCCGACAGCTTCACTTTCGCTGTCTCCGAGAAGTACAGGTCTGTATCGTCGGCATGGATCGCGTTGATATCACAGTTCACCTCCGCTGTCAGGCTGCCGTCTCCCAGGAAATAGCCCCGGCTGTTCTCCTTCGAAAAATAGATTCCGCTATTCATGGAGCCTTTACTGAGCACATTGTCTCCTTTAAGAACAATATTCAGTCCCTCCTCACCCACATAGATCTGAGTCGCAGCCACCTTCGTCTGAGAATAATCCCCATTCGAATTCCTGTAATTGGTCAGCACCAGAGTGCCGCTGCCGCTGTCGCAGTAGGCGGCGTCATGTCCCGAAAAGTCATAGGCGCCGGGACGATAATACTTCACGCTTCCTCCATCTCCCAGTACATCCAGACTGTTTTTTTCTCCAACGCGGGTAGATCCCACATACAGATCATAATACCGATCCTGCGGCATGATGTAGCTTCCCACAAAAGCGAAGGCGCCGACCTCTTCTGTGGTGTATTCGCCCGCTTTGATGCCGTTGATCATCAGGCCGCCTCCGGATGCCTTTTCCAGATACATCCCCGGCTTCGGGATCAGTGTGATCACCGGCCTGTACATTCTTCCGCTTTGAAACCGGGTGCTTCGCATATCCACAGCCTGCTGCTTGTAGAATTCCTGCCACTTGATCTGCACTGAAAACCGGTTGGATGCAACCGACAGCTCGCCCTTTTTTGCGGGAACATCCCCTGCCACCGGCCTTCGCACATCGATGTTCAGGTCCTCAATGGTAAAGGTCGTTGAGTCACTGTTCCAGATGGGGCGGAACACCGCATTTTCTTCAATCAGTACCTGATCTCCTGGTTTATACCGTTTATACGTTTCCCGATCGATGCAGTGCTCCCAGTATCCGCTGAACTTTCCTCCCACCGGCGCTGTAAAAGTACACTCCGGAAGCCTGTACGTTTTTCCACGTTCCACCATGGCCCCCGGCATACTGCCCGATCCTCCATTGGCAGAAAAAACCACTGCATGGTCCGAACCGCATATCCACTCAACATACGTCGGAACGACTACCTTCGGGTCGTAAGAACAGTTTTCTTTTCTTTCAACAGCAAATTTCAGATATGGTGTCTCGGTCACATCCACAGGCCCAATTCCCTCTGACACATTCAGAATCTGTAAATATTCCAGTCCCTTAACGATAACCGTAGTAAGAAACTCATTGTTTGGAAGATATGCTGTATCCAGCTTTTTATTCTTTGTCAGATCCAGTTTTACGATGGACGTATTAACCACGCCAAGATAAACCAGTTCAGTACATGCGCTAAGATCTAATTCCTTAAGGATCAGATTATTCAGCTGCAAAATTCTAAGTGCTCTCAGATTTGTCAGATCTATTTTGCATACAAAACGGTTGCTTCGTTTGCTTCTGTCCCATTTGAAAAATGTCAGTGCCGTCAGATATTCTATTCCCTCCACACTGGTGATTTCTGTCTCCCCAGGCTCAAGCGTGCTATCTGCGACGATGGAAATCGACGTAATCGATGATATCTCAGCCGGGCCGAGCACTCCATTCGCATTCGCATCATACAGCCTGATCATCCTTCGAAATTCATCATCCGGAAAATGCTCACTGTCGAGAGGTACTTCTCCATTTGCCAGCTCTTCCACCTCCAGAAGCGCCTCTTCTTCCATGGGGTCTTCGATCAGATCCATCCGATCCGCTGCTTCTGCATCCCCTTCCGTTTCAGGGAGTCCGTCCTCCCATACAGACTCTTCAGCCCCTTCAACATACACTTCCTCAATCAGATCCGGTTCATCCTCTGCCGGAAACACGTTGTTCTCCTGTTCAACTTCGGTCCGATCCCCGTCCAGTTCCCCTTCTTCTTCCGTCAGAACTGCGCCGACCTCTGCCTCCCATCCCGGATCCGCCTCCAGGACATCGCTCCCGTTCTCCGGCTCCGGATCCGCTAAAACAGTCCCATCATCCACAGTCCCAAACTCTTCCATCAGCACTTCATCCGTCCATGCCTCCCCGCTCACGGGTACCGAACCGGCCAGAAGGATCCCCGACAAAAGAACCGCCAACATCCTTCGCTTTCCAACGCTGGTATACCTTTTCATCTCCTTCTCCTTTCTGTTAAGCCTCTATCCCTGCAGCTTCCCGGCTGCCATGATTTCCCGTTTATTTAACTATTATTAAATATATTATAGCATAGTTTTTTCACGCATCAATTTATTCTTTATTAAATATTCAGAAAAAAAGGCTGCCGCACCCTTCAAAGTGCGACAGCCTTTTCTTATTCTTATTCTTCTAAATTGATCAAGATGAAAGGCAGGATCACGGATTGCTTCGGTCTCCGCTCCAGCCATGCTAAGCTGAGCAAAGAATCGTCAGGTCTTCTGCACATTCCATCATCCTTCCGGTCGAACGATCAATCAGCCCTGAAGATGTGCCTCGATCTGCTCTCTGGTCGGCAGAGACGGAATACCGCCCTTGCTCTGTACACAGATCCATCCGCTGACATTTCCGTAGTTCATAGCCTTAACGATCACATCCTTGTTCAGATCCTCGGCCTTTTCCACGCCCTGAATACGCAGGCTGGAAAGGAAGCCGCCCCAGAATGCATCGCCGGCACCGGTCGCATCCACACAGACAGCCTTACGTCCCGGTACCACAAAGACCTCATCGCCGTAGTAGCAACGTGCACCATCCGCACCCAGCGTCTCTACCAGCAGTGTCACATTGTACTTTTTCATCAGCTCCGGCAGATAGGCCTCGCCGCCCATCATATCCACTTCCTCTTCCGAAATCTTCAGGATATCGATATAGGGCATGCATTCAAATACCTTGTCCGCGCAGGCCTTTACATCGTCCTTCCACATCACGTTTCGGTAATTAACATCGAAGCTGACCAGCTTATGGTGTTCCGCCCCCAGCTTTAATGCCTTTACAGTTGCTTCCGCAACAGGAGAGGCAGACAGAGAACAGGAACCGGCATGGATGATCACCGAATTCTTAATATCCTCTTCACGAACAGCCTCCTCCGACAGGAGCATATCCGCACCCGGCTTACGGGCAAAGGTAAAGCTTCTGTCACCGTCCTCAGCCAGAGTCACAAAGGCCATGGTCGTGATCGCTTCCTCGCAGAAGGTGGGATTTAAGTTCTTAACGTGGTACTCCTCCAGTGTGTCAGCCAGAAAATGACCGAAATCATCCTCGCCCAGGCTGCAGAGCATACCGGCTTCCAGACCGTTTCTTGCCACCGCGCAGGCTACATTGGCCGGTGCGCCGCCTGCATTTCGAACATAGCTGGCCGGCTCACTGCCCGGGATAAAGTCAATCAGCATTTCACCAATACTATACAGATCCATCTTCATAAACCTCTTTTCTTCCGTAGAATAATATATCCCCATTGTACCCGCTCGCGCGATGAACTACAACCGGATCATTTGCGAAAAATACGATTTTCGGTCACTTCCACCAGACCTTCCTTCATCAGATGTCCCACCGCTCTCTTAAAGGCCGCCTTGGACAGACCGAACTCGCGGCGGATCACCTCCGGGCTGGCTTTATCCGAGAAGGGCAGCACGCCGGCAAACTCATCGATCACCGCCAGCACATTTTCGGAATCCTCCTCGATCTGCTGATAGGCCTTTCCACGGACACTCAGATCCAGCTTTCCATCTTCCTTCACCGCCGTGACCCGTGCCTCGATGACATCGCCGATATGGAAGGTACCGGCTGCATCCTTTCTGGGAATCAGCGCGGAATAAATATCGTCCACCGCCACGAATACACCGAAGTTGTCACTGGTCTCATAAATACGACCGCTGACCTGATCATCCACGATGTAGGGTGAATTCTGCTTCAGATAGGGGTAGACGTTCATGGTGGCGCACAGACGGCTGCTCTTATCGATGTACAGAGCCACCAGCACCTCCTGCCCGTTCTTCACCCGGGCTGTCTGCTCATGGAAGGGAAGAAGCAGATCCTTTTCCAGCCCCCAGTCCAGGAACGCACCGATCCGGGTCACTTCCTTCACCTGCAGCAGCGCTACCTTATGAAGGGACACCAGCGGATCCCGTCTGGTCGCGATCAGACGGTCCTTCGAGTCTCTGTACAGAAAGACCCGCATGGTATCCCCGATCCTGGTATCCTCCGGCACTTCCTTCTTCGGCAGCAGCACGCTGTCCTTTTCGTTTCCCTCTTCCGCCAGATAGATACCGAAATCCGCTTTTCTGACAACCTTCAGTTCCTGTTTTTCACCCAGTCTGAGCATATGTTTCTCCATTTCTGTGCCGCTTTCCGGCGGCACCGTTATTCCGTTCACAGTTGTTCCGTTCTTGTAGTGATCTCCCCAAAGCGACAGCGGTCGCAGTGGGTCTTACATTTCAAATGATAAAATCAGACGCTCCGCTCTATTCCGTGATCTCCACCACAGCATAGGGATAGCCCTCATCCGTGTTGAGCAGCACCTGCCAGATGCCCTCCTGCCGAACCACCACCGGATGGATCCGGTCTCCCAGATGGGCCTGCTGCTTGTACTCCACCCGCAGCTGCCGGATCGACAGCTCCGCAGGCAGGAAGGCCAGTGCCATCCGGATGTATTCACCGTTGTTTACATGATGGTTGGTATCCAGGTTCTCTCTGGTGACCACGAAGGACTCCCGTGCCTCGCCTTCGCCCAGCACCCGGATCTTTCGCGGCGCGTAGTCCATCTCCAGCGGCTCATCCTTCCCATATACATGGATCAGCTCCTCATCCACCGTGGTCGGCTTCTGCTTTTCCACATCGAAAAGGACCCAGCAGCTGTTAGCGCAGGCATACAGCCGGTCTGCGCCATCCGTCAGGACAAAGTTTCGCAGTCCCGTGGAATACTTAAAATCATAGGGCCAGGTGGCCGCCGTCACATGCTCTCCAAAGCCCGGCAGTTCATGGATGACGATCTGCCAGGAGGAGAGGATCCAGGCCAGTCCTTTCCCCTGGAGCCGCTTGTAGCCATCTCCCAGCATTTCGGACTGGAACACACTGGTATCCTGAAAATAATTGATCAGCGCATGGATCGACAGCTTTCCGTTTTCATCCAGCTCGCTGTAGCGAACCCGGCTTTTAAATTCATATCTCATGTACAGCTCCTTCAATCGATCGGCAGGCTTCTTTCCATCCGTATTCCTGCCCGTACAACAGCGTTTGGGATATTGTACCATTTTCAGACGGCAGATTGAATATGGATTTTTGCCAGTTGCTATTCGCTGGCGTGGAGTGAAAAGTCGTTACAGTTCAGGCGGTTCGATTCCGCGAGGTGTTTTGCCGCGTATGCGGCAAAATCCCGAGGGTTGTAGGCCAAAATCCCATTGCCGAAGGCAATTTGGAATGGATTTTGGCCCGTTACAGTTCACTACGTGAACTGTAACGAAAAGTCTCCTCTGCCTGTCCGCTGCCGTTTAAGCAGCTCCCTCTTACAGCAGGTTCCCTTACCTGCTGTCCATGATCTCAGAAGCGGAAGATAATACCCGCTGCCGCTCCAATCACAAACCAGAAGAAGGGATGGAACTTCGGGAACTTTTTGATCTGCATCAATCCCAGAATGATCAGCGCCAGCACGATGGTCTGCCACACCGGCGTCAGCGTCCCTTCCACCTCCGTAAACAGGGAGACCCGGCACAGATTGACCACCGCCGCCGCGATCAGTGCGGTGACTGCCGGACGGATTCCCTTAAAGGCCGCCTGCACGAATTTGTTCTTATTAAAGCCCTCCAGGAATTTAGCGATCAGGATGATGACCACGATACTGGGGATGACCAGGCCCAGGGTGGAAACCAGACCGCCGAACAGGCCAAGTGTCTGGAAACCGGCGTAGGTTGCCATATTCAGGCCAATGGGGCCCGGTGTGGACTCACTGATTGCCACCATGTTGGTCAGCTGCTCCATGGTAAACCAGGGCTTGCTCTGGGCCAGGTTCATCAGGAACGGCAGGGTAGCCGGACCGCCGCCTACCGCAAACAGACCGATCTTAAAAAACTCAAAAAAGAGGGATCCCATTAATGCCATATTCATTTCGCCTGTTCCTCCTTAAACACCTTTGTTTCCAGAACAATGCCCACAATGGCTGCCAGAACCACCAGCACCAGGGTCGGAACGCCCAAAAACAGAGCCGCCGCAAACACCAGCACACACAGTACCACCGAGCGCTTGTTGATCAGACTCTTCTTAGCCAGTCCCAGGACGGTGTTCATCATCAGAGCACAGACCACACCGCGGATACCCATCAGTGCATGCTGCAGCCAGACGTTGTCCATAAAGCTTTCCAGACAGGCTGCCACCAGGGTGATGATCACCAGGGACGGTGTCACCATGCCCAGTGTTGAAACGATACCACCGATGACACCGGCCTTTTTATAGCCTACGTAGGTGGCCGTGTTGACCGCAATGATACCCGGCGTACACTGTCCGATGGCATAGCAATCGAGAAGCTCATCCTCCTCCAGCCACTTCTTTTTTTCCACCAGTTCATATTTCAGCATCGGAAGCATGGTCAGGCCGCCTCCGAATGTCAGGCCGCCGATCCGCATAAAAGCAAAGAAAAGCTGCGCCAGAATCCGTAAATTCATATGATCCTCCCCTTCCTCTTTCCGTTCTGAGCCGGATTACGCTTCAAAATGCAAGCGTTCCCTTTATCCGTTCTGAGCCCCATCTCAAAAATGCTGCGCATTTTTTCGATGCGGCGTATTCGCCAAATATCCCTTCGCTCATGCGGTCTACGTAGCGCAAGCGCTCCTCGCCCGCACAAGCGTAGGGCTACTTGGCTCAGAACGGATACAAAAAAAGCACCTCGTTTGAGGTGCTTGAGCAGGGCTACAAGGATTCGAACCTTGAAATGACGGAGTCAGAGTCCGTTGCCT
>JAUNDD010000016.1 GCA_030526245.1 Lachnospiraceae bacterium
GAAGTGCAGTAATGCATGCAGCTGACTGTTACTAATAGGTCGCAAGCTTTACCAATCGCCTAATAGCGAAGCTGTTAGGCACCAGCCAAAATCTCGAGCTGGTAAGCGAGAGATTTCTGGTAAAGAGTAGCGCGTTAAATAGCGTAGAGATGCATCGTTGCGAAGCAATGATGCACCAGCCAAAATCTCGACTTGGAAAGGAGAGATTTCTGGTAGAGTGTTTGAAAAATGTCAGAATAGATATAGATTGTGTGCAGTTTTGAAGATGCAAGTCTTCAATTAAATGCGGAAGTGGTGGAATAGGCAGACGCGCAGGCTTCAGGTGCCTGTGATCGCAAGGTCGTGAGGGTTCAAGTCCCTTCTTCCGCACTGAAAGGTTTCTGAGAGATCAGAAACCTTTTTTGATTCACCATATTCGAGCGGTGAAACAGCGGTTATTTCTATTGGATATGCTTGAATATATTTTTGAAACGCTTATGTGGAGGCGTGGTCCAAGCCTGAGGTCGCTCACAAATGTTTCTTTCCTGCTGCTGAGCTAATGCGAGGGAGCGTATCCGGCTCGGCGAGTGTGGGATCTGGATAGAAACTCAATGGTACTGTTGCAAATAGTATAGCAATGGTAAAGGAGGGGGTAGAGTATGGCAATAATAAGGAATAAGAAATGCCAGGAAACAAGGATGAACAGGCTGGAACGGGTGTGACAGAGGGGCGAAAAGAGGGTGTATATAAGCGAAATAAAAAAGTTGAAAAAATTTCAAAAACAGTGTTGACATATTGGAGTATTGGTATTATTATATCACCTGTGAGTTGCGAAACACACACAAACAACTAAAGATGCGGAAGTGGTGGAATAGGCAGACGCGCAGGCTTCAGGTGCCTGTGATCGCAAGGTCGTGAGGGTTCAAGTCCCTTCTTCCGCACTAAAAGGTTTCTGAGAAATCAGGAACCTTTTCTTTTTGCAGACGACTCATGCATGTGTCGGTTGCGGTTCAGACAGGCGGACTCGAGAGACGTTATGCTGTGTATACGACAAAATCTTTCTTAGAGTTCATTGTTTGTGAATGGTAATGAAACCGGTATAGTTCACTGTGTGAACTGTACTGCGTATCCTGAGGGCATACCGTGTTGTGTTCACGGAATTGCTTGATTCAAGCGATGTTTTCTGCTATCTTAGAAGAAATGCTTAAGCTGCGGTCTGCGATGCGGGCCGTAACGTGTACAGTAATTTACTTGTAATTTGCGGCTTGATTGACCGCTGAATTTGCCGGGTTTATTCTGCAGCGACAGATACGCTGCAGGGCACGATGTGTGGTCCGGCAGGGGAGGATGATGTATGGCAAGCAGATATGAAGATAATCGTGCACCGAGAGATATGAGACCGGAACGGCAGGAGATGCCGGAGATCCATGGTCCGAACTGGGGGCGGGTATTTGGTATTACCCTCAGCATCGTGCTGGCGATTGCAATTCTCGGCGGAGGTGCGGTTTATTATTTCGGACACAGTCTGTTTAATATGACAAACTTTGTGTCGGGCAGCAGTACGCTGAATGCGGGCAGCATGGGACCCAATGGTGGTTCCGGCGACGGCAGTGTTACAGCGGCGGCTCAGCCGGAGCAGAAGAACCCGGAACAGGCCGAGCAGGCACCGGCAGATCCGAATGCACAGCAGGCACCGGCCAATGGTGCACAGGAAACTGTGCCGGCAGCAGATCCGGCAGCAGATGCGGATGAGGTGGAGTACCAGGGTCAGGGAGCACCGACTACTGTAATGGATGGTTCACAGGAAACGGAAGCTCCGAAGAAGAACCATAAGGGTGTGATCCTGAATGAAAGTGAGCTGGACAGTCTTCATCAGAAGATGAACAGTGTGGATTCCAAAATCAATACAGCCTCTTCGGAGGAGGTATACAACCTGATGCTGGTTGGTGTTGACCGTCGTGACAAATCCTGGAACGGAAACTCCGACAGTATGATGCTGGTGTCCGTCAACTTTGAAAAGAAGCGTGTCAGCATTATTTCTCTGATGCGTGATACCTATGTAAATATTCCGGATGTCGGCTATAACAAGCTGAACAATGCGTTTGCACGCGGCGGCGGTGAGCTGATGTGCCAGACCATTACCGATAACTACAATATCGATGTGACGGATTACGCGGCGGTAGACTTCGAGAACATGATCGAGATCGTAGATGCTCTTGGTGGTGTTGATCTGGAGTGGACCGATGCAGAGGTAACCGTTGGTAATGGTTATATGCTGGATATGTGCAACACTCTGGAACTGGATGCGTCCCAGTATCTGCTTCCGGGAGCCGGTGTATATCACTGCAGTGGTGTGCAGGCCGTTGCGTATGCGCGTAACCGTTATGTTGGTAACTCGGACTATGCAAGAACGGAACGTCAGCGTTACGTGATCTCTCAGATGCTCAAGGAGATGCAGACCGCAGATATCATCACACTGACTAATCTGGTGAAGACGGTTCTGCCGCTGATCACCCACAATGTACCGGAAAGCCGGATCTGGGATCTGGTTATGAAGGTGCCGGAGATCTTCGATTACGATTTTGTCATGGACCGTGTGCCCTATGATAATGGTTATGAAGTGATCTACGTTGGTGACCAGGATATGCTGGTGCCGGATTGGGAGTCCACCATTACCAAGATGCATGAGACCATCTATGGCTCCGGTGAGATCAGCGACAACTCCGATAACAACCAGGAGAACCGTACGCTGAACAATAATGACTTTGCACCGGAATTTGAGGATGAGATCCTGAACGGTGGAGCAGAAGAGGAAACACCATATTACGGTGAATAAGAAAGTATAATTGATAAAAGAATGGGACAGAGGACTCTGGATTGAGTTTTCTGTCCC
Source organism: Lachnospiraceae bacterium (assembly GCA_030526245.1). Lineage (GTDB taxonomy): Bacteria > Bacillota > Clostridia > Lachnospirales > Lachnospiraceae > Merdiplasma. The sequence continues at coordinate 2,873 of JAUNDD010000016.1, forward strand.
TTTTGTTTTTACATAGGATTAAAGTTCTTTCTGTGTCGCGGTCAACGCATACTCTTTTTCTGTCCCTTTTGTTTTTACATAGGATTAAAGTGTCAAAAGTCACTCTCCACTTCATGCTTGCATGAAAGTGGAGATGTGACTTAATGACACGCCCCGATATGAGCAAGAAGTGGGGAAGGGGCCCCATGGATTGCGAATAGCGGGTAGGATTGTGGGAGTGCGAAGCACGACGCAATCCGTAATCATACTTTTGACACTTTAATCTACATAGGAAATACTGGTATTCTTCACACACTTGTAAAAAAAAGGAGCTGCCTTGCGCAGCTCCTCGCTTTTCTTAAAGAAATTATAACTGGAATTTGCGAACTATATGCTATAGAATCGTGGGACAGGAATCAAAGGGTTCCGGTCGTCAGGTAAAGGGAAATTGCTTCAACGGCCTCCTTTTCGTCGGTGCCATGGCCTGTGATCAGTAATGGACCGGCATGCAGATTGAGTGACATCATGCCCATGATGCTTTTGACATTATATTCGTCCTGCTCACAGCGGATGGTGAGGTGCGAGGTGTAGGTGCATGCGAGGTGTACCAGCTCGGCAAGAGAGAAAGCCGACGGGACACCGGAAATAACAAGGGTCTTTGAGTACATGGCATTACCTCCTGATAAAAACACTAAAAATAATCGATGTATGTCAGACAGGGATTATTTCATCTTCAAAATAGCATACTTCCGGCAGGGGCGCAATGTATTGTTGAGTTTGTACTGAAATGATAGGCTGAGTTGTTGCGGTTTGGACGGTTCCATTCCGCGAGGTGTTTTGTCGCATATGCAGAAAAACCGAAGGTCGTGACGACGGATGGCTCGAATGTCAGGGGAGATTTAATGGAGTGACAGAATATGGAAATGAATTTTGATAAAGAAGCGGAGAAAAAGTCCGGATGGCTTACCGTACCGGAGCGGCTGAAAGAGACGGTGGCTGTGACGGCCTGTGATCATTACGGGGCAGAGGAGGTTAAAGCGGCAGTGGAACGCCTGGTGGATCTGCTGGGCGGTCTGGACTGGGTCAGAGAGGGGATGACGGTGGCCGTAAAGGTCAACCTGGTAGCGCCGATGGAACCGCAGACGGCCGGCACGACACACCCGTCTGTGGTGGCTGAACTTTGCAGACTGCTGAGGCAGCGTGGAGCGCGGGTTCTTGTGGGGGACAGTCCGGGAGGACTGTTCAATGAAAGCTTTGTGCGCAGTGCCTACCGAAAGTGCGGGTATGAGGAGACGGATCTTTTTGGCGCAGAGCTGAATTCGGATTATTCCGTGTCGCACGGACGATTTGATCAGGCCGTATCGATTCGAACCTTTACCTATACCGGGTGGCTGGATCAGGCGGATGCGATCATTAACGTATGCAAGCTGAAGACCCATGCCATGATGGCCATGACCTGCAGCGTGAAAAATCTGTTTGGAACGATACCGGGAACGACCAAGCCGGAGTATCACATGCGGTTTCCGGATAGTGCGGCCTTTGCCAATCTGATGGTGGATCTGAATGAGTATTTTACACCGATATGGAACATTGTGGATGCGGTTGTGGGCATGGAGGGGAACGGCCCTACCTCCGGTAAACCGAAGCAGGCGGGATTGCTGCTCGGAAGCGCCAATCCATATGCGCTGGATGCCGTGTGCGCGGATATGCTGGGGCTTGGCAGAGAGGATGTGCCGACGATACAGGAGGCGTACAGGCGGGGCCTGGGGCCGGATACAGCGGCTCAGGTGGAGCTTCAGGGGGATACACGGCTGGTTCGAAAACTGGGATTTGAACTGGTGTCTAAACGGATGTCAACGACCTTTGGACGGGAAGGCTGGCTTGGAGCACTGATTTCCAAGGCAGGAAGATGGGCTCTGCGTACGAGGCCGAATGTATGTAAAAAAGATTGTGTTGGCTGTCGGAAATGCGAGCAGATCTGCCCGGCCAGGGCCATTTCTATGGTGGAAAAAAAGCCGGTCATTGACCGGGAGAAGTGTATTCGGTGTTTCTGCTGTCAGGAGTTTTGCCCGAAGGGGGCCATGAAGGTGGAGTATACCTGGATCGGAAGGTTGATTTCACGACTGAATCATACAGGCACTTCGCACAGAAAATGAGGTTCATTGGCTGATTGCGGCGGTTGTCCGGATATTTAACGGATTAGATAGCGGGCCTGCTGGAAATCTGGCGGAATTTAATGCAAAATAAAAAGACTGTGGCCGGATCCTGGTTTACAGGATGTGGCCACAGTCTGTGAATGTGTATGATCGAGGGGCATTCCCTGTTTTCAGCGTATCATGGGGTGTGTCATTACACTACATCTTCGCTATCCTGCAGGCATGGATCGGGGCGCTTGCATCAGATAAATAATCCGGTAAGGATCACGGCCGCGCAGCAGCTTACGGCTACGGTGAACAGATCGCCGCTGACCCATGCAGTAACCAGGCCCACCAGAAGGGCGGCCACGCCTGCCACCGGGCTTTCGGTGGCCCGGATGATGGCGGGGAAGGTCATCACAGCCAGTGTGACGTAGGGGACGTAGTACAGGAAAGAACGGAGCCAGGTATTGGTGATGCTGCGGCGCAGCAGGATCATGGGCAGCATACGAACGCTGTAGATGACGACGATCATGAGGATCAGAGAAGTCCAGGTATTCATGATGAGCTCCTTTCTTTATCTGCTTTGACACAGGGTTTGCCGGTATCCGGGTCAATGGGGCGGATCAGCGCTGCCGCTCCGGCAATGAGCAGTGTCAGCAGAATGATCCGGAAGCCGTCGGAAATACGATTCAGCACCGGCATAGCACTGAACAGATAACTGGACAGCATAGACAGTAATACTACGCCGGCAATGAAACGATCCTTGCGGGCGGCCGGGATGATGACGGCCAGGAACATGCCGTATAAGGCAACGGACAGCGCGTTCACAAGCCAGGCGGGCAGAATGCTGCCGGCTAGTACGCCGCCCACCGTTCCGGCGACCCAGCCGATGGCGGAGATCAGGGTACAGCCGTAGGCGTAGGAGGGAACCAGATTTCCTTCTACGCTGCTGCAGACACCGAAGATCTCATCGGTAATGCAGTAGGACAGGAGGAAACGGTGCACCAGCGGTGTATCGGGGCCGATCTTCTGAGAAAGGGCAGAGCCCATCAGCAGATAGCGCAGATTGACGATGATGGTGGTTGTGATCATCTCCAGAGCACCGGCGCAGCTGCCGATCAGGGTGACGGCGGCGTATTCACCGGCGGATGCGAGCATGCCGGCAGACATAAATCCGGATTGCAGGGCATTCATGCCGGCGCTTTTGCAGGAAATGCCCAGCGCAAAGGCCACCGCCATGTACCCCAGACTGATGGGGATGCCGACGCGAAGACCGCGCCGGAAATAAGATGCATTATTATTCCGCATGATAATCTTAGAAACCTTTCAAAATTTAAGATTTGATCCACCCGAAAATTTTAGTACGAAATGCATGAAAAAGCAATGATAGCCTATAAGGAGGAACAGCGTATGTATGATGTGATCGTGATCGGCTGCGGTCCGGCGGGATTGTCGGCGGCCATTAATGTAAGACAGCGTGGCGGCTCAGTCCTGGTAGTGGGAACTGCGCCGGATACCAGTCCGCTGGCAAAGGCAGAGCGGATCGATAACTACCCGGGACTGCCGGGGCTTACCGGTGCGGAATATGTGAGTCGACTGAGGGAACACGCGGAGTCGATGGGAGCAGGGCTGCGGCAGGAGAGAGTCCTGAATGCCATGCGCCTGGAGGATAGCTGGATGGTCAGCGCCGGCAGCGAAGTGGAGCAGGCGAAAATGCTGATCTTTGCCGGCGGGATCACACGGGGCAGAACCTATCCCGGGGAGGAGGAATTTCTTGGACGGGGCGTCAGCTATTGCGCCACCTGCGACGGAATGCTTTATCGCGGCCGCCGATGCGTGGTGATCGGCTTCAGTGATTCGGCCAGGGAAGAAGCGGATTATCTTATGGGGATCGGCTGCGAAGTCGAGTATGTCCAGAAGCCCCGTAAGGTGGAGATCCTGGGGGAGACGAGCGTGAAGGGCATTCGGATCGACGGAGAATTACGGGAGGCGGAAGGTGTGTTTATTATGCGCCCCTCCATCGCGCCCACAAAGCTGTTTCCGGAGCTGGAGCTGGAGGACGGGTTTGTTCGGGTCAACCGGAGTATGGAGACCAATCTGCCGGGACTGTATGCGGCGGGAGACTGCACCGGCCATCCGCTGCAGGTAGCGAAAGCAGTGGGAGAAGGTCTGATCGCTGGCCTGGCTGCCATGCAGGCCGTGGAGGAACTGAACAAAACGTCTGCCGTATAAACAGAACTTAAATCTGAGCCGTAATTCTGCATACAGGGCGATACACGTCACTGGTGTAAAGCTTGACAAGCCGGCCTCGAATGGGAGAAAATGGACAGCGTGGGTGCATTGTCCGGAGGGCAGCGGCCTGCTGCCGGAGAGAAAGGCTTTGCAGGCGGAATGAGCCGGACATGAACATGACAAAACAAGGATTTAGGAGGAACGACATGAATATTGTGTGTCTTGATCTTGAAGGAGTACTGGTACCGGAAATCTGGATCGCTTTTGCGCAGGCCAGCGGGATTCCGGAGCTGAAGAGAACGACCCGGGATGAGCCGGATTACGATAAGCTGATGAAGTGGCGTCTTGGTGTGCTCAAGGAGCATGGACTGGGCCTGAAGGAGATTCAGGAGACCATTGCAAAGATCGATCCGCTGCCGGGGGCAAAAAAATTCCTGGATGATCTGCGGGAGATGACCCAGACGATCATCATCAGCGATACCTTTGAGGAGTTTGCCGGACCTCTGATGAAGAAACTGGGGATGCCGACGATCTTCTGCAACTCCCTGGAGGTGGCAGAAAACGGCGAGATCACCGGATTTAAGATGCGCATCGAAAATTCCAAGCTGACCACGGTGAAGGCGCTGCAGTCCATGGGTTACGATACTATTGCAAGCGGTGACAGCTTCAACGATCTGGGCATGATCCAGGCCAGCAAGGCGGGCTTCCTGTTCCGCTCCACTGAGCAGATCAAAAAGGATTATCCGCAGTACCCGGCTTTTGAGGAGTACGATAATCTGTTTGCAGCAATTAAGGCGGCTCTGTAAGGGGCCGGTGTTTGAGCAGTGAGGGGAGAAGATTTTGAAGAAAAAGTCGACAGGAGGGCGTATCTTCGGCGTGATCATTTTTCTGTTGATCGCAGTGCTGGCAGCCGTTTTTGTCTGGATGGGCATGTACCTGAAGGAGCAGTCCCAGACCGAGACATTTTTTGCCAATACCACTATTAACGGGGTGGATGCTTCTGGCCGGACGCCGGAAGAGGTGATGGCGGTGCTGACATCGGGATACGGGGACTCTACCGTTTCGATCTATGAGGCCGAGGAGGAAGCACTGACCGGTACGCTGGCAGAGTATGGCTATGAAGTGGATTTTGACACGCTGCAGGCGTCGCTGGAGGATAAGCTCAGAAAACAGAGTACGGATCTGATGACACTGGTGGAAAGCCTGATCGGCGGCAACACCTTTTCAGTGGAGATACCCTTCTCCTTTGACGAGGATACGCTGAAGGCGAAGGTGACCGCTGCCAATCTGGCCGCCGAGCGTGTGGTCAGCGAAGATGCCTACATCAAATATAAAAAGAAAAAGAATTCCTATGTGATCGTGCCGGAGGTGTATGGCACGGAGTTTAAGGATGAGGATCTGCAGGGACTGGTGGAGGAAAAGATCAACGGGTTCATCAGTACCGGTAAGCCGGGAAGTGCACTGACCGTTGATTTCCCGTCCGAGTTTTATCTTAAGCCGGCCATCACCGCGGACAACGAAACGCTGGTGACCAACTGCAGCATTATGGATTCCTACTGTAAGACGAAGATCACCTATCAGTTCGGAACCCAGACACAGGTGCTGGACTGGTCCACGATCCAGAAGTGGCTGTCCATTCGGGACGGCATGGCGGTGCTGGATGAGGAAGCCATGTATAACTACGTGGTTTCTTTGCAGGCAGAGTATGAGACGATCCACCATGACCGGAAATTCCATACTTCAACCGGTGCGGATATCGTGATCCCGGCTTCGGAAAATGACTACGGATATTCGATCTATGAGGATGGAGAATATTCACAGCTGTATTCGGATATCACCTCTAATCAGGTGGTGACCAGAGAGCCGGTCTACGTCAAGACCATGAGTGAATATGGCAATCCGATCTACTATCAGCGAGAGGGGAAGGATGACCTGGCGGGCACCTATGTGGAGGTCAATCTGACGACCCAGCATCTGTGGTTTTACAAGAATCATGAGCTCATTGTGGATACACCCATTGTGTCGGGCTGTGTAGCCAAAAAGACAGAGACGAAGACCGGAGCTTTCCCGCTGGCCTATAAGCAGAGTCCGTCGGTGTTGAAGGGCGGAGACGCGGCGGATGGATACGAAACGGAAGTGAAGTACTGGATGCCCTTCTACGAGGGACAGGGCATGCACGATGCGGACTGGCGGCACGACTTCGGAGGAAATATCTACATCAACAGCGGTTCTCATGGCTGCGTCAACTGCCCGCCGGCTGCGGCTGAAAAAATCTACCAGAACATTGAGGCGGGAGTGGCCATTATTCTTTACAAATAGGAGGAGCAGGCATGCTGATCAGACAGGCTCGAGTGATGGACCCGGTATCCGGGATGGATCGGGTGGCAGATGTACGGATCTGCGGAGACAGAATTGAAAAGATCGGTCAGGAGCTGGAGATCCAGCCGGATGAGCAGGTGATCGAAGCCAGGGGCCTGGTGCTGGCGCCGGGACTGATCGATACCCATGTTCATTTCAGGGATCCGGGACAGACGCATAAAGAGGATATTTTTACCGGTGCGGCGGCAGCGGCCCGGGGCGGTTTTACCACGGTGGTCTGCATGGCCAACACCTCGCCGGTGGTGGACAATTCGGAGACACTGGCGTATTGCCTGGAGAAGGGAAGGAAGACCGGCATTCATGTGCTGCAGGCAGCCTGCGTGACAAAGGGCATGCAGGGAAAGGAGCTGTGTGATTTTTCCCTTCTGGCTAAGGCCGGTGCGGCGGGCTTTACGGATGATGGCAAGCCCATCACGGATGCCCGGCTGCTGATGCAGGCCATGGAAGAAGCGAAGAAGCTGGATATGCCTATCAGTCTGCATGAGGAGGATCCGGCTTTTGTACCGGGAGCGGGGGTGAATGCCGGTGTGATCAGTGAACGGATCGGCTATGCGGGGGCGATGGCCCTGGCCGAGGATGAGCTGGTGGCACGGGACTGCACGCTGGCGGAGCATACCGGTGCCTGTGTCTGCATGCAGCATATCAGCAGTGCCGGTGCGGTGCAGCTGATCCGGGAGGCTAAGGCCCGGGGCGTCGATGTGCATGCGGAAGCAACGCCGCATCATTTCACACTGACAGAGGAGGCGGTACTGGAGTATGGTACCAATGCCCGTATGAACCCGCCGCTTCGCACCGAGAAGGACCGGGAGGCGATCATTGAGGGACTGAAGGATGGCACGATCGAGCTGATCGTGACGGATCATGCGCCGCACAGCCGGGAGGAAAAGGAACGGCCGATGGCGCAGGCGATGAGCGGCATCACCGGTCTGGAGACCTCTCTGGCACTTGGTATCAGATCGCTGGTACAGCCCGGACATCTCAGCCTGATGAAGCTGCTGGAATGTATGAGTGTCAATCCGGCCCGGCTCTATCATCTGCCGGTGCCGCGGATCGCGGAAGGCGTGAAGGCGGATCTGGTCCTGTTTGGTGAAAACGAGGAATGGACTGCCTCCGAGTTTGCATCCCGTTCCGATAACACACCTTTCAAGGGCTGGGTTCTGCCGGGACGTGTACATCGGACGATCTGCGATGGTCGCATCGTCTACAGCAGTGAGACATAGAAGATATCGGCGGCCGGTATCCGGTTTAAAAGAAAAAGGTTACAGTTCGTGCATGAACTGTAACCTTTTTTGAATCATGGGAAGGATGCGAATGCGGATCCCTCAATCGGCGGCCTGGTTGATATGCGCTTTCAGCGCCTCAAAGCTCTCCTGACTGATGGCATGTTCGATTCGGCAGGCATCCTCGAGGGCCACATCTTCGCTGACGCCAAGACGGGTCAGAAAGCTGGCGATGACCTGATGCCGTTCGTAGATCATCTGCGCGATCTTTAATCCGGCAGGGGTGAGATAGATGTAGCCTTCCGGGCGAACGGTGATCAGTTCTTTGGCCCGAAGGTTTTTCATGGCAACGCTGACGGAGGACTTTTTAAAGCCCAGTTCTTCGGCTATGTCAACCGAGCGGACGACCGGTTTTTTCTCACTGAGGATCAGTATGGTCTCCAGATAGTTTTCAGCGGATTCGTTGGATTTCATGGGGTCTCTCCCTTCTCTCGTATGGATCGTCGGGTCTTGCCCGGAATATATCCTTTATATTCTACCATAGAGCCGGTTGTGTGTGAAGCGTTACAGTTCAGACTGTGTGAAGCATTGCAGTTCAGGAGTTCAGGGTTACAGTTCAGGCGGATTGATTCCGCAAGGTGTTTTGCCGCGTATGCGGGAAAATCCCGAGGACTGCAGGCCAAACGATTCGTGTATGAAGGGGAAGCATGGGGAAGCCGATGAGTTGTCAGACCAGTAGGACTGCGGTATAATGTACGAATCAAAAATTGTGCGATGCCGGTGCAGTGTAGCCGATCGGGAGCATCAAGGCGAGGCAGATCGAATCTGACAATAGGGGGTCTGTATGAAGAATATTAATAAAATGCGCTGGATCATGTATTCCTGTATGGCGATGGTGATCCTGTTTTCGAGTGCGGCATGGCTGCGATCGGTGCGGCCTTCGGAGGGAAAGCCTTACGAGCAGCTCTCTTCGGAGGAGGCACAGGAATACATGGCGTATGAAGGAAAGTATTATCTTCTGGATGTCAGTGCACAGGTGGATGAAAGCTGTGACGATCCGTACTGTGTGCATATTCCTTACGAGCAGCTGCTGGATCGGATCGAAGAAGAGATTACGGACAGGACCAGCGTGATCTACATAAAAAGCAAAGACACATCCAATGACCGAAAGGCGGCCATGAAGCTGTGTCATATCGGATATACAGGGGTGGCGGTGATCACAGGGGAGGAATAAGGTTACCGTTAGCGATGGGAACAGAAACGGCCCAGGCCTTATCCTTTACCGGCCGAGAGGTACCGGTCAGTATTCACCGTTTTTAAAGGCCCGGATCATGGCTGCGGTGATGGAGAGATGATCCTTTGGCACCTCCACCTCTTCCCGGGGAATCCATTTTGCCTCAGCGAGCTCGCTGGTATCCACGGTGACGGTATCATCGCCATCCAGCTGCGCGGTAAAACCGAGGGTCAGATTGCCGGGAATGCCCCAGGGCTGCGACCCGAAATAACGGATGTTTTTAACATGGACGCCGGTTTCCTCCAGTACCTCCCGGCGTACCGTATCTTCCGCAGCTTCGCCGATCTCCATGAAGCCGGCGACGAGAACGAACCAGGTGACCGGCCGGTTGGCGTATTTGGTCATCAGTAACCGGTCGCCGTCGTACACGGCGCAGATCACAGCGGGATTAATGCGGGGATATACAGTCTGACCGCAGGCGGGGCAGACCAGAGAGCGTTCGCAGTTGCCGTGGGTCATGGGGCGGCCGCATCGGCTGCAGAAACGGTTGGAGCTATACCAGTTCCAGAGATGCCAGGCGGTGTATCCGGCGAAGCTCATGGCCATATCCGGCAGTGAACGGAGCTTCCAGGTGGGGCAGCGGTGTATCTGAGGTGCGTCAGACAGCTCCTGGGGGAGGTTTTCCAACAGATAATAGGACAGATCATCGATCTTGAAGAGCCAGATGAGGCGGTCGTTCGTGCAGCCGCTCTGGAGGCTTTCAAGGTCTTTTTTTGTGAGAAAACGGGTCTCACTGTGCAGGAGCATCTCCTGACCGGAAAAGACAAACACGGGAGAGTCATCCATGGCTTCCTCGGGAGTGAATTCAACGTGATACTGATGCGGCGCAATGTCCTGGATCATAGGGTAATATCCTCCTTAACAATGAGAAAAATACCGGAGCGGGACTCCGGTATTTTTGCAAATCACAGTTTCAAAAGTCATGCTCTGTATCGTGCCTGCATGAGGGCGAAGACGCTTTTTCTGAGCAGGTCGATCCGATGTGTGAAAACGGATCAATAATGCACGACGGTGGAGTTGACCGGTACCGTATTGTACATCCATTCGGCGTTGGCCAGCTTGATGCGTACACAGCCATGGGAGGCCGGTTTTCCAAGGGTACCCCAGTCGTAGGGAGTGGTGGTACCTGCCAGATAGAGCTGTGAGTGGATGGCGTTGTCGCCGTTAAAGGCCATGCCGTAGCGGGCATAGGAGCCATCGAAATTCCAGATCGGCAGCTTGTAATAGATCCGATGTACGCCGGAGGTGGTGATACCGTTCTTAACACTGCCGGTAGAGCACAGCATCGGCTCGCGAGCCAGTGTCCAGTGATAGCGGCTGCCCTTGAACACATAGATGTGCTGGGTGTACATGCTGATCCATACCAGATAGTTGGTGGCACTCTTGAAGCCCTTTTTGTTGACATAGGCTTCTGCTGCTTCCTGATCGTAGACACGGGTGTTGTCGGTGACGGTCTCGAGCAGCTCCAGGTTATCGGATTCGATCCGGACGCTCTTGCCGTTGCTCAGCTTGCAGTAGGATTTACCGCCGTTGACATACTGGGTGATGGTCACAACGGTACCGGCTCCGAGCAATCCGGCTGTGGTCTTTTCGGATGACTTCAGAGCAGCCCGGTAATGCATGTAGTTGATGGAGTCGACGGCTGCCGTCTTGCTGACATAGGCTTCCACGATGTTGGAGTAGCTGCTGTAGTAGCGCTTGCCGTTGACCTCGCGGAAAGCACGTACCTTGAAATAGTAGGTCTGGTCATTGGTCAGCTTGGTGATGCAGCAGCGGGTATCCTTGGTCTCGCCCAGCTTTTTGAAATCACCGGAAGAGAGCTTCTGATAAACGATGTATCCGTCGGCCGCGGAGGATTTTGTCCAGGTGATGTTGACGCGGCGGCTGGCCACCAGGCTGACGTGCAGAACCGGCTTGGCCGGTTTTTTCGGCTTCGGGGTAGCCTGAATGGTCTTGGACTGCTTGCCCTCGTAGATCTTGCCGCTTTTCTTATTATAAGCAGTAACACGGAAGCGATATTTCTTTCCGTTCTCCAGACCTTTTACGGTGAGGGAGTTTTTGGAGGCACCGGTCACCCGGGCGATCACTTCATATTTTTTTGCATCCGTATACATGTAGACCTGATAGCCGGATACCTTTTTCAGGGATTTCCAGCGGACCGTGACCTTTCCGGAATCGGTCTTGGCACTCAGGACACTTACCTTTCCCGGCTTTTTGGTGGCGGCGGATGCAGAGGTGCCTGTCATCAGCAGTACTGCAAGACAGAGCAGCAGAATACAGCGGATCTTCTTTTTCAGTTGCATAATCTTCTCCTGTGCTTGTTTGATGTTGCGTTTACAGCTCACGGGGTGAACGGTCATGCGTCTGGATCTGACCAGGGCAGGAGACGTTGCATCGAACGTGAATTGAAACGGTTTTTTAAGAACAATTTAGTATTTTTTTACTGGCTTTATTGTATGTCAGGGGACAAAATAGTGTCAAGGAAGCAAAACTTAATTTTGACCTGCAACCCTCGGGATTTTGCCGAGCATGCGGCAAAACACCTCGCGGAATCGAAGCGCCTGAACTGTAACCGGGATTTTGCTGTATACGCGGCAAAGCACCTCGCGGAATCTAACCGCGTGAAATACGGGAGCCAAGTGGAACGGGGCCCAGTCTGTACAAAAGAAGGTATATCTGTTATATTCAAAGGTACACTTAAAGTAGAAAAAATATACAGGAGTTTTGTGAATGTTATATTCAATCGTCATACCATGTTACAGGTCGGATCAGACGATCCGCAAGGTCGTTGAGCTGACCATGAAGCAGTTTGAGACCATGGGTCTGGAGCCGGAATTCGTTCTGGTGGATGACTGCTCACCGGATGGCGGGAAGACCGTTGAGCAGCTGCGCAGCCTGGTGCGCGATTATGAAAATGTCCGTGTGGTGGAGCTGGCCAAGAATGCCGGACAGCACAATGCGGTGATGGCGGGACTGAATTACGTCCGCGGTGATGTGATCATTGCCATGGATGATGACATGCAGACCCATCCGTCTCAGATCCCGATTCTGCTGGAGGAGCTGGAAAAGGGCTATGATATTGTGTATGGATATTATGAAAAGAAGGAAGAGAGTCCTTTCCGCAATTTTGGCAGCTATGTCAACTACATGACCACCAGGATCCTGCTGAAGAAGCCGAAGGAGATGAAGACCTCCTCTTTCTGGGTTATCCGGCGCTTTGTCCGGGATTATGCGGTGGAATACCAGAATGCCTTTACCCATCTGCAGGGCGTTTTTCTTCGGATCACCCGCAATGTCAGCTGTATTCCGATCCAGCATTTTAAGCGGGAGGTCGGAACCAGCAACTATACATTGAAGAAGCTGCTGCAGCTGTGGTCGAATATCATCGGCTTCTCGGTGGTTCCGCTGGAGTGGGCTACCGGCGGCGGTGTTGTGCTGGCCATGCTTGGGTTTGTGCTGGCCCTGTTTACCTTTGTGCATAAGCTGATGCGGCCTCAGGTCCAGATCGGCTATTCATCCCTGATGGCGGCGCTCTGCTTTTTCTCGGGCGTCAACCTGTTCTTTGTGGGACTGATCGGTAATTATATCGGAAAGATCCTGCTGGGTATTTCCAACAATCCGCAGTTTGTGGTGCGTCAGGTGGACGAACACGGGAAGAAAGCCTGGGTGGAGTATCCGGATGGCGTTCGGCTTGAAGAGGCGGCGCGTCCGGCGGAAGAAATCAAAGAAATGAAGGAAAGTATGCAACGGTTCGCGCAGTGAACTGGAACCAGGGTATCCGCGGCTGGATCGGTGAAGCGAAGCGCATCATTGGAAGACGCGGCGGATCGGACAGAAAGGATAGATCGAAAATATGAAGAAACTGATGATTATGGGAGCCGGCATCTATCAGGTACCACTGATTCGAACGGCAAAAAGAATGGGGATCCATACCATTGCTGTCAGTATTCCGGGAAAGTATCCGGGCTTTGCTGAGGCGGATGAGATCCGTCATATCAATACGATCGATTATGAGGCTGTGCTGGAGGAAGCCAGAAAGCTGGAAGTGGACGGCATCGTGACGGCCGGAACGGATGTGGCCGTGATCACGATCGGTAAGGTCTGCGATGAAATGGGCCTGTCCGGTCTTTCCTTTGAGGCGGCACAGATCGCCGTGGATAAGCTTCTGATGAAGGAATGCTATGAGAGAGAGGGTGTACGGACGGCGCGCTACCGTAAGGTGATGATGGATGAGGATCCGATCGAAAAGACAAAGGATCTGAATTATCCGCTGATCGTTAAGATCGTGGACTCTTCCGGCAGCCGGGGCATCACCCGGATCAATGCACCGGAGGAGATGGCCGCGGCGGTGGAAACGGCCAAAAGCTTTACCCGCAAGGATTATTATCTGGTGGAGGAGTTTATCGAGGGCATGGAGTTTGGTGCTCAGGCCTTCGTTTATGGCGGCGAGGTACGATTTGTGCTTCCGCATGGAGACTATGTATTCTATGGCAATACCGGTGTTCCGGTCGGCCATTTTGCTCCCTTTGAACTGACACAGGAGCAGCTGGATGACGTGTATGAGCAGACCGTGAAGGCAGTAAAGGCCATGAAGCTGGACAACTGTGCGATCAATGCCGACTTCATCATGAAGGATGGCAAGACCTACGTGCTGGAGCTGGGCGGCCGTTCCGGTGCCACCTGTCTGGTAGAACTGGTCTCCATCTATTACGGCTTTGACTATTACGAAAAGATCGTGCAGGCGGCGCTGGGAATCGAGCCGGAGTTTCCGCAGGATCAGGCGGTACCGAATGCCAGCCGTCTGCTGATGAGTGATCGGGACGGTGTGATCCGCTCCATCGTTAATCACAATGAACCGGATGAGAATGTGTATGAGATCATGTTTGACTATACGGTGGGTGACGAGGTAAAGAAATTCCGCGTGGGACCGCATCGAATCGGACATGTTGTGACAAAAGGGCGGACGCTGGATGAAGCGGTGGAGGTTCTGGACCGGACCATCCAGAACATTGAAATAGTGGTGGACTGATATGTTTGAAAAACTTCAGAAAAAGGCCGAGAATGTTCTGATCCTTTTTGACCTGACAAAAATGTATAAAAAAGTACCGCGCTCCTTTGACCACGCCAAGCGGGTGCAGGACCGCCGGGTACGCAGGCTGGTGAAAAAGGCGTATCAGATTCCTTTCTATAAAGAACGGTTTGATGCCGCCGGGGTCAGACCGGAGGAGATCCGGACAGGAAATGATCTGACCAGGCTTCCGGTGCTCACCAAGGATGAGCTGCGGGAGTGGATGAACCGGGAACGGCAGAATCCCCGGTATAAGGACTGGGTGGTGGATACCACCAGCGGTTCCACCGGCAAGCCGCTGTCGATTCTGTTTTCTCCGAGAGAGAAGGCATTCATGAAGGCGAACTGGCTGCGGGTCATGATGCTGTGCGGCTACAATCCCTTTACGGGAAAGACCATGAGCCGGATCAATGCCCATGACGAGAAAGCCGGAGGGCGGGACAGCTTTATCCAGCGCTTCGGTATCCTGCGTCATTATTATGTGGATCAGTATGCGCCGGAGGAGCAGGTGATCGATGAGATCAACCGCTACCAGCCCGACTGGCTGTACATGAACAAGACCGAGCTGATGCGGCTGGTGCTGTATGCCAACAAGACGGGGAAGAAGATCTTCCATCCCAGACTGTACGATCCGATCAGTGAAAAGGTGGATGAAAACAACCGGAAGCTGTTTAAAAAGATCCTGGGCGACGGCATTGTAGATTCCTACGGAAGTGCCGAGACCGGTGCCTGTCTGCTGCGTCGCCCGGGAGATGATCGCTACATCATCCATTACGATGAGTTTGTGGTCAACGTGCTGGATGAGAAGGGACAGCTGGCTTCGGAGGGATCCCTGGTGATCACACCGCTGTACAAGACGGATCTGCCTCTGATCAATTATGCCATCGGAGACAAGGCAAATTGTGTGGAAGAGGACGGCGTACGCTACATTACCCAGGTCCAGGGCCGCATGAACGATTACTTCTATTATGAAAACGGTGAGGTAACCAGCTTCTTTGAGGTGACCCCGGTGATCGCTCACTGCAGCGATATCCTGCAGATCCGTTTTATTGAGGAGACCTTTGAGAAGATCCATGTACAGATCGTACGGGATGAAAAGGCGGTCATGAGTCGGGAAGAGATCGAGGAGTATATCTCCACGAACCTGAATAAGATCTTTAAAAAACCGTTTGAGTTTGAATTTGAGTGGATGAATTCGATTCCGCCGGATAAGAACGGTAAGCTGCGCATGATCGTTGCCCTGGTGGACCACGACTGAGAAAGGCGGTCTGTCCGGTTCGGCTTTGTGCGGCGTTATCAGGAAAACGGATGGAAGATGGAGAAAGGCAGACGCACCGGCTTAAGACCGGTGTGCACCTGTCGGAGAACAGTATGGATGCGAGGGCCGAAAGGTTCTTGCATCTTTTGATACATGGCTGGATCGTATGTATCCGGGAGAGGTTGTATGTCAAAATGGAACCCCGAGAGGGACGATAAGGAATTTGAAAACGAAACGGTATGGTCAGCTGCGGAGGTGGAAGCTTCGAAGGTGGCTTCGGCAGAACCGGCAGGCGAACCTGACGCGGCAGAAGAACTTGAGATGAAGCCGGAAGCTGAAATGAAGGCGGAAGTCGAAACGAAAACGGAAGCCAATGCCGAGCCGGAAACTGCGATGAAGGCGGAAGACGAAATGAAAACGGAAGTCGAAACGAAAACGGAAGCCAATGCCGAGCCGGAAACTGCAATAAAGTCAGAAGTCGAAACGGAGCCCGCGCAGGCTGATGAAGAACCGCTGGAAGAAATGCGCCCGTTTACACGTGGAGAGGGACTGACAATGGCCCAGGTCCGCAGCCGTGCGGCGGCCGGAAAGGTCAATACGCCGGTGGATGCTCACAGCGTGACGATGCGGGATATTGTGATCGAAAACGTCTGCACTTATTTCAACCTGATCTTTCTACTGATCGCAATCTGTCTGTGCGTAGTGGGAAGTTATCGGGATCTGACCTTCCTTCCGATCATTATCATCAATACGCTGATCGGTATTTTTCAGGAATCCAGATCCAAGAAGCTGCTGGATAAACTCAGCTTTGTCAGTGCGCCGAAGATCAGGGTGTGGCGTGACGGTGAACTGGTAACGGAGCTGTCGCAGAACCTGGTGCAGGATGATCTGATCCTGCTGGAAGCAGGCAGTCAGATCTGTGCGGATGCAGTGGTTGAAGAAGGCGAGGTCCAGGTCAATGAGTCTTTGCTGACCGGTGAGGCGGACGAGATCCTGCACAGGGAAGGAGAGACCCTGTTATCCGGAAGCTTTGTGGTGGCCGGCAGCTGCCGGGCAAGGCTGACCAGGGTTGGCGAAGAATCCTACGTCTCCAAGCTGACGCTGGAAGCCAAGGCCCGGAAGAAGGGAGAACAGTCGGAGATGATCCGGTCCCTGGACCGCCTGGTCAAGATCGTCGGTATTGCGATCATTCCGATCACGGCGCTGCTGGTGGTGCAGCAGTATGTGCTGCAGCATATGTCACTCCGGTTTACGGTGACAAGAACGGCAGCGGCGGTTCTGGGCATGATTCCGGAGGGGCTGTATCTGCTGGCCAGTGTGGCTATGGCGGTTTCCGCTCTGCGGCTGGCTATGGGCAAGGTGCTGGTCCATAACATGAAATCCATTGAAACGCTGGCCCGGGCGGACGTGCTGTGTGTAGACAAGACCGGTACGATCACGGAAAACCGGATGACCGTAAAGAAGCTGGTGCCGTTTTTGACGGATGAGGAAAGAAAACAGTTTACCGGTGAGAAACTGTCAGCGGACCAGGATCTGGAGGATCTTCCGGAATATCAGGAGCTGCTGGCACAGAAGGCGGCGGCGCTGGAACTGCGTGTCGGCGATTTTGCTGCCTGCATGAATGCGGAGAATGCCACCATGAAGGCGCTCAAGGAGTTTTTCGGCCGCCAGACCGGCCGTCGGCCGGATCGGGTGATCCCCTTTACGTCCGCCACCAAATACAGCGGGGCGGTGTTCGGGGAAAGAGCGTTTATTCTGGGCGCTCCGGAGTTTGTGCTGAAGGAAGACTACCCGGTCTACCAGTCGCGGATCGAAGCCTATTCCAGACTGGGCTATCGTGTGCTGGTGTTTGGCGAATACGACCGGGAGCTGTCCGGAGGCGCCCTGGAGGCGCCCATTCAGGCCATGGGTATGATCATGCTGGCTAATCCGGTGCGGAAAAGCGCGCCGGAAACCTTTGCCTATTTCAAGAAGCAGGGGGTAGCGGTGAAGGTCATCTCCGGTGATAATCCGATGACGGTTTCGGAGGTAGCTCTGGAAGCCGGAATCGAAAATGCGGAGCGTTATGTGGATGCCTCGACGCTGGAGGATGAGCAGCTGCGCCGGGCGGCGGAGGAGTATACGGTCTTTGGACGGGTTTCTCCCCATCAGAAGCGGGTGCTGGTGCAGGCTCTGAAGAAGGCGGGACATACGGTGGCGATGACCGGCGACGGTGTCAACGACGTGCTGGCCCTCAAGGATGCAGACTGCAGTATTGCCATGGCTTCCGGAAGTGATGCGGCGGCCCATTCGGCCCAGATGGTCCTGCTTGAGTCGGACTTTGGCAGAATGCCGGAGGTAGTGGCAGAGGGTCGCCGGGTGGTCAACAATATCGAAAGATCCGCCAGCCTGTTCCTGGTAAAGAATATTTTCTCGCTGCTTCTGTCTCTGTTTACGATCATCTTTTCCATGAAGTATCCGCTGGAACCGTCGCAGGTATCGCTGATCAGTATGTTTACCATCGGTATTCCGGCCTTTGTGATGTCCATGGAAGTCAATACCAACCAGATCAAGGGTCATTTCCTGAGCAATGTCTTTTACCGGGCACTGCCGGCCGGTCTGACCGATTTTGCAGTGATCAGCTCACTGGTCGTATTCTGCCGTGAGTTTGGGGTGGATTCAAAGGATCTGTCCACGTCCAGTACGATCCTGCTGGCCATCGTCGGCATGATGATCCTGTATCGGATCGCTTCGCCGATGACAAAGATGCACTGGATCCTCTGGGGACTGATGGGCGCCGGCATGTGCTGCTCGATGCTCTTCCTGCATCAGGTCTTTGCCATTACGGCTATTTCCAGAAAGTGCCGGATGCTGCTGATCGTATTTGCTCTGGTGACGGAACCGATGATGCGTTATTCACGGTGGCTGATCGGTCAGATCTGGCGGGGGGCTCACTGGATCGCACAGAAGGTTCGAAGTCAGAAGGAGCTGCAGGAAATGCTGTTTGCAGACCTGAGCCGAAAAGAATAGTGCATTCTTCTGTTCAACAGGTGGGCGTTATGGTATGATAGAAACGATGTAGTGAACGCAGCGTTGCAGCGCAGGCGGCTGGCATGTGTTTTGCCGGATGCCAGGCGGCCTGAAGAGACTGCAGCAGCGTATCAAATGATTTACGGAGAATAGAAAGATGAAACGAGTATTACTTAAGTTGAGTGGCGAAGCTCTGGCCGGAGACAAGAAGACCGGATTTGATGAACCTACCGTGATCGGTGTTGCCCAGCAGGTGAAGCAGCTGACCGAGCAGGGGATCCAGGTCGGCGTGGTGATCGGCGGCGGAAACTTCTGGCGCGGTCGTTCCAGCAAAAACATTGAAAGATCCAAGGCGGATCAGATCGGCATGCTGGCAACGGTGATGAACTGTCTGTATGTGTCGGAGATCTTCCGGTCGGTGGGCATGAAGACGCTGATCCTTACCCCGTTTATCTGCGGCGGTTTCTCGGAGGTATATTCCTTTGACAGAGCACAGCAGGCCCTGAATGAGGGAACAGTCGTATTCTTTGCCGGCGGTACCGGACATCCGTATTTCTCAACGGATACGGCAACGGTGCTTCGTGCCATCGAGATCGATGCGGACGTGATCCTGCTGGCCAAGTCCATCGATGGTGTGTATGACAGCGATCCGGCGGATAATCCGGAAGCTAAGAAGTATGACGAGGTCACGATCGACGAGGTCATTGAAAAGAAGCTCGGTGTTGTGGATATGACGGCATCGATTCTCTGCCGTGAAAACAAGATGCCGATGCTGGTGTTCGGCCTGCAGGGTGAGAACAGCATCGTTAATACCGTCAGCGGTGCCTTTACAGGAACCAGAGTAACGGTATAACGGTGAAGACCGGCCGTCGATCTCCGGCCCGTTTCGTTGAAAGCTGCGCTGTATGTGGTGAGGGCGATGAATTGAGAAGACGGAGAAAGCCGGAAATGACAGCATGATTTGAATACAGGATTTGAATATTTGGGAGGATAGTATCATGGATGAAAGAATTAAGGTCTATGTGGAGAAGATGGGCAAGTCATTTGCCAGCATGATGGAGGATTTCGGCACGATCCGTGCAGGAAGAGCCAACCCGAAGGTGCTCAATAAGATCATGGTGGACTACTACGGAGCGCCGACTCCGATCCAGCAGGTAGGAAACGTAACGGTTCCGGAACCGCGTATCATCCAGATCCAGCCCTGGGAAGCATCCATGCTCAAGCCGATCGAAAGAGCCATCAATATGTCCGAGCTGGGCATCAACCCGACCAACGACGGCAAGGTCGTACGTCTGGTGTTCCCGGAGCTCAACGAGGAGCGTCGTAAGGATCTGAGTAAGGAGGTTCGTAAGAAGGGTGAGGGAGCCAAGGTGGCTGTCCGCAACATCCGTCGTGATGCCAACGACTTCCTGAAGAAGCTTGGAAAGAACTCCGATGTATCCGAGGATGAGATTAAGGATCTGGAGGATGTGATCCAGAAGGAGACCGATAAGCACATCAAGGAGATCGACAAGGCTACGGAAGAAAAGATCAAGGAGATCATGACCGTATAATGGCCGTATAGCATGAAATGAATCAGCCCCGCCGAGGCGGGGCTTTTTGCCACAAACGGGATTGACAGAAAGGCGACGATCTATGAATATACCACAGCATGTAGCGA
Organism: Lachnospiraceae bacterium; assembly: GCA_030526245.1. Classification (GTDB taxonomy): domain Bacteria; phylum Bacillota; class Clostridia; order Lachnospirales; family Lachnospiraceae; genus Merdiplasma. The sequence goes on from JAUNDD010000016.1 coordinate 23,110, forward strand.
TCATTCTGGATGGAAACGGACGCTGGGCCAAAAGCAAGGGAATGCCCCGGAACTACGGTCATGTCCGCGGTGCGAAAAATCTGGAAACGATCTGCCGGGATGCCTGGACGATTGGAATCAAATATCTGACGGTCTACCTGTTTTCGACGGAAAACTGGAAGCGCTCGGAAGAGGAAGTTGGAGCGCTGATGAAGCTGTTTCGAAGCTACACCAAGACCTGTATGCAGCTGGCAGCGGAAAACAATATGAAGGTTCGCGTGATCGGCGATCCGTCGGCGTTTGCACCGGATCTGCGGGAGTCGCTGGCGAAGCTGGAAGAAAGCTCAAAGGACAACACCGGACTGAATTTTCAGATCGCATTAAATTACGGAAGCCGTGATGAGCTGACCCGGGCCGTTCGCCGAATGACGAAGGACGCGGTGGAGGGTGTGATTCGTCCGGAGGAGATCTCCGAGCAGCTGATCGGGGATTATCTGGATACAGCGGGCATTCCGGATCCGGATCTGATGATCCGCACCAGCGGAGAACAGCGGCTTTCCAACTATCTGCTCTGGCAGCTGGCTTATGCGGAGTTTTACTTCACACCGGTGCCCTGGCCGGCCTTTGATAAGGCGGAGCTGATGAAGGCCATTGAATTTTACAACGGCAGAGAGCGTCGGTTTGGCGGCCTGAAAGAGGAAAAGAGCTGACGGCATCCGGCGATAGAATGGAGAAGACTATGTTGAAAACAAGATTGATCAGCGGTGTGGTGCTGATCCTGATCGCGCTGGCAGCCCTGATGGCCGGAGGACCGGTGCTGGGGGTACTGATGCTGGCGGTTTCTCTGATCGGCATGTTTGAGCTGTATCGGGTGACGGCTGTGCAGGACGGCTTGAAATCGCCGCTTGCGCTGGTGGGCTATGCAGCGGCGGTGCTGTACTACGTGGTCCTGATGAACGGGGGAGCGGCGTATCTGACATCGGTGCTGGCTATGACGCTGATTGCCATGATGTTTGTTTTTGTATTCTCGCATCCCCGGTATAGAACGGCCCAGATCACAGCGGCCTTTTTCGGTCTGGTCTATCTGGCTATGATGCTTTCCTGCATTTACCGGATCCGGCTGATGATCGACGGCATTTTTACCGTCTGGCTGGTATTTTTTGCCGCCTGGGGCTGTGACAGCTTTGCCTATGTATTTGGCCGCCTGTTCGGTCGGCACAAGCTCAGTCCGGTGCTCAGCCCGAAGAAAACGGTGGAGGGCGCCGTGGGCGGCGTGGCCGGTGCTGCGGCACTGGGAGCCGCCTTTGCGGCCATTGCCGGACCGCATATGACGGCCGGTTATGCTCCGGTGGCGGAGTACGCGCTGATCTGCGGAGCCGGCGGCATGATCTCCATGGTGGGCGATCTGGCGGCGTCGGCGATCAAACGTGAATTCCAGGTTAAGGACTACGGAAAGCTGATTCCGGGTCATGGCGGCATTCTGGATCGTTTTGACAGTGTCATTTTTACGGCACCGGTGATCTATCTGCTGGCATGCCTGATCTTCTGATGAGCCGCGGTCTGCGTGAGCGGCATTGATTTTTTTGTACCCGGCAAGGAAATTGCCGGGTATTTCAATATATTTTTGGAAGCGCATGCACCGAGGCGCGGTCCATGCCTGATGCCGCTCGCGAATGCTCGTTTCCTGCAGCTCGCACGCGCCTATTTGAGCAGGCTCCCGACAACTCGCTTCGCTCAGACAAGTCTCCGCCTGCTCAGCTAACGTGCTGAAGTGGAACCGGCAGCCCATGCAAATTCGCCTACGGCGAATGGGCTGCGGCTACATATCAAGTTCTACGAACTTGATACACATACTGCGACGGAAGCCTCGCCAGTGCTCGCTTTCCCTCAGGCATTGGTCCCTGCGCCCGAATGACCTCGTCAAACGCATGTGCAGGACAGAACCTGTACCTAAAGTATTTCGAATAGTATACTTTTTTACAGTATTTTATAACAATGAAAGGAAGATGGATATGAAGACGATAGGAATTCTTGGTTCGACCGGTTCGATCGGCACACAGACATTGCAGGTGGTAAGAGAAAATCCGGACCTGAAGGTATTTGCCCTGGCGGCGGGACGAAATGTCAAGCTGCTGGAGGAGCAGATTCGTGAGTTTAAGCCTGCCGTGGCGGCTGTGTGGGATGAGCGCGATGCGGCGGATCTTCGAAGCAGAACGGCGGATCTGGACATCCGTATCCTGAGCGGAATGGATGGGCTGAAGGAAATGGCGGCCATGGACGGATATGAGGTGCTGGTGACAGCCATTGTCGGCATGATCGGCATCGGGCCGACCGTGGAGGCGATCCGGGCCGGGAAGGACATTGCACTGGCAAACAAGGAGACTCTGGTGACGGCCGGTCATATCATTATGCCGCTGGCCAGACAGAGGGGGGTGAAGATCCTTCCGGTGGACAGCGAACACAGTGCCATCTTTCAGTCCTTAAACGGAGAGGCAGGCAACCGCATCGACAAGATCCTGCTGACCGCCTCCGGCGGACCGTTCCGTGGCATGACAGCGGAGCAGCTGGAGAAGGTGACCCTGGAGGATGCCCTGAAGCATCCGAACTGGGCTATGGGAAGAAAGATCACCATCGATTCGGCGAGCATGGTCAACAAGGGTCTGGAGGTGCTGGAAGCCAGATGGCTGTTCGACGTGGATCTGGATCAGATCCAGGTCGTGATCCAGCCCCAGAGTGTGATCCATTCCATGGTACAGTATGAGGACGGTGCCGTGATCGCACAGCTGGGTACACCGGATATGAAGATTCCGATCGCCTATGCGCTGACCTGGCCGGAGCGCCGGCCGCTGGCGGGGGATCGGCTGGATTTTGCCAGACTGTCTTCGCTGACCTTTATGGAGCCGGATGATACGACCTTCCTGGGACTTCCCTATGCCCGGGAAGCTGGAAAGATCGGCGGTTCGATGCCTACGGTGTTCAATGCCGCAAATGAAAAAGCAGTCAGTCTGTTTCTGAATCGGAAGATCGGCTTTACGGATATCTATCGGATCATCCGCAGCAACATGGATATGCATCAGGTGGTTGACGAGCCCTCCATCGAGGAGATCCTGGAGATCGAGCAGGAGGTCTATCGCCGGATCGAAGAGGCTTATCTTAAGTAAGAGGAAGGTATGCGGTTTTGGGTATTATATTTGCAGTGCTGATCTTCGGCACCCTGATTCTTGTTCATGAATTCGGACATTACCTGCTGGCCAAGCTGAGCGGGATCGTTGTCCTTGAGTTTTCACTCGGTATGGGCCCCCGACTCTGCTCCATCGAGCGGGGCGGGACCCGTTATTCTCTGAAGCTCTTTCCTTTCGGGGGATCCTGCCAGATGCTGGGAGAGGATATGGCCGATCTGCAGGAAGGCAGCTTCGGAAGCAAGAGCGTCTGGAAACGTATTGCGGTTGTGGCGGCGGGGCCGCTGTTTAATTTTCTGCTGGCGCTGGGGATGGCGGTGATCCTGGTGGGAAGTATCGGTTGGGATGAGCCCATTATCCTCGGAGTGTATGAGGATTATCCGGCCTGCGAAGCCGGGATGCAGGCCGGGGACGTGATTACGTCCATCAATGGAAAAAAGATCGATCTGTATCGGGAAGTGTCCGAATATATTGACATGCACCAGGATATACTGAGCAGCGGAAAGGCCATTCCGGTCACCTGGCAGCGGGGAGAAGAAAAGTATACTGCTGAGCTCACGCCGAAGGATAACGGTTCAGGGCGGTATATCCTGGGTATTCAGGGCACCTCCTCCTTCCGGGTGAAGGGCGGCTTGCGGCAGACACTGCGGCACAGTGTGCTGGAGGTACGCTATGCGGTCACAACGGTGATCCGTGGACTGCAGATGATCGGACGCAGGCAGGTGACGGTGGATGATATGGCCGGACCGGTGGGAATCGCCGGTATGATCGGTGAAACCTATCAGGAATCCAAACCGGACGGGATGTTTTATGTCTGGATCAATATGCTCAACATAGCGATCCTGCTCTCGGCCAATCTGGGAGTTGTCAACCTGCTGCCGCTACCGGCTCTGGATGGCGGAAGACTGCTGTTCCTGCTGATCGAGGCTCTGCGCCGGAAACGGATGGATCCGGAGCTGGAAGGGAAGATCCACCTGGTGGGGATGCTTCTGCTCCTGGCGCTGATGGCGGTGATCATGGGGAACGATATCCGCAGACTGTTTGTGTGAAAGTATGGCGGCCGTTTCGGTGGGGTGCGGTTTTGTGTGACTGCAGCTTAATCGACCGCGGTTTGCCGGGGGAATGGTGACCGGGACATGCGGCGGCTGCCAGCGGCGAGGAGCAAGCATATTTACAGCACAGGCAATGTGTGATATAAAGATACCGTCTGAAAGTGGTTGACAGTCTGTGAGAAATAAGATAGTATATCGAAAGACGAACAAGCGTTCCGAACTAACGGTCGAACGGCGAAGAAGGAGAAAACAGGAATTATGGCAAATGAAGATAAACTGAAAGCACTGGATGCGGCACTGTCACAGATCGAGAAGCAGTTTGGTAAGGGCTCGATCATGAAGCTGGGAGAACAGGGAACCCACATGAACGTGGAAACGGTACCCACCGGCAGTCTGAGTCTGGATATCGCGCTCGGTCTGGGCGGCATTCCCAAGGGACGTATCATCGAGGTGTACGGTCCGGAATCCAGTGGTAAGACCACGGTGGCACTCCACATGGTATCTGAAGTACAGAAAAGAGGCGGTATCGCCGGCTTCATCGATGCGGAGCATGCACTGGATCCGGTCTATGCCAAGAATATCGGCGTGGATATCGACAATCTGTACATTTCCCAGCCGGATAACGGAGAACAGGCCCTGGAGATCACGGAGACCATGGTGCGTTCCGGTGCAGTGGATATCATTATTGTGGACTCGGTTGCCGCTCTGGTTCCGAAGGCCGAGATTGATGGTGACATGGGAGATTCCCATGTGGGTCTGCAGGCACGACTGATGTCCCAGGCGCTGCGAAAGCTCACCGGTGTGATCAGCAAGTCCAACTGTACGGTGATCTTTATCAACCAGCTTCGTGAGAAGGTGGGCGTTATGTTCGGAAATCCGGAAACCACCACCGGTGGAAGAGCCCTGAAGTTCTATTCCTCCATCCGTCTGGATGTGCGCCGTATCGAGGCGATCAAACAGAGCGGTGAAGTGGTGGGTAACCGTACCCGTATCAAGGTCGTAAAGAACAAGATCGCGCCGCCCTTTAAAGAGGCTGAATTTGATATCATGTTTGGCAAGGGTATTTCCCGTGAGGGTGACATCATTGACCTGGCTGCCAATATGAATATCGTGAACAAGAGCGGCGCCTGGTATGCTTATCAGGGCGAAAAGATCGGTCAGGGCCGTGAAAATGCCAAGGCCTACCTGAAAGAGCACGCCGAGGTGATGGAAGAGATCGAGGCAAAGGTACGACAGGCCTACGGCATAGGAGAAGGTCTGGAGGATGAAGCTGCGGACGAAGAATGATGATATATTCGGGCTCCATCAGGGCTTTGCAGATTTGTACTATGGGGCAAGCTGGCTGGCATTTGGTCCGTTGTTTAAGATATGAAATATCAACCGCTCGCTCTGTGAGTGGCTGATGTTCGGTGGCTGCGGCTGTCCGTCTGTCGGCGGGCAGCCGGTTTGTTTTTGGCGGATCGAAAAAGTGTGAGCAGGTGCATTGAGAACCGGAAGACAGAACGATAACCCGTTTGTGTGGGGGATCAGTCGGGTCCGTGTATAGAAAATGAGGCGGAGGATAAAAGCTTTGGAACGAAAGATCACGGGATTGGAGACGGTGGGAAAAGGTCGAAAAAGAGTCTATATCAATGATGAGCCTTCCTTTCTGCTGTATGACTCCGAACTGAGAAATCTGGGACTGAAGGAAGACAGTGAGATGACACCGCAGCGTGAGGTGGACATCAAGGTGGTACTGGTAAAACGGGCCAGACTCCGCTGCATGAATATTCTGACCAAGATGGATAAAACGACCTGGCAGCTCCGGCGCAAGCTGGAGGAGGGAGAGTATCCGGAGGATGTCATAGAGGATGCCATTGAATATGTCCGTTCGTTCCACTACATCGATGATCTGCGCTATGCACAGAACTATATCGAAAGCCGGAGCGGATCGAAAAGTCGTCGGATGATCGAGAGAGAACTGGCGGCCAAAGGGGTGGACAGCGAGGTGATCCGGCAGGCTTTCGAGGAGGCACAGCCGGTGGATGCAACCGCTCAGATCCTGCGCTGGATGGAAAAAAAGCACGTGGATCCGCAGCAGGCGGATCGCCGGGATTGGGACAAATTTTTTCGCTTTTTGCTGAATAAAGGCTATTCCTGGAACGATATCAGAAGTGCAATTCCAACAAATTTCGATTGACAGTCATTTTTCTAATGTGTAAAATAATAACGTTGAGCATTACAATTAAATAAAGGAGGTACTCCAGTGATTACAACTGTCATTGCAGTTGTCATCGCATTGGTCATCTCGGTACCCCTCAGCATGGTGCTGGCTGTGAAACACAAGGAAAAAACCGATAAGGAAACGATCGGAAATGCCCAGGAACGTGCCAGACAGATCATTGATGAGGCCCTGAGAACCGCGGAGACGAAGAAGCGGGAAGCATTTCTTGAGGCGAAAGAAGAGTCCATTAAGATGAAGAATGAATCTGAAAAGGAAGCTCACGATCGCCGGGTAGAGGTACAGCGTTACGAGAAACGTGTCTTATCCAAGGAAGAAGCAGTGGATAAGAAGGCTGATGCTTTGGAACGCCGCGAGACCAGTCTGACAGCGAAAGAGGAAGAGCTTAAGAAAAAGCGCGCCGAAGCTGATCGAATTCTGGGACAGAGAGTACAGGAACTGGAACGGATTTCCGGTTTTACCTCCGAACAAGCAAAAGATTATCTTTTAAAAACTGTTGAAGATGAAGTGAAGATCGACACAGCGCGGCTGTACAAGGAATTGGATAACCGTGCACGTGAGGAAGCTAGCAAGAAGGCGAAGGAGTACATCGTGACAGCCATTCAGCGATGTGCAGCTGATTATGTTGCTGAAACGACGATCTCTGTTGTACAGCTTCCGAATGATGAAATGAAGGGCAGAATCATCGGCCGTGAGGGCAGAAATATCCGCACTCTGGAGCAGATGACCGGCGTGGATCTGATTATTGACGATACACCGGAAGCAGTTATTCTCTCGGGCTTCGATCCGATCCGCAGAGAGATTGCCCGCATTGCATTGGAAAAACTGATTGTGGACGGACGAATCCATCCGGCCAGAATCGAAGAAATGGTGGAAAAGGCACAGAAGGAAGTGGAGACCATCATCCGGGAAGAGGGCGAGTCGGCCTGTCTGGAGATTGGTGTTCATGGAATTCATCCGGAACTGGTGCGTCTGCTTGGACGTATGAAGTATCGTACCAGCTACGGACAGAATGCTCTTAAGCACTCGATTGAAGTAGCTTTCCTTTCCGGTTTCCTGGCCGGAGAGATCGGTATTGATATCAGAATGGCAAAACGGGCCGGCTTACTGCATGACATTGGTAAATCCATTGACCACGAGGTTGAGGGAAGCCATGTTCAGATCGGTGCTGACCTGTGTAGAAAATACAAGGAATCACAGACCGTTATCAACGCGGTTGAATCCCATCACGGGGATGTGGAGCCTGAGTCTTTGATTGCCTGCATCGTTCAGGCTGCTGATGCAATTTCCGCAGCCAGACCGGGAGCCAGACGCGAGACTCTGGAAGCTTACGCAAAACGTTTAAAACAGTTAGAAGATATCGCTGATGCCTACAAGGGTGTCGACAAATCCTTTGCTATTCAGGCGGGAAGAGAAATCCGTGTCATGGTCATTCCTGAACAGATCAGTGACGCAGATATGGTACTTCTGGCCAGAGATATTTCCAAACAGATTGAAGATGAAATGGATTATCCGGGTCAGATCAAAATCAGCATGATTCGCGAATCTCGTGTCGTAGATTATGCAAAATAATAATGGATTGATGGAAGACATGTCGTAAAGACTGACTGACTTTTTTCCGAATGATTATTGAATGGGATGCAGGAAACTGCATCCCATTTTTTCGGTTCATAGGAAATTCCGGCCGGAATTTCCTATGGGCCCGATATAAAATCGGGCAAATATCCGAACAACCGCCGCTATGCGGCTAGCGTGCAAAGCACGCTTTGTTCTTTACCAAAAGGGCTGGGCCCGTTCTTTGGAACGAGCCCAGCCCTTTTTTGATATATATTGGACGATATTTTGTTGTAAGATCCGGATCAAAGAAGCGGAATACCAGCTTCACGGCAGCCGTTGATGGTGGCTTCGTCCCATACACTGGACTGTACTTCGCCGATGTGGGCACTGCCAAGCAGGAGCATGCACAGACGACTCTGGCCGATACCGCCGCCGATGGTCAGCGGAAGCTTTCCATCCAGAAGCTGCTTGTGGAAGGGGAGCGAACGACGTTCGTCGCATCCGGCTTCGGTCAGCTGACGATCCAGTGATTCGGGGGTTACACGAATGCCCATGCTGGACAGCTCATAGCTGCAGCCCAGGGTCTCGTTCCAGAACAGAATGTCGCCATTGAGATCCCAGTCATCATAGTCCGGGGCGCGTCCGTCGTGGGGCTTGCCGCTGGCAAGGGCCCGGCCGATCTTCATCAGGAAGGTGGTGCCGTGCTCTTTGACAAAGGCATTTTCGCGTTCCTTGGAAGTGAGATCCGGATAGAGATCCTCCAACTCCTGGGTAGTGATAAAAGTAACTTCCGGGGAGTGAAGCGGCTGAACCATCAGCTGCGGGAACATGGCCCGAAGGTTCATCTCGGTGGCGCATACGGCAGCTACGATGGAACGTACGGTATCTTTCAAATATTCCTCGTTGCGATCCTGTTCGGTGATCACCTTTTCCCAATCCCACTGGTCAACGTAAACCGAGTGGAGGTTGTCCAGGTCCTCATCGCGGCGAATGGCATTCATATCTGTGTACAGACCTTTTCCGGGTCTGAAGTCATAGTCACGCAGGGCCATGCGCTTCCACTTGGCCAGCGACTGAACGACCTGGGCTTCGGTGCCGGTATCCTTCAGATCAAAGGTAACCTTACGTTCCACACCGTTCAGGTCATCATTCAGACCGGTGGATGCTTCCAGGAAAAGGGGAGCAGAAACGCGGTGGAGGCTCAGGGAAGCACACAGGGTGTCTGCAAACAGACGCTTGATGGTGCCGATGGCACGCTGCGTATCATACAGGTTTAAAGCCGGACGATAATTCTCCGGGACAAACAGATGACTCATAATACACCTTCTTTACATATATATTCGGGCTTTGAAAGGATCCTGATCGGAAGATCACTGCGAAAGGCAGAAGTCTCCGGAAAATCGTACAATCAAAGCTGCAACAAAAACTTTACTAATCATAACGCATTTGCTTTTTTATGTAAAGGAAAGGGAGACAGTGAACTGGCAGTAAAGCAGCAGGAAGAGATAAGACTTAAGAAAAGAAAGTGAAAGGTGATGGTTCGGGCATAAAAAATGAAAACCCGGCAGGGGAGCTGCCGGGTTTTCGAGGGGAGTATAAATAATTAATAAGGGGTTTTGTGAAATGTGACTTCCACGCTCCACATTATAATATGCCCGCCTTGAAAATGCAACAGCTAATTACCTTAAAAGTCAAAATGTACAAGGCCGGAGGAACGAAATACGGTATATTTTACAACACATCTCAGCTAGATATGGTAGAATGGGGTGAGTTTTGAGGCCGCGGTCACAGGGCGGCTGCTGGTTGCAGTTTGGGCGGCTCGGTTCCGCGAGGTGTTTTGCCGTGTGTGTAGCAAGATCCCGAGGATAACGGCTGCTGTTGTCGGAGCGGGGCCTGTAAAGTGTGGTCTCCTGATCCGTTTAATTTATTTTGGGAAGGAAACGATATGAAAATATTGGTTTGTTCGGATATTCATGGATCTGCCTATTATTGCCGCTGCATGTTAAAGGCCTTCGAAGAGGAGAAGGCAGATCGTATGCTGCTGCTGGGGGATATCCTGTATCATGGTCCCCGCAATGATCTGCCCAGAGAGTATGCGCCGAAGGAAGTGATCGCTATGCTCAACGAGTACAGGGACCGGATCTATGCGGTGCGGGGCAATTGCGAGGCCGAGGTGGATCAGATGGTGCTGCAGTTCCCGGTGATGGCCGATTACTGTATTCTTCCGGTGGGAGAGCATGTGGTCTATGCCACCCACGGTCATGTATATAATGAAAACAACCTGCCGCCCATGAGCCAGGGAGATGCATTGCTGCACGGTCATACGCATGTGTGGAAGGCTGAGGAACGGGAGGGCTGGAAGCTGCTCAATCCGGGATCCACATCCATTCCGAAAGAGGGGAATCCGCCCACCTATGCTATTCTGGAGGATGGAGTCTTTCGGGTGAAGACCTTCGAGGGCAAGGTATTAGGCAGCATTACTCTTTGAAGTAAGGAGAACAGCATGGAATATATTGAACTGATCTGTCCCTGCCATTTTGGGCTGGAGGCAGTACTGAAGCGTGAGATTCTGGATCTGGGATATGAGATCAGCCGGGTCGAGAACGGCAAGGTCACCTTCCTGGGAGACTGGGAGGCCGTGTGCTACGCGAATATTTTTCTGCGGACAGCAGAACGTGTCATGATCAAGGTGGGCGAGTTTACCGCCCGCACCTATGATGAACTTTTTGAAGGGACGAAGGCACTGGACTGGGAGCGGTTCATTCCGGCGGATGGAAGATTCTGGGTGGCCAAGGCTACCTCCATCAACAGCAAGCTCTTCAGCCCGTCGGATATCCAGTCGATCATGAAAAAAGCCATGGTGGAGCGTCTGAAGCGGATCTACCATATTGAATGGTTTGATGAAAAGGGAGCGGATTTCCCGCTGCGAGTCACCATCATGAAGGACGTGGTTACGGTGGCGCTGGATACCACCGGTGTGTCCCTGCATAAGAGAGGTTACCGTCAGCTGACGGCCAAGGCGCCGATTACAGAAACGCTGGCAGCGGCGCTGATCATGCTGACGCCCTGGCATGCGGACCGCATTCTGGTGGATCCTTTCTGCGGCAGTGGTACCTTCCCCATTGAGGCGGCGCTGATGGCAGCGAATATCGCACCGGGACTGGAGCGATCCTTTCTGGCGGAAAACTGGAAGCATCTGATCCCGCGCAAGCTCTGGTATGGGGCTGCGGAGGATGCCAGAGAGCGGGTCGACCTGTCGGTGGAAACGGACATCCAGGGCTATGATCTGGATGGCGAGGTGGTGAAGGCCGCCCGGGAAAATGCCCGGAAGGCCGGTGTGGAAAAGCTGATCCATTTTCAGCAGAGACCTGTGAGCGAGCTGTCTCATCCGAAAAAGTACGGCTTCATTATCACCAATCCCCCTTACGGTGAACGACTGGAGGAGAAGGAACAGCTGCCGGTATTGTATCGGCAGATCGGGGAAGCCTTTGGTCGACTGGACAGCTGGTCGGAATATGTGATTACTTCCTATGATAAGGCGGAGACCTATATTGGCCGAAAGGCAGATCGCAATCGGAAGATCTACAATGGTATGCTGAAAACCTATTTCTATTCTTTCTTAGGAGATAAGCCCCCCAGGAGAAGTAAATGAGGCGGCTTCCCGGTTTGCGTAGAGGGAAGCATCCTGCACTTCGGCTGATTGTGCTGGCCTTTTGCTGCCTGGTTGGAACTACTTATCTGGCGGAAGGGCCGGTACAGGCGCAGGAATGGAAGCGGGAACAAGATCTTCCGTCCTTTTATGATTCGAGGCAGAATGGAAAGAAACCCTGCATAAAAAGTCAGGGTGAGCTGCCCGCCTGCTGGGCCATCAGCTGCAGCAGTGCCCTGGAGGCGGCGCGTATGCCGGAGGAACAGACAGTTTATTCGGCGGATCATCTGCTCCACCAAAGCGGTTTTTCCGGAGGGATCCTGGACGGCGGTGATTTTCAGATGATCATGGCCTACCTCTCCGGCTGGTATGGGCCGGTCGCGGAGGAGGATGATCCCTATGGGGACGGGGAGTCTCCGGAGGGACTGACGGCCTCGCTCCATGTCCAGGATATGCGGCTGCTGCTGCAGCCGGACGAGGAGTTGGTAAAGGAAATGATCTGCACCTTTGGTCCGGTTCAGAGCTCTTTGTACATGAACCGGCAGCTGACGAAGCCGGAACGGGGATATTATCAGGATGACTACGCTTCCTATCTGTACCCGACACCCCACCGGGTGGATCACGATGTTCTGATCCTGGGCTGGGATGACAGCTTCCCGGCGGAATACTTTTCCTATCCGGCAGCCCGGGACGGCGCCTGGATCTGCCAGAATACCTGGGGTGAAGAGTTCGGGGAGCAGGGCATTTTCTATGTGTCCTATGAGGATGCAAATCTGACCGGCAAAACGCTGGTGTATCAGCGGGTGGATCTGCCGGATAATTACGATCGGATCTACCAGCAGGATCAGTGCGGCTGGCAGGGGCGTCTCGGATATGACCGGGAAACTGTGTATGAGGCGGCGGTGTACACTGCTGAAATGACGGAAACGCTCCGGGCGGTGGGACTGTATACCACCGGGGAAGAGAGCCGCTATGAGATCAGTCTGGTTCGAGAATTTGAGGATCCGCGGCAGCTTTCCGAAGCCAGGCAGCTGCAGTCGGGAGAACTGACCGGGATGGGGTATCATACCATCGACCTGAACAGCTGGCCTGAAATGGAACCAGGGGAACGCTTTGCACTGGTGGTGAGGCTGGATACCAAGGGGGAAACAAAGCCTTTGGCGGTGGAGATCGACAAAAACCAGTATACCCGAGGTGTGAGTTTGGAAGGAAAAGAGGGCTATGTCAGTCCGGATGGACAGATCTGGTCCAATATACAGGATATGTACCAGGCAAATCTGTGTCTGAAGGTATATACGGTCGAGCATTCGTAAGAGCGATCGGATGGATGGCGACGATGAATATGTAGCGAGTAGTTTGTTTGCGGAAAGGAGAAAAAATGCGCAGGAAACAAATGGCAGCACTGCTTTTAGCGGTGGTGATGGCGGGCAGTTCACTGGGATCGGTGGCTGCTGAAGGTATGGGGGAAGCATGGCAGGCAACGGCTGAGCTTCCGGAAGAGGCTGGAAACCGGGAGGAGGAGCGGGCTGCTCTGACGGGTCTGGCAGAGGCTGAAGCAGATGAAGCGGCAGCTGCAGCAGAAAAAACGGGAGATGATATGAGCTCTGCGGCTGACAGCGAAGAGCTGGTCGTGTCGGAGGAGCTGCTTCCGGAGGGAGAAGACCTGGAGTCGGCTACGGAAGGCTGGGAGGAAGCCTGGACCCGGAATGGGGAAGTGGAGCCGGAGGATCTGATTGTCGATGAGGAGATCCTTGAAGAGCAGGCGGATGAAACGACCGGGGATCAGGCGGCGAACACGTGGAAATATGGAAACTTTACCTATCAGTTTGATGCTTACTTTAAGGATGAGATCGTGCTGGTGGGCTATGCGGGAGAGGAAACGGATCTGGTCATTCCGGATGAGATCGATGGACACCTGGTTACGGGGCTGAGCAGCAGCTTTTTGAGCTCTGAGACAGATTACTATCCTTCGATCAAAACGGTCACCATTGGAAAAAATATCACCGGTATGGGATTGATGGCGTTTTCCGGCTGTTCGGAGCTGGAAGCCTACCAGGTGGCCGAGGGCAATCAGTACTACCGCATGATCGGGGATCTGGTGTACAGCCTGGATGGCCTTCGGTGTGTGAAATGCCCGACGAAGAAGACCGGGGCAGTGGTGCTTCCGGAGGGAACGGAGAGTATTGCTGCCAGTGCCTTCTATGAGACCGGCATTGCATCGGTGGCGCTGCCGGATACCGTCGAGATCATTGGCGAACAGGCCTTTGCCTTCTGCCGCCAGCTGACGGAGGTAACCTTAGGGGAGGGCCTGGGATTTATCGGCAATCAGGTCTTTTACTGGTGTAATCAGCTGCGTAAGCTACGGGTTCCCCGTTCGGTGTATTTTGTCGGTGAGGAAGCCTTTACCATCTTCATTATGGAAGGAACGGTCAGCTCGCTGGTGATCGAGGGCTATGAGAATACCGTGGTGGAGCGTGCAGCCCGGGCCAGTGGCTGTCCCTTTACCGCAATCGGTAAGGAAGACTACAAGGTTCTGGATCAGGGAATCTGCGGTGAAGACCTGACCTGGAAGGTGGATTCAAAGGGTGTGCTGACCATCAGCGGAAAAGGTCCCATGTACGATTATTATGAAATGGGCAGCTATCCGGGGTGGTCGGACAGTGATAAGTTTAAGACCCGGGAGATCAATCGGGTCGTGATTGAAGAGGGTGTGACATCCGTCGGTGCCTGGGCCCTTTCCTATCTGGAAAAGGTGTCCTCGGTTTCGCTTCCGTTCACGCTGAAGACCATCGGCTTTGCGGCCTTCCGGGGCTGCACCATGCTGGAGCAGATCATGCTGCCGGAAGGGCTGACTTCCATCGGCGATAAGGCGTTCCTGGACGTCTATCTGCAAATGGTGGCTGTTCCTTCCTCCGTTACTAAGATTGGATCCTATGCCTTCGACTACTATACGATCGAAGGGAATAGCAGCAGCTGGAATTATCCGAGTCACTCCGGCATCCTGACCATGTATGTGTACCAGGGATCGGCAGCCCAGACCTATGCCAAAGAGTACAATGTGAATGCTCGGTTTATGGCAGCTGATGCCTGCTGCGCGGATCCGACCAGCGGTCATGCAAAGGTCGTGACCACAGCGCCGAAGGCAGCCAGCTATACGGCCGATGGCTGTACCGAAGGAAGCAAGTGCAGCCGCTGCGGCAAGGTGCTGTCAGTATCCAGCGTCCTTCCGAAGCTGGAGCTGAAGCTGGATCAGAGTGCACTGACACTGTACCAGGCACAGACCCGGCAGCTGAAGCTGCAGGGGGCGAAGGGAGCGGTCGCCTGGACCAGCTCCAACAAGAGTGTGGCGACGGTGACTTCATCCGGTCTGGTGAAGGCGGTGAAGGCCGGCTCGGCTGTGATCACCGCTTCGGTGAGCGGTGTGAAGCGCACCTGCAAGGTAACCGTCAAGACGCCGACAGTTTCCAAAACAAGTCTGACGCTTCTGGCCGGCCAGTCTTATCAGCTGAGCATGCTGGGAGGCACCGGCAAGATCACCTGGAAAACCTCCAACGCCAAGGTGGTGAAGGTGACCAGCAAAGGCAAGCTGACTGCTTTGAAAGCCGGAAAAGCGACTATTTCGGTGACCAGAAACAAGAAGACCACCAAATGTAAGGTGACGGTCAGGAAGAACCAGGTAAGCTATAAGGTCAGCAAGAATGCCAGAGATTATCGCTATGGCGAGCCGGTGGGGGCCCTCAGCAAGGCATACTTCAGCAACGGCAAGCTGGTGGTGGATATGTGGGTGATGAATGCCAGATGGTACTATGCCCGCTATTTCTCCTGGTGGAAGGTGAACATCTACACCAGAGACGGACGTCTTCTGGCAACGAAGAAATTCAAAAACATCCCGCTGAATCTGAGCGCCTTCTCCTCAAAGAAGGTTACCCTGACCTTCCCGGCTTCTGCGGTGAAGATCAAGGATTATGATCTGAGCAAGGGCATTTACTTCAGTGATGACTACTATTACTACTGGTACTATCATAAGTAATGGCCGGCTGGAGCACGATGTCAGGAGAAGCTGCGGATGTGAGCGGTATATTTCATAAGGAGAGAAACGATGCAGCGTTTGGTATTTGCAACTGGAAATAAGGACAAGGTACGTGAACTGAAAGAGATCCTGGATGGCAGCTTTGAAGTGGTATCCATGAAGGAGCTGGGGATCTCGCCGGACATCGATGAGAACGGAGAGACCTTTGAAGAGAATGCGCTGATCAAAGCGAGAACCCTTTGTCAGCTGACGGGGCAGCTGGCTGTGGCGGACGATTCGGGCCTGGTGATCGATGCCTTAAATGGTGAACCGGGTGTGCATTCGGCCCGCTTCATGGGCGAGGATACCTCCTATACGATCAAGAATACAAAGCTGATTGAGATGATGGAAGGCTATCAGGGAGAGGAGCGCTCGGCTCGCTTTGTCTGTGTCATTGCCTGCGTGTTCCCGGATGGACGTGAATGGACCTGCCGGGGTGAGATGGAAGGTCAGATCGGCTACGAGATCCAGGGTGAAAACGGCTTCGGGTATGATCCGATCTTTTTCCTGCCGGAATACGGCTGTACCAGCGCCCAGCTGTCCAGAGAAGGTAAAAACGAGATCAGTCACCGGGGTAAGGCCATGCGGATGATGCGCGACCGGCTGCAGGGGGACAGACAGTGAAGAAGAAAGTGCTGATCGTCAGCGATTCCCATGGGCGTCATGAAAATGTACTGGCGGCTATCGACATGGAAAAGCCCATCGATTACCTGTTCCATTTGGGAGATCTGCAGGGGCGGGAGGCTGAGATCGAAGAGGCTGCGGGATGTCCGGCTTACATGGTGGCGGGGAACTGTGATTTTTTCAGCTCCTTGCCGTCGATCCGGCTGGTGGAGATTGGATCTCATCGGATTCTGTTGGCCCATGGACATCAGTTTCGGGTGTCATCGCAGTTGGGAACCCGCCTGCTGCGGGCGGAGGCGCTGAAGGCCGGCTGTGATCTGGCGGTATTCGGACATATCCACCAGCCCGTGATCGAACGGGATGAGGAGATCACGGTCTTGAATCCGGGCAGCATTGCCAGTCCCCGGCAGGCGGATCGCCGCCGCACCTACATGGTGCTGGAGCTGGAGGATGGAAAGGCGCCGGAGGATATTGAAGTAAAGTATCTTTAGTTCTGAATCAGGGGAGCGGTCTTGGCTGACGGCTCCCCTGACCGGGGGCGATCATGTATCTCGAGGATAAGCGTCCTGCAGGCAGAGCAGGAATGGCATTTGGCTTCCGAAGATCAAACCGGCAAGGCATTTTGATGGTCGGAAAACGGGCCGGAATGGCTGTAAAAACGAGCTGAAAAGAAAATGAAAAAAGTTTGAAATTTGTTGTTGACAAGAATAGGGGTGTTGTATATAATCCTACTTGTGTCCGAGGCAAGGGCAACCAAAACGGGGTGTGGCTCAGCTTGGCTAGAGCGCCTGGTTTGGGACCAGGAGGTCGCAGGTTCGAATCCTGTCACCCCGACTTTGCGGGTGTAGTTCAATGGTAGAACACCAGCCTTCCAAGCTGGATACGTGGGTTCGATTCCCATCACCCGCTTTTTTCATGCCCAAAATTAGCTATATGAACAAAACAGCTCTTGGAACGCCACATATCGTAACTTCCAAGAGCTTTTTTTACATCTTCTCTCTACGTTTTTCATCCAACTCAATCCATTCATCTAAGGTAAGCGGCACATAATCCGAATACATACAAAAGCAATTAATCATGTTACATGGAATCCTTCTCATTTCTTCTGTTCCCATTATCCTGCGCTTTGATGCCCGGGTCTGCTTTTGGAACTGATCAATCAGCACTTCATCGTAAGTATTATGCACATGTCC
>JAUNDD010000031.1 GCA_030526245.1 Lachnospiraceae bacterium
CGGGACAGACCGCCCGGTCCCAGTGCGGACAGACGTCTCTTATGGGTCAGCTCACCCAGCGGGTTGTTCTGGTCCATGAACTGAGACAGCTGGGAGGATCCGAAGAACTCCTTCACGGCAGCCGTTACCGGTTTGATATTAACCAGAGACTGCGGGGTGATGGTGCTCGGCTCCTGGGTGGTCATACGCTCGCGAACCACTCTCTCCAGTCTGGACAGACCGATACGATACTGGTTCTGCAGCAGCTCGCCCACCGCACGGATACGACGATTGCCCAGATGGTCGATATCGTCCTTGTGTCCGATGCCGTACTCAAGGTGAATGTTATAGTTGATCGAAGCAAGGATATCCTCTTTGGTGATATGCTTCGGAATCAGTTCATGAATATTGCGGCGGATCGCATCCTTGCGATCGTCGTCATTGTCGTACTCTTCCAGGATCTTTTCCAGTTCCGGATAGAATACCAGCTCGTTGACGCCGAGCTCTTCCAGATCGCAGTCCATGTAGCACTTCAGGTCTACCATCATGTTGGAAAGAACCTTTACATTGCGCTCCTCAGACTGAATCATAACAAAGGGAACCGCTGCGTTCTGGATCTGATCGGCCAGCTCAAGGGTCACCTTGGTGCCTTCTTCAGCCAGGATCTCACCGGTCATCGGATCAACCACCGCCTCAGCCAGCTTGTGGCCTGCGATACGGTTGCGAAGCATCAGCTTCTTGTTGAACTTATAACGACCTACCTTGGCCAGATCATAACGCTTCGGATCAAAGAACATGCCGTTAATGAGACTTCTGGCGCTCTCTACAGCCAGCGGCTCACCCGGACGGATCTTTTTGTACAGCTCAAGCAGACCCGTCTCATAGCTGTCAGACGTGTCTTTCTCCAGTGTCTTCAGGATCTTCGGTTCATCGCCAAAAAGCTCCAGAATCGCTGCATTGGTGCTCTTGCCGGTCTCGCTGCTGCCGATCTCCAGCGCACGGATCAGAACGGTTACCGGAACCTTACGAGTTCTGTCTACGCGAACATAGAAGACATCGTTCGAATCCGTCTCATACTCCAGCCACGCACCGCGGTTCGGGATAACCGTGCTGGAAAACAGCCGCTTACCGATCTTATCGTGAGCGATATCATAGTAAATGCCCGGGGAACGTACCAGCTGGCTGACGATAACTCGCTCAGCACCGTTGATCACGAAGGTACCTGTCTCGGTCATTAAGGGCAGCTCACCCATGAAGATCTCATGGTCACTGGTCTCTCCGGTCTCCTTATTATGAAGAAGAACAACCACACGAAGAGGTGCCGCATAGGTTGCGTCACGTTCAGCGCACTCTTCGATGTTATACTTAACATCATCTTCGCAGAGTCTGAACTTACCGAACTCAAGGCTCAGTTTACCGCTGTAGTCCTCGATCGGCGAAATATCATCGAAAGCTTCCCGAAGACCTTCATTCAGAAACCATTCATACGAATCCTTCTGAACTTCGATCAGATTCGGCATATCCAGAACTTCCTTCTGTCTCTGGAAGCTCATACGGAAACTCTTACCGTTAGAAATAGGACGGATCCTGTTTTTCTCCATTAACGATTCACCTTTGTCCTTTCTTAAGTCATTGATTTTTGGGCATACTACACCCTCAATCGTCCTGCACAATAGTGCAACCTACACTCTACCACGGGTCACAAGGAATTGTCAATCAGAAAATCAAGTTGTCTGCATCTCAAAACATTACGGTTTATGCAGTTCGGTTCCGCAAGGTTTTTTCAGTTCACCGCATGAACTTTAGCGTAAAACAAAACCCCCTGCAGAAATCTGCAGGGGGTATCATTGACTATTCAAGCCGCAAAGCAAAATCGCTCTGCCTGCTCTGTCCGATCAGATCGTCTTAAATTATTTAAGAGTGATCTTAGCGCCTTCAGCCTCAAGCTTAGCCTTGATGTCATCAGCTTCTGCCTTGGAAGCGCCTTCCTTCAGCATCTTCGGAGCCTCGTCTACCAGAGTCTTAGCTTCCTTCAGGCCCAGGCCGGTGATCTCACGAACAACCTTGATAACCTTAACCTTGTTTGCTCCAACGTCAGTCAGCTCAACGTCGAACTCGGTCTTCTCTTCAGCTTCCTCAGCCGGGCCAGCTGCTGCTACAACAACACCTGCTGCTGCGGATACACCAAACTCTTCCTCACAAGCCTTAACCAGCTCGTTCAGTTCAAGAACAGATAACTCTTTAATAGCTTCAATAAATTCAGCTGTGGTCAGTTTTGCCATCTTATTTTCCTCCTGATTTGTATTTCGGTCGAGACCTAAGCGGCCTCCCGTATGATTTTCGTTTTTGTCAACGCAGCTATGCCGCGTTCGGTTCCAGCCGGCAGATTATTCTGCTGCTGCTTCTCCGTCGCCGCCAGCGATCTGCTTGATAACGCGAGCGAAGTTTGCGATCGGGGACTGGATAGAACCAAGCAGTTTGCCGAGAAGTTCTTCTCTGGACGGAACAGCTGCAAGAGCTGCAACCTGCTTCTCGTCGTAGTACTTACCTTCAACGACACCACCGATCATTTTCAGAGTCGGTGCCTTCTTTGCATACTTGGAAATGATGCGAGCGGAAGCAGTTGCATCAATCTTGCTGATTGCAATTGCATTCGGTCCGTTCAGCTGCGGGCACAGAGCCTCGAACTCAGTTCCCTTGAATGCAAAGTTCATCATTGTGTTCTTGTAAACCTTGTAGTGAACGCCAGCCTCACGAAGCTCTTTACGAAGCTCAGTGTCAGCTTCAACGCTGATTCCAGAATAAGCAACAAGCACTACAGACTGAGCGCCATTGACAGCTTCTGCAATCTCTTCCACTACCGGTTTCTTCAGTTCAACTTTAGCCATGTGTTTACCTCCTTATAGAATTTGCTGCCACTCCAAGGAGAACATTTTTACCGGCCAGCCTCTTTCCGAAGAAAGATCCGGCCTCTGACACAGGCGCCCTTGCAGGCCGGCCGCATGTCAATAAAAAAGCCTCTCTGGCACAAAGACCAAAGAGGCGTAAAATTCTTGTTGGAATTCACTCCTCGGCAGGCGGTTCACCATTACGCTCTTGCGAGCACCTGCTGTCTTCGGCAGTCATCTGCAATAATGTATCACAGTTGGCCGGGAGTGTCAACACTTTTTTTGCGTATGTTTTGCGGT
The DNA here is from genome assembly GCA_030526245.1 of Lachnospiraceae bacterium. Classification (GTDB taxonomy): domain Bacteria; phylum Bacillota; class Clostridia; order Lachnospirales; family Lachnospiraceae; genus Merdiplasma. The sequence continues at coordinate 3,168 of JAUNDD010000031.1, forward strand.
TTTTTCAGACGTAAGTAAATCTGACTGCGGCCGATACAATTCGCCCTATCGGGCGAGCGGCCGCACTTGCAGTCACGCTCCTTCGGAGCATGACGTAGATCAACCTACCTTAAGCGGATTTACTTTTACGCCCGGGCCCATGGTGGAAGCAACCGTGATGCTCTTCAGGTAGGTTCCCTTCAGAACAGCCGGTCTAGCCTTGTTGATTGCACCCATCAGAGCATCGAAGTTTTCCTTCAGCTGTTCCTCAGAGAAGGATGCCTTACCAACCGGAACATGGATGATGTTGGTCTTGTCCAGTCTGTACTCGATCTTACCAGCCTTGATATCCTGGATAGCCTTGGTAACATCCATGGTTACAGTGCCGGCCTTCGGGTTCGGCATAAGACCCTTAGGTCCAAGTACACGACCCAGACGACCAACTACGCCCATCATATCCGGGGTAGCTACTACTACGTCGAAATCAAGCCAGCCTTCGTTCTGGATCTTCGGAAGAAGCTCCTCTGCTCCAACAAAATCTGCACCTGCAGCCAGAGCCTCGTCAGCCTTTGCGTTCTTAGCGAATACAAGAACACGAACCGTCTTACCGGTACCGTTCGGCAGTACTACTGCGCCACGGATCTGCTGATCAGCATGACGTCCGTCACAACCGGTACGGATATGAACCTCGATGGTCTCATCGAATTTTGCTACTGCAGTCTGCTTAACCAGTGCGATGGCTTCGGACGGATCATACAGAGTTCCGCGATTTACTGCCTTCGCAGCTTCCTGGTACTTCTTACCCTTTTTCATATTAAATTACCTCCGTTACTTATTCCTCAACAGTGATACCCATGCTGCGTGCTGTTCCAGCGATCATGCTCATAGCTGCTTCGATGCTGCCTGCGTTCAGGTCCGGCATCTTCAGCTCAGCGATCTCACGGATCTTATCCTTGGAAATAGAAGCAACTTTGGTCTTGTTCGGAACACCAGAACCGCTCTTGATGTTGCAGGCCTTCTTCAGCAGAACAGCTGCAGGCGGAGTCTTGGTGATGAAGCTGAAGCTTCTGTCAGCGTAAACAGTGATAACAACCGGGATGATCACATCGCCCTTATCAGCTGTTCTTGCGTTGAACTCTTTGGTGAACTGAACAATGTTTACACCGTGCTGACCGAGTGCCGGACCAACAGGCGGAGCCGGGGTAGCTTTGCCAGCAGGGATCTGTAATTTAATATAACCGGTAACTTTCTTAGCCATTTTATATAACCTCCTATGTGGTACTAGCGGGACTTCCCTCCCACCGATGCTGCCCTCATCAGGCAACTGCAACTACCGCTTTCCTTTCACGCGGGCTTTCAGCTGCGCCATGCGCACGGCCCGGCTTACGGCAGGGGAACGGTCGCCCTGTTAAGCCTTTCGGATCTCAGCAAAACCGATCTCATCCACGACGGTCTCGCGTCCGAATACATCAACGATGATGGCCACAGTCTGCTTAGCTCGATTGATCGATTTAACGGTAGCCGTTGTATCTTTCCAGGCTCCGGCGATGACGTTGACCATATCGCCTTCTTCGAAATCGATCTCAATATCCGTGGCGGTCTCGCCAAGGAAATACATCTCTGCAGCTGTCAGCGGTACCGGCTTGGATCCCGGTCCCACGAAGCCCGTTACACCTCTGGTGTTGCGGACAACATACCATGTATCGTCGTTCATGACCATGTGCAACAGCACATATCCGGGGAACATCTTTCTGTCCACCGGTGTCTTCTTACCGTTTTTGACCTCCGTCACTTTCTGGAGCGGTACTCGAACTTCAAGGATCTGGTCTTTCAGCTCCGGTCGATTTTCGATCGTCTTTTCAATGTTGGCCTTAACCTTATTCTCATATCCAGAGTAGGTATGGATGACATACCACATCGGTTCGCCTGTGCGCTTTTCTTCGTCCATGTATCCCTTTCCGCTGCCTCTTCCTCACCGGCAGGACCGGCTCAGGAGCAGCTCGTTCTTCAACAAACAGTCATGAATTATAACTTGACAAGGAAATCCACACCGTTCTGGATGATGAAGTCAACCAGAGCAATGAGCACTCCAAGGATCACGGAAACAACTACAACGGCAGTCGTTTCTTTCTGAACATCTTTCTGAGACGGCCAGATGATCTTTTTGAATTCAGCTTTCAGGCCATCGAACCATTTCTGCTTTCCAGCTTCCTGATTTGCCATGATTCTACCATCCTTTCAGCTGTTATTTTGTTTCCTTGTGCATTGTGTGTTTCTTACAGAAACGGCAATACTTCTTGGTTTCCATACGATCCGGATGCAGTTTCTTTTCCTTCTTCGTATTGTAATTGCGCTGCTTGCACTCTGTGCATGCCAGTGTAATTCTTGTACGCATTGAGCTTCCACCTCACTCTCTTTCTTCATTACGCAGCCGCTTATGCGGCAAAGTTGACTGCGTTATTCACGCAGTGGGCATAAATCACCCGCATTTTTTCATACGCCCGACTACTATAGCACACTCGATCCGCCCGCGTCAAGCAGATCCTCCCGATAAAATCATCAGTCCAAAATCGTCAGAGTCTATATCCGGATCACTGTTCAGGCTGTTCAATCCCGTCGAGACGTTTTGCCGCGTATGCGGCCCCAAAAACCAAACCGCAATCTCCACACAGGATATGACCGTATTACGTCCTGTACCGGCTTGTGAATTCATTCAGTGGCGACAGCACCACCTGTCCTTCCGCCCGGGTCTGCTTCATATCGATGATCCGCTGGTTTTCCGAGCCCCGATAGTTCAGCGTTACATTATGAAGTTCCTCCACGTAGGGCCCGTCCACCAGCACATCGATGGAGTCGAGGATCTCATCCGTAAACGGCGTATAGCGGCGTCCTCCCGGTAGCAGATCCTCATACAGATTTCCGGTATACATCCAGATATTCCGCTTCGGCAGTTCCCGCCGCACCCGCCGGATCAGCGGGAGCAGTCCCTCCTGATTGGAGGGCTCAAAGGGCTCTCCCCCCAGGATCGTCAGACCGTCATACCAGTCCTTCGAAAGCTCATCCATCAGAAACTGTTCCAGCTCCGGTGTCCAGGGCTTCCCATAATGAAAATCCCAGGTCTTCTGATTAAAGCAGTTTTTACAGCGGTTGGTACAGCCGCTGACAAAAAGGCTGACACGCATCCCCAGCCCGTTGGCACTGTCCGCCCGCAGGATCTCACCTACATACATATGCTCACCTTCATCTTTCTTTTCCTTCGCACGCCTGCCGCAGGCCGTCCGGATACCAAAACAGGATCACGGTCCACTTCGTGCTCCGCGATCCTGTTCTTCCTGATCATACATCCATTTGCCGGTTTTTCAGCTTACTGCCAAAGCCCCAGCTTTTTACAGCCCAGCATCCCGCCGCTTTCGCAGCTCACTGCCGGCTCCACTGCTTATTCACAGCCCGG
>JAUNDD010000032.1 GCA_030526245.1 Lachnospiraceae bacterium
GAAAGCAGGCACGGCGGATGAGGGAGAGAAACCGCGGAATTCTCCGCCGCGGGCCAGAGCCAAAGAAGAAGTGTGACGGATCACAGGAAGAAATCCACCTATTCTCCGCCGGCGATACTGTGTCAGAAAGCAGGCGCGGCGGATGAGGGAGAGAAACCGCGGAATTCTCCGCCGCGAGGCCAGGGCCAAAGAAGGAGTGTGGCGGCGCGTGGGAAGAAATTCTTCTATTCTCCGCCGGCGAAACGGTGTCAGAAAGCAGGCACGGCGGATGAGGGAGAGAAACCGCGGAATTCTCCGCCGCGGGCCAGAGCCAAAGAAAGAGTGCGGCGGATCACAGGAAGAAATCCACCTATTCTCCGCTGGCGACAGTGTGACGGGAAGCAGGCACGGCGGATGAGGGAGAGAAACCGTGGAATTCTCTGCCGCGAGCCAGAGCCAAAGAAAGAGTGTGGCGGCGCCCAGGAAGAAATAATGCAGTGGAAGAAATAAAGGAAATAAAAAAGGCCGCCACATCTGTGACGACCTTTGATCGGCCGGGCACCCGCGGGTGCCCGGTCTGTTTAGTTCGGATAATTCAAAAGAACTTGAATTACAGCTGCGGGCCAGCTGCAACCAGAGCCTTACCAGCATCGTTGCCGGTGTACTTAACGAAGTTCTTGATGAAGCGTCCAGCCAGATCCTTAGCCTTAACTTCCCACTCAGAAGCATCAGCGTAGGTGTTGCGCGGATCCAGGATGTTGGTGTCAACGCCCGGCAGCTCGGTCGGAACTTCGAAGTCGAACATCGGGATCTTCTTGGTCGGAACCTTCAGAACATCACCATTCAGGATAGCGTCGATGATACCACGGGTATCCTTGATGGAGATACGCTTGCCAGTGCCGTTCCAGCCGGTGTTTACAAGGTAAGCCTTAGCGCCGCTCTTTTCCATTCTCTTAACGAGCTCTTCGCCGTACTTGGTCGGATGCAGCTCAAGGAATGCCTGACCGAAGCAAGCAGAGAAGGTCGGGGTCGGCTCAGTGATACCACGCTCGGTACCAGCCAGCTTAGCGGTGAAACCGCTCAGGAAGTAGTACTGAGTCTGTTCCGGAGTCAGGATGGATACCGGCGGAAGTACGCCGAATGCATCAGCAGACAGGAAGATTACGTTCTTAGCAGCCGGAGCAGCGGATACCGGACGAACGATCTTCTCGATGTGGCTGATCGGGTAGGATACACGAGTGTTCTCGGTAACGCTCTTATCAGCGAAATCGATGGTGCCGTCAGCAGCAACAGTTACGTTCTCCAACAGAGCGTTGCGCTTGATTGCGTTGAAGATATCCGGCTCAGACTCTTTGTCAAGGCCGATAACCTTAGCGTAGCAGCCGCCCTCGAAGTTGAATACACCCTGGTCGTCCCAGCCGTGCTCGTCATCACCGATGAGGAGACGCTTCGGATCGGTAGACAGAGTAGTCTTACCAGTTCCGGACAGACCGAAGAATACAGCGGTGTTTTCACCGTTCATATCGGTGTTAGCAGAGCAGTGCATGGAAGCGATGCCCTTCAGCGGCAGGTAGTAGTTCATCATGGAGAACATACCCTTCTTCATCTCGCCGCCGTACCAGGTGTTGATGATAACCTGCTCACGGCTGGTGATGTTGAATGCTACAGCAGTCTCGGAGTTCAGGCCGAGCTCTTTGTAGTTTTCAACCTTAGCCTTGGAAGCGTTGTAAACAACGAAGTCCGGCTCGAAGGTCTCAAGCTCTTCCTCAGACGGGATGATGAACATGTTCTTGATGAAGTGAGCCTGCCAAGCAACCTCTACGATGAAACGAACGTTCATGCGGGTGTCAGCGTTAGCGCCGCAGAATGCATCAACAACGAACAGCTTCTTGTTGGAAAGCTCTTCCTGAGCGATCTTCTTCAGAACTGCCCATGCTTCTTCGGATACCGGATGGTTGTCGTTAGCGAACTCCGGAGTGGTCCACCATACAGTGTCCTTGGAGTTTTCGTCCATAACGATGAATTTATCTTTCGGGGAACGGCCAGTGTAGATACCTGTCATAACGTTGACAGCACCCAGCTCGGTAACCTGACCTACTTCGAAGCCTTCCAGACCCGGCTTGGTCTCTTCTTCGAACAGGGTCTCGTAAGACGGATTGTGAACGATCTCAGTAGTACCGGTAATACCGTACTTTGTTAAATCAAGATTTGCCATTTTTTGCCTCCTTAAGCAGATATGGTTCAAATGTACGCCAATTATCCGATACTGATTATACATTAACAATCTTCCTATGTCACCTAAAATCAGCCTTGCCGTTTTGCACGATTTTTTGGTTGTTTCGGGCTGAAATATGGTGATTCGTACAGATGGAAAATCACCAGGAGTCGATGGGTTTGAAAACGGTTGGATAGAGGGAGGCAGTGTGCTATAATAACCCTTTAATAAACTGTTATTACAATATGTGAACCAGATAAACGATGCGCTGTCGTGAGTTGCTGCCTGGGCAGGCCGATATGGTTTGCGCACGAAGTGGAATCCGAAATCAGAAGCATCTTTGATTACATTCCGATTGTCCATGATACGGTTCGAACGTGAAGTGGGATCCGGATGAGAGAGGTTCATGACGAGGTAATTATATAATGAACAGATTTTACGGAAAATGGATGGCAGGTGTCCTGGCGGCCAGTCTTCTTCTGCCGGGTACGGGGGCTGCCGTGTTCGCGGAGGAGACCGTAGCGGCCTGTGCAGCCGGCGATGCTGCTCAGGAAGAGAATACGCTGGTGGACAGCGGCGCGGGATTGTCGGAGGAAGAGCAGGAGGTCCAGACGGAAGCGTCCACAAACCGAAAAGATGAGGCCGTGAAGGACGACGCAGATGTGGATCTGATCGAGGATAAGAATCCCAACAGTGCCGATCCGAGTGTGCCCGATGGCATTGAAATGGCTCTGAAGCAGCTGGAGGAGCTGCGCTCCAATTTTGTGCCGGCACCCATCGCTTCCTATGAGCTTGCCAGTGACAGTGAAAACATCACCATGGTGTACTATTTCCTGACGCAGTATATGGGACTGAATGACGCAGCGGCCTGCGGTGTCCTGACCAATATCCGTCTGGAGACCGGTGCCAGCTTTGCGCCGGATCACCGGGAGGGTTCGGGCCGGTCTGCTTTGAACGGGACCTGCTTTGGAACCTACGATGACTACACCGGATATGGACTGTGCCAGTGGACCACGGCTTACCGCAAGAAATCCCTGTATGAATGGACCACGGCCCGGATCGGAAGCGGTGCCTACGGTACGCTGTTTGGACAACTGGAGTTCATGTGGTATGAAATGAGCCGGGGCTATGGTGTCAACGGATACAAAACCTTCTACGACTTCCTGTTAAACGGGGTTCCGAACACCGAGCAGGGCGCTTATCTGGCCGCCTACTGGATGTGTGCCGGATATGAAATGCCTTACTACTACAACAGACCCTACGGAACGTATAAGAGTGAGTCGGATTATCGTGGCGAATTCTCCAGACAGCTGTACTGGCCGGTTTTCAAGGGACTGACGGCAGAAGAAGGGGATGCGCAGACTGAGGCTGATGAAACAAAGGCAAAGGATGCCCGGTCTAAAGCAACTGTGAAGAACGCGGAAACTGAGGAGACCCGGACTGAGGCAGTTGAAACTGCTTCGGAAGAAGCGCGGGCTAAGGTAGATGCTTCGGTTGCAGAGACCGGAGAAGCGGAAAAAGCAGCACTGCAGAAAAATTCGAAAGCCACTGGGGCAGCACAGCAGGAAGCAACGCAGGGAAAGAAAGCGTCCGGTGAGGTCGTTCTGAAGAAGTCTGCAAAAGACTGGCAGGCAGATCTGAAATCGGATCCGTTCCTGGAAAAGATCAGTGAACGTCTGAAGCGCTTCATTAAAGAAAAGGAAGAGGATCAGACGGAGGAAGAGACAGAAGGCGTTGAAACGGAAGTCGCTGAGACGGAAACAGAAGCTTAGTAGCTTGTATCTTTAATCAACGGATTGAATGCTGGTCTGCTTTCTCGATAGCATGACATGAAAAGATGTGATGTAACCTGGCAGTTCGTGAAATAAGTACTGGTCAGATAAAACAAGAACACCCTCAACAGATCGGGATTGTGATCTGTTGAGGGTGTTTTTCTGTCATAAAGCAATCAGACAAGGGAGTGAGCCAGATTGGTGTACACGGTTACGGCATCCTGAATATGCAGCTGCTCGCCATCCGGTGTACCCGGGGCGCCGGCGGTAACCAGGATATAGGTTTTGACGCCGATCTGCGTAAAGCTGGCCAGGCACTGGCCGGCCTGACGGGTGTAGCCGGTCTTTCCTCCCAGAATCTGTCCGCCCGGGAAGGTGGTGACAGCCCCCATCTTGTAGAGGGTGTTCATGACCTCAAAGCCCTGCGGATGACGGCTGGTGGGGTTCATGGTGTGAGTCACCTGGGTAATGATACTGCGGAAGGTCTGGTTCTGCAGACAGTACCGCAGCAGGGTTGCCATGTCGGCAGCAGTCGAATAGTGGTTGTCGTCATGCAGACCGGTGGGATTCACAAAGTGGGTGTTTGCCATGCCAAGCTGGGCCGCTTTACTGTTCATCTGTTCCACAAAAGCGCTTTCGGATCCGGCCAGATAGTCGGCCAGGGCCAGAGAGCATTCGGCGCCGGACGGAAGCAGCACGCCGCAGAGCAGGTCATAGGCAGAGGTGGTTTCGCCGGCTTCAAAGCCTGCGATGGAGGCTTCGTAGATGTCGATGCGCTCATACAGGTCGTTGGGGACCATGATCTGGGTGTCCATGGAGGAAAGCTGCTCGATCGCAGTGATGGCAGTCATCATCTTGGTCATGGAAGCCGGGTAGATACGCTCGGTGGCTTTTACAGACGACAGAACATCTCCGTTGTCGGCATCGATCAGGATCAGATTCTGGCTGGTGGTGCCGGCAAACAGGTCATTGCCGCTGCTGATCTGGGACAGGTTTCCCTCCGAAGGATTCTCGAAGCTCTCCGAGACAGGGGCGCTGACCGGAGGCTGCGCCGGAAGCGGAGAGGCTGAGCCGTTGGGGCCTACGATGATTTCTGCAGCCAGAGCTGAGCCGGTAAGCATGGCAGCGGCGGACAGAGTCAGCAGGCATGAACGGAAAGGCCGGTATAAGCGAATGAATGGATTTAAATTATGCATGAAAAATGAAAATCTCCTCATATAAGATGAACCTGACACTTCTTTGTGAAAAAGGCCAGGAGCTTTGTGTTCTGCTCAGTAGTCTGTCCGGTGACCGTGGTCATGTCAGTGTTAACACGGGTATTCGGACGACAAGGACAGATTATAACATAAAAGCGGGAGAAATTCAGAGGGAAAATCATAAAGAAAAATCGACTAAAAGATATCTTCACCGACATGCTCCATCAGTTCTTCCATGGTAAACTTTACGGAGGGGAACAGGATCAATGCGATATCATTACGTTCTTCTCCGTTAATAATGTCATGAAGGATGTAATGCTCACCGGTGTCATCGAGCAGGTACCGCTCAACACGGCCACCCGGTACGCGCCAGTCGATGATCCAGTATTCTTCAACACCTACAAAGGCATATACATCTTTCTTGCGGTTCCGATCATCCTGTTCGGTCGAATCGCTTAGAACTTCCGCAATAAATCGCGGAACATCGGTATAGCACAGGCGCTTGCGTCTGCGGAGGCCGCACAACAGACTGATGTCGGGCTCGAATTTTTCAGATACACCCTCCCAGTCGTACTTTGCCTCGCGCATGACAACGCAATTAGAGTTTTTAATAAAAGATTTGATGATGAACTCCAGATTACTCATCACAAATCGATGCTCCGGGTACATATTTGACATTTCCAATACTGTATCCATAAACGCCTCCTTATTGTAATCCGGTTTGTCATGTAGTCTTCGACATAGTATAACATATTATCATGTATTAATGCATGTATATCGGCAGGTATATGCATTGAAAGATAGGTATTGGAAGGTGCTGATATGTAGTGCTGCATGGTGATATGTACGCGATACAGCAAGATGGATTAAGCTCAAAGCTGACAAGGGTTGTGGAAACGTTGCGATTCGAGAGATGTGATTACGCAAGGTGAATTGCTGTTAGTGGATATTTCTGTCCGTTCCAAGCGAAAACAGATGAAAAATGGGCGAAATACAAATGAAAGTAAGCGGAAAAGCCTTTGCAAACGAATAAAACTGTGCTACAATACTTAAGCTTTCATGGAGGAGTACCCAAGTGGCTGAAGGGTCTGGCTTCGAACACCAGTAGGTCGGTAGCACCGGCGCGAGGGTTCAAATCCCTCCTCCTCCGCTAAAAAATCGTCTGCGTATGCAGGCGATTTTTTGTTGGAATGAAAAAGCCAAAAGTCACTCTTCACTTCATGTTTTCATGACAGTGGAGAGTGACATAGTGTCTGCTGATTAATTCAAAAACGC
>JAUNDD010000033.1 GCA_030526245.1 Lachnospiraceae bacterium
AGAAGCCGGCCAAAGCAGAGGTAAAGGCTGAGACCAGGGCGGAAGTGAAAGAAGAGGCCAAGGCAGAGGTTAAGGAAGAGGCTCCGGCTAAGAAGACCAGAACCAGAAAGACCACGGCAAAAAAGGCAGAAGAAAAAGAGCCGGCTGAAAAGAAGACAGCTGCTAAGAAGACAACAACCAGAAAGACCACAGCCAGGAAGACTACGAAGAAGGAAGCTGCAGCAGTTCAGGCAGAAGAGACTCCGGTGGTAGCAAAGGTCGAGGAAGTGAAGACCGAGGCTCCGGCCAAGACAAAGGTCGAGGAAGTGAAGGCTGAAGCACCGGTTGAGACAAAAATCGAGGAAGTGAAGACCGAGGCTCCGGTTGAAGCAAAGGTCGAGGAAGTGAAGATCGAGGCTCCGGTTGAAGAAGTCAAGGCTGAGACCGTTTCGGAAGAAACGAAGGGCGGTGAGGAAATGAAGGAAGAACACAAAGAGCAGGCTCCGGTGATCGATTATGGCCCGAGAAGAAGCATTGCCTTCATCGGTTCCGAGTGTTACCCGTTCGTAAAGACCGGCGGACTGGGTGATGTTATGTATGCCCTGCCCAGAGAGCTGGCCAAGCAGAACTGTGATGTTAAGGTCATTCTGCCGCGCTACGAGTGCATTCCGCAGAAGTGGCAGGAGAAGATGATCTATCGCGGTGCCTTCGAGATGGATCTGTGTGCAGACGGCAAGAAGTACTATGTTGGTATCATGGAGTATGTCTGCGACGGCGTTGTGTACGACTTTATCGATAACCAGGAATTCTTCGGTGGTCCGAAGCCCTACTACAGCCTGATCGACGATATTCCGAAGTTCTGCTATTTCGGTAAGGCTGCACTGGCTGCTCTGAATTACATGAACTGGATTCCGGATGTGATCCACTGTCACGACTGGCAGGCCGGCCTGGTGCCGATCTATCTGCGTACCCTGTTTGAGAAGACCCCCATCGGTCATGCGAAGACGATGATGACGATCCACAATCTTCGTTTCCAGGGTATCTACAATATCAAGACCATCAAATACTGGTCCGGACTGCCGGATTATGTATTCAACAAGGATTGCCTGACCCAGAACTGGCTGGATGCCAACATGTTCAAGGGCGGTCTGGCTTACGCCAACATGATCACCACCGTCAGCCACACCTATGCCGGTGAGATCCAGTCGGATGAGTACGGCGAGGGCCTGCAGGCACACCTGCGTTACCACAACCGCAAGCTGCGCGGTATCGTTAACGGTATCGACGTAGAGCAGTGGAACACAGCTACCGACGCAACGCTGCCCGTACAGTACGATGTGACCAACGTGCTGGAAAAGAAGAAGGAGAACAAGCGGGCCATGCAGCAGGAGCTGGGTCTTGAGGTGGATGATCACAAGTTTGTCATCGGCCTGATCTCCCGTCTGACGAACCAGAAGGGTCTGGATCTGTTCAATGCGATCATGCCCCAGGTTGTGGATGATCACACACAGGTGGTCGTACTGGGAACCGGTGATCCGGAGTATGAAGCATCCTTCCGTTACTATGAGGGCCGTTATAAGGGCCGTGTATGCTCCAGCATCATGTATGATGAGACCAGAGCACACCGCATCTATGCCGGTGCTGATGCACTTCTGGTTCCGTCCCGCTTCGAGCCCTGCGGTCTGACCCAGCTGACAGCGATGCACTACGGTACCGTGCCCATCGTTCGTGAGACCGGTGGTCTGAAGGATACGGTAGCACCCTACAACCAGTTCACCAACGAAGGCAACGGCTTTACCTTCGACCGCTACGATGCAGGTCTTCTGCTGGATGCCATCAACCGCGCCAAGACGATCTACTTCGAGCAGCGTGACCGCTGGAACGACATGATCATCCGCGACATGAACAAGGATGTTTCCTGGGAGAATTCTGCAAGACAGTACAGAGATCTCTACATGGAGCTGACCCGATAAAATCCATATGAAACAGATCAGGCAGGATCCGGTAAAACGGGTCCTGCCTTTTTCGGGACTGGAGATCCCTGCGGCTGTGCTATAATCGGGTAAATGGTGGCTGAGAACAGGAAACATGTGAAAACACACAGGAGAACGAGGAGATTATTATGCGATTTACATTTCCGGATTACTATCCCGGGTTTCAGTGTCTGGCGGGCAGCTGTCCGGCTACCTGCTGCGAAGACTGGCAGATCGTGATCGATCCGGCTTCGCTCCGGCGATATAAAAGCACAAAGGGTCCGTTTGGCCGGAAGCTGCGGCGGCGCATCGACTGGAAGGATGGCGTGTTCAGGCAGAAGGGACGTCGCTGCGTATTTTTAAATGAGGAGAATCTTTGCGAGATGCACATTGAGGCAGGGGCCGGGATGATGTGCCGGACCTGCCGGATGCATCCGCGTCATGTGGAGGTGTACGATCAGGAACGGGAGATCATGCTGGCACTGTCCTGCCCGGCAGCGGCCAGGCTGATTCTGGGAACGGATAAAAAAGCAGAATTTGTCAGCTTCGAGGATGAGCGGGAGGAAGAGGAAAACGAAGACTTCGATTTCTTCCTTTTTTCTGCTTTGCAGGATACCCGGCAGCAGATGATCGTAATGCTCCAGGATCGACGGGAGAGCATCAGTCTGCGTCTGGCCCGTGTGCTGGCGCTGGCCCATGATGTACAGAAGAGGATCGAGGATGAGCAGATCTTTGAAATCGGGGATACCCTGGAGATCCATGCGGATCCGGTCCATGCAGAGCGGATCGGAGAGAAGATCCGGAGCATGGCTGAAGGTGCGCCTGAAAAGTGCCGGGAAAGTCATCTTGTGTTTCGAAAGGCACTTCTGGATAAGCTGGCCCGGATGGAGGTGCTGGAGGAGGCCTGGAGCGCGGATCTGGCGCGCTGGAGACAGATGAGCCGGGAAACAGTCAACGCGGGCACAGAGACGGCAGAGCGGCGATCTGAGGCGGACAGGGGCCTTGATTTTGCAGCACTGATGCATGGACTGGCACGGAGCATGGCGGAGGAAGAAACCTGCAGGGCGCAGAGCTGTCAGAACGAGGGGGAGGAAGAAGTCTGTAGGGCTCCCAGAGGCTGTCAGAGCGCGGCGAAGAATGAACTGGCGGGAATGACCGGACAGGCTCGTGCCGGGGCCGAAAAGGCGCATCACGGGGCAGGAGACGGATCCCGGTTTGAGGTCATGCAGGAGCAGCTGGCGGTCTATCTGCTGCAGACCTATTTCTGCAGTGCGGTCTACGATCAAAGGGCTTATGCGAAGGTGAAGATGGCTGTGCTGTTTGTGTTGTTCTGGAGAGAGATCGCGAGACTGGAGGAGCTGGAGGCGGACGAAGAGAGGCTGATGGAGCTGGCCTATCGGCTTTCCAGAGAGCTGGAGCATTCGGATGTTAATCTGAGCAGGCTGCAGCGGTGAGGTGTGGAGCACATATTTCATAAAGTATACCTTATGGAAAGAAAAAGGGAGTGTCTCCCCATGTCTGAGAACAGACATGGGGGACACTCCCTTTTCAATGTTTATTCATATGAGAAGCAAACTTACGCTGCTTCGCTTGCGCTTTCGGTAACAGCCTCAGCAGCGATCTCTTCGCCGTTGATGTATGCTACTGCGTTGTTGCCGGCGGTGCTGCCGAATACAACGATATCAGCCACAGCGTTGCCGCCGATACGGTTGCCGCCGTGTACGCCGCCGGTAACCTCACCTGCAGCGAAGAGGCCGCTGATGATGTTGCCCTCGGTGTCGAGCACCTGGGTCTCGGTGTTGATCTTCAGACCACCCATGGTGTGATGGATGCCCGGTGCGATCTTGATAGCGTAGTACGGAGCTACACTCAGGTCATGCTCCATACCGGTGGTACGTCCGAACTGGGTGTCATCCTGGTTGGCAACGATCTCGTTCCAGTCAGCCAGCGTCTTGGCCAGAACGGCCGGATCGATGTTGATCTGCTCAGCCAGCTCTTCGATGGTGTCGCCCTGAACGGTGATGTTGGTGTCAACATACTTCTCGATGGCCTTCAGACCGTCACGCAGGTTCTGGTCGAAGATGATGTAAGCGTAGCTGCCTTCCTGCTCAAGCTCAGCAGCAGAGACAGCGTCACGGGTCAGCAGCTCGTTGGTGAAACGCTCACCGGACTGGTTGACCAGGATCGCACCGTCGCCGCGAACGCCTTCGGTGATCAGCATGCTGGTGCCCTGCTCAACGGTCGGATGCAGCTGGATCTGATCGATATCCACGGTAGCAGCACCGATGGCCTCAGCCATGATGATACCGTCGCCGGTAGCACCCGGTGTGTTGGTGGTTACGGTACCATCCAGGTCCGGACGGTAGGAAACGATCATCTCGTTGTTGGAACCAAAGCCGCCGGTAGCCAGGATGACTGCGTCAGCCTTGATGGTGTAACGGGTCACATTGTCTTCAGCCGTGATGCCGGCTGCCTTGCCGTCTTCCATCAGGATGGAAGTAGCGGTGGTGTTGTACATGACTTCGATGCCCAGCTCGTCCAGCTGCTTCAGGAAAGCAGTTACGAGGTAAGCACCGACACCGGAGCCGTCCTCCGGAGAGTGGATACGTGCGTTGGTGGCACCGCCGGAGAAGCTTACCTTCGGAAGCGGAGCGTCGATGGAAGCGAGCCAGTCGATGCAGGCAGCAGACTCGGTAGCCATCTTGGTGACCAGATCGATATCGTTGATATCGTGGCCGCCCTTCATGGTGTCCTCGATGAACTGCTGGATGCTGTCCTCGATGCCTTCAGCTTCCTGGTAGCTGGTCTCAGCGGCATTCATACCGCCGGTAGCCTTGGTGGTGTTACCGCCGGCGTAGGGCATCTTCTCCACGATGAGAACATCAGCGCCGGCCTGCTTAGCACGGATCGCAGCGGTCATACCGGCACCGCCGGCACCCACGATGACGATCTGAGTGGCACGTTCTTCTGCGATCTTGTCCTCGCTGGCGATCTCAACCGACTCAGCGGAGGGAAGAGCGTCGATGTTGGCGCCGGCTGCTTCCAGAGCACCGTTTACGGCACGGAAGATAGCGCGGCTGGTAACGGTAGCGCCGGTAAGGGCGTCTACCTTCGGGGTCTGTGCATCCAGGATGGCGTCATCGAGCATCTCTACAGCGAAGGAACCGATGTTGACGGTCTCCTTGTCGCCGGTAAGGACAACGGACTCGATGGCATTTTCGGATACAGTCACTTCAGCGGTGATCTCGCCGCCGAAGCCGATACCGGTACCGGTGTAGGTACCCGGATTGTACAGGTTGCCGTCAGCGGTTGCCGGAGCAGCCTCTTCGTCGGCACCGCCGGAGAGCAGCTCGCCGGCAGCCTTGCGGACAGCGTCAGAGGTCATGGTAGCACCGGCTACGCCGTCGATGTCCGCGCTCTGAGCAGCAACCAGCTGAGCGGCCAGTTCCTCGGCAGCAGCACCGCCGATGGTCGGGGTCTCATTGGGAGCGTCAACAGAAGCATCCAGGATGGCGCCGTTGTCGTCCAGAGTCAGGGTAACGGTCACGCCGTCGCCGAAGCCTGCAGCGCTGGCGGAAACCACATTGCCTTCAGCCGGAGCAGCCTCTGCGTCTGCAACTGCTTCGGTGGCAGCTTCAGCGCCCTCGGCAGCAGCCTCAGTAGCAGCTGCGTCATCTGCAGCAGCTTCCGTTGCAGCTTCGTCAGCAACCGGAGCACCAAGCAGCTCGCCTGCGGCTTTGCGAACAGCGTCAGAGGTCATGGTAGCACCGGCTACGCCATCGATCTGAGCACTGCCGGCAGCAACCAGCTGATCAGCCAGTTCCTTGGCAGCAGCGCCGCCGATTTCCGGAGTTTCATTGGGAGCATCTACACTGGCAGCCAGGATCGTGCCTGCGTCATCCAGTGTCAGGGTAACAGTCACGCCTTCGCCGAAGCCATCGGCACTGGCTGTAACGACCGTTCCGTCCGGTCCTTTCAGGTGTTTGGTGTAATAGGCATTAGCACCAAAGATCAGCGCTGCAGTAAGAGCGCAGATCACGAGAAAGCCCGGAAGATTCAATGATTTTGAAAACAGTTTCTTCATAGGTATCCTCCTTGTTTTAGTTTACACTTTACTTTATCATATCTTAATAATGTAAAGCAATTGTTTGAGGGGAGTTCGGGGCATTTCGTTCGGGCAAAGCGAGCGTTGGATCTGGACAGGAGCGTTTGTGCCGAGACGCGGTCCATGCCTGAGGCCGCTCACGAATGCTCGTTTCCTGCAGCTCGCACGCG
>JAUNDD010000034.1 GCA_030526245.1 Lachnospiraceae bacterium
TAGAGCGAGGGGGCGCAACCAACTCAGCGAGCGTTGGATCTGGACAGGAGCTGCACCTGAACTGTTTCAAAAAGCATATATTTAGGAAAAGCCGCAGCTGACTGCGGCTTTTTTCAGGCTAATTATAGAGTTCGTCCACATAGACCCGCATCCCGGTCTCTGCCCGGAGCAGGACGGTCTTCATCTTGTCTTCATCGAGGGCCACACATCCCGCTGTGTAGGGATTCACGCCCTTGCAGTGTACGAAAATGGCAGACCCCTTCGGATACTCGTTGTCCGGATTATAATCTGTTGCCAGACCATAGTTGTAATCCGGCGAATACAGATACATTTCTTCGCCGTGACAGGCGTGACCGGTCTCACGGGTGTCGATGATCTGATTATAAAATGCGCCTTCTTCATCGCAGGCAAAGGTGGTGGGCTGAACGGTAATGTATTCCAGATTTGTACCGGGATCCGGCAGGATTCCGAAAGCGGAGCGGATGCCGTAATCCCCTAAGGGTGTTTTGGCATCTCCTTCCCGGGTCTTCCCTACGCCGTTTCTTCCGATATGGGCATCGGTCTCAAATACCAGTGTCCAGCAGTTTTCGGCCTCCTGCTTGCAGTACAGCCGGGCGATGGCCTCCGAACCGACGGTGTGGCTGACCATCAGGATCTGTCCCACCGACTCGTCAAACCGGTAGCGGTTTAAGGTCTCCCGGCGAAGGCGGGCACTCTGTTCGTTATATGTTGTCACTTCCATTATTTTAATCTCCAAAAAGCCGGATGAATACCTGTGTTTACAGGCGTTCATCCGGCTTTGCGCAATCTGAATACGGGCCGTCACTGCAGCCGGGATCAGAATTTCAGGCCGGCCAGCAGTGAGCCCAGGGAGGTGCTCATCTCTTCGCTCTGGGGCAGCTCAAAGGTCTCTTCCTCGACGTCCTCAACCGGTGTGAGTTCTTCTTCCAGTGCCTTCATGCTTAAGGACAGCTTGCCATCCTTTACAGCGGTGACCTTGACGGTTACCTTCTGACCGAGCTCCAGAACGGCCTTCGGATGCTTGATGCGGCGGGAGGAGATCTGGGATACGTGCAGCAGACCGGACAGACCGTCACCAAGATCGATGAAAGCTCCGTACTGCTGGAGGGATTCGACCGTGCCTTCCAGAACCATGCCGACCTGCATCTTGTTGATGCGCTCGGCACGCTCCTCGCGTGCCTGCTCAAACAGGATATCGCGGGCGGACATGATCAGGCGCTGTCCTTCCTCTTCGGCATCGATGACGCGAACCTCGATGGTCTTGCCTACATAGGAGGCCAGGTCGCCTTCTTCCACGTAGGTGAGTGCCAGCTTGGAGGCAGGGATGAAGCCGCGTACGCCTTCCAGATGGGCAACAACGCCGGCCTTGGTGGCCTCGGTGACCTTAACGCGGATGTTATCCTTGGTGCGCTTCAGCTCAAGAATGCGATCCCAGGCCATCTGCTGTGCAGCGGCCTTCATGGAAAGCAGGATATAGCCGGCTCCGTCATCGCGGCGGACAACCGTGGCGGATACTTCCTGGCCTACCTCCAGGTGCTCCTTGAGAAGCCAGGTGGGATCGTCGCTGGCATCGGCCTGCAGGATGCGGCCCATGGTGTAGTAGTTCAGATCGATGAGGGCCTGCTCTTCATCCACAGAGACAACGGTACCGGTGAGTACGTCGCCGGTGCTGATCTTGCGGAAGGAGGCTTCCAGCTCTTCCTTGTAATCGTCCATGGTTTCGATGTGCTCCGGAGTCTGAACGGTTTCCGGGGTCAGATTCTTTGTTTCTTCCATTGTGTACCTCGTGCTTTCTGAAAGTGTTTTGATATATGGGGATAGTATATCACAAAAGGGAGCCTGTGCTTTCACAAACTAAGTTCTTCGGCTAATAAAAGGCGTGAACAGTACAGCGTAGGGAAGAGGGCTGCCGAGTGTTTTGCGGTATGTTCTCTTTTTTGCGGCAATGGAAACAGGGAACAGGGAGCTGCCGGTAGAAATGGTGGCGAAAATGCGGTTTAAGTGGTACAATAAACTGATTTAGTATAGTTGCCGGTCTGGACGATTTCCACTGGAGTGATGGTTCAGACTGCAGAAGGAAGGAAAGAGCGTGACAGACCAATGCAGACACTTTGGATGGATATGACAGCCGGAATACAAGCTGAGGATATGGAGAAGGCAGGGCAGATCCTGAAGGACGGCGGTCTGGTCGCATTCCCGACAGAGACGGTATATGGACTGGGCGGAAATGGTCTGGATGCCGGAGCGGCGCAGAAGATCTATGCGGCGAAGGGAAGACCCTCGGATAATCCGCTGATCATTCACATTGCGCAGTGGGAGGATCTGGTGCCGATCACCAGCCACATTCCGGAGAAAGCAAAAGTGCTGGCGGATGCGTTCTGGCCGGGACCGCTGACCATGATTCTGCCGAAGAGTGATCTGGTACCGATGGAGACCACCGGTGGATTAAATACGGTGGCGGTACGGATGCCGGGACATAAGGCGGCCCTGGAGCTGATCCGCGCAGGCGGCGGGTATATTGCGGCTCCTTCAGCCAACACTTCGGGACGGCCGTCTCCGACAACGGCGGCACATGTCCGGGAGGATCTGGATGGTAAGATCGACGCCATCATCGATGGCGGGGAGGTCGGAATCGGTCTGGAGTCCACCATCGTGGATCTGACCGAGGAGGTTCCGGTGATCCTGCGGCCCGGCTACATCAGTGCGCAGATGCTCTCGGAGGTGATCGGAGAGGTACGGATGGATCGGGCTTTTGTCAGTGCGGATCCTTCGATCCGGCCCAAGGCACCGGGGATGAAGTACCGCCATTACGCGCCGAAGGCGCAGCTGCAGATCGTGGAAGGACCGGAAGAGAAGGTGGTGGAGACCATCAATGAGCTGGCAGCGAATGCCGCAGCCCAGGGGCAGCTGGTGGGGATCATTGCAACGGATGCAACGAAGGAGCGGTATGAAAATGCCATCATTCGCTCGGCCGGTGACAGGACGGATGACATTACGATCGCGGCACATCTGTATGGACTGCTGCGGGAGTTTGATGAGCTGGGCGTAAGTGAGATCTATTCGGAGGCACTGGACACCCCGCGTCTGGGGCAGGCGATCATGAACCGCCTGATCAAGGCGGCCGGACACAGGATCCTGCAGGTGTGAAGCAGGCGGGAAGAAAGCCGGATCAGCTTTACAGGTGTGAAGCAGACCAGGCAGAATGGCCGGGAGCAGGATTGGCACAGGCGCTGTGCAGAAAAGAATTGGTGTACGGATGGCAGAGTGCCATTGGTGCAGAAAAAGAGGCTGAGATTGTGAGAAACTACGACAAACTGATTTTTGTATGTAAGAGTAATACATCGGTGAGCCCGATGGCGGAGGCGATCATGCAGCAGGCCTTTAAGCTGGAGGATATTCTGATCGAATCCAGAGGTCTGGTGGTGCTGTTCCCGGAACCGGTCAATCCGAAGGTCGAGGCGGTTCTGGAGGAGAACGGACTCAGCTCGATGGAGCATATGAGCTGTGCCCTCACAGAGGATGATTTCGATGTCCGGACACTGGTGCTGACCATGAACGAAAAGCAGAAGGAAGAGATCCTGCGTGATTTCGAAAAGGCACAGAATGTGTGGACGCTTGCGGAATTTACAGAGAGCGAAGAATTGAAGGACCCCTACGGCGGAGATCTTTCGGACTATGGAGAATGCTTCAGCCAGCTGAAGGCGATGACGGACAAACTGGCAGAGGCGATGGAAAGAGAAGATCCGACGAGCTTTGAAATCGAAGATGAGCAGCCGGAATGACAACAGCGTTTCATTTATAAAGGAGGAGTATAAGTTATGTCGAATGTGATCGTTATGGACCATCCGCTGATCCAGCACAAGGTTGGCGTGATTCGCCGTATTGAGACCGGTACCAAGGATTTCCGTACCATCATCAGCGAGATCGCCAAGCTGATGTGCTATGAGGCCTGCCGTTCTCTGAAGCTGCAGGATGTGGAGATCGAAACGCCGATCTGCAAGGCTGTGGTAAAAGAACTGGCTGGCAAAAAGCTGGCTGTGATTCCGATCCTGCGTGCCGGACTGGGTATGGTGGACGGTATGCTGGACATTATCCCGTCTGCGAAGGTGGGACACATCGGTCTGTATCGTGATCCGGAAACGCATGAGCCGGTGGAATACTACTGCAAGCTGCCGGAGGATTGCGCAGAGCGCGAGATCTTTGTGGTGGATCCGATGCTGGCTACCGGCGGAAGCGCGGCGGCTGCCATCACCATGCTGAAGGAGCACGGCTGCAGAAATATCCATTTTATGTGCATCATCGCAGCACCGGAGGGTGTGGAAAAGATGCAGAAGGAGCATCCGGATGTGGATATCTACATCGCAGCGCTGGATGATCATCTCAACGAAAACAAATATATCGTTCCGGGTCTGGGCGATGCCGGAGACCGTATTTTTGGTACGAAATAAGAAAAGCTGAGCGGCGGTTTGTACAAGCAGGCTGCCGGGAGGCGGGAACAGGCGCAGCGGGCTGCGCCTGTATTTGACTGGAGCAGGAGGAAGACCATGGCAGAAAAAAGAGCAGAATATATTTCCTGGGATGAATATTTTATGGGCGTTGCCAGTCTGTCGGCAATGCGATCCAAGGATCCGAATACGCAGGTGGGAGCCTGCATTGTAAGTCCGGAAAACAAGATCCTGTCCATGGGATACAACGGTATGCCCATTGGCTGCTCGGATGATGAGTATCCCTGGGATCGCGAGGGCGAGAATGAGCTGGAAAAGAAGTATGTGTATGTGGTACACAGCGAGCTGAATGCGATCTTGAATTACCGGGGCGGCAGCCTGGAGGGGGCCAAGCTGTATGTGACACTGTTCCCCTGCAATGAGTGTGCCAAGGCAATCATTCAGGCCGGTATTCGCGAGGTCATTTACGATCAGGATAAGTATGCTGACACGGCAGCGACCCTGGCTTCCAAGCGCATGTTCCGGTCAGCTGGTGTGGCTTATCATGAATACATTCGAAGCGGCAAGAAACTGGAAGTGGAGGTTTAAGGGTGCAGCGGGAGATCGATTTAAAGTCCATTTCGGATGGACGTCTTTATACAGCAAATGACATGGTTCGGACGGACACCGGCGGATGCAGCGGGTGCAGCGGCTGCTGCCGCGGCATGGGCACCAGCGTGGTGCTCGATCCCTATGACGTGTGGCGGATCGCCCGGGATGTCCGGCTGCCTTTTGAACGGCTGCTGCATGGCTTTGTGGAGCTGAATGTACAGGATGGCCTGATCCTGCCGAACCTGGCGATGAACGGCAGCGGCAGCGGCTGCGCTTTCCTGGACGAAAACGATCGATGTAAGATCCATGCGGCCAGACCTGGCTTCTGCCGGCTGTTTCCCATGGGACGCATTTACGAGGATGGGGACTTTAAGTATTTCCTCCAGATCTATGAGTGCGATCATGTAAAGACCAAGGTCAAGCTGAAAAAATGGCTGGATCAGCCGGAGCTGTCCCGGTATGAGGATTACATTCGCAGCTGGCATTCTTTCTGGCTGAAGGCCCAGGAGGCGGCGGATGCAGACAAGAGCGGGGCCCAGAGAAAACAGATCAGCCTGACGATTCTTGAAATATTTTTCATGACTCCCTGGGATACAGAGGCGGATTTTTACCCGCAGTTCGATGCAAGAAGGGAGCTGGCCTGCGAAAAATTAGGTTTTTGACACAAATCAAAAATTTTTCGAAAACTGTTCATTTTTGTTGACAGATGATGCAGACGGTGATATTGTTATTGCCATGAACAAGGGCGTTCAAAGAGAAATCTTTGGGCGCCTTTTTTGATTCTCGCGGGAAATGCCGCCGCTTAAAACGGTAAATGTCATTACGTATGCCGTGAGATCCAGGCTGGAGAAACCGTTTACAGGGTGAACGGAAGCAGCAGCCGGGGATACAAAATATGAACAGGGAAAAGCTTCCTGTATACTTTAAATAAGTCGAGAGATTGACATAAAAAAATACCT
>JAUNDD010000002.1:0-8734 GCA_030526245.1 Lachnospiraceae bacterium
GCGGCCATGGTGTACTGCAGAAATCAGCGGGTAGATCTGATCTTGATGGATGTGATGACGGAGCTGGGACACAGCGGCCTGGATGCAGCGGAGGAGATCAAGAAGGCCTTCCCGCACATCAAGATCATCATCGTGACCTCTATGCCGGAATACTCCTGGCTGGAGCGTGCCAGGGCCATCGGAGTGGACAGCTTCTGGTACAAGGACGGGCACAAGGACAATATCCTCCATGTGATGGAGAGTACCATGGCGGGAGAGCACATCTATCCGGGGCAGACCCCGCTCATTCCTCTGGGAAATTCCAGCAACCACGAATTCAGCGAGCGGGAGCTGGATATTCTGCGGGAGCTCAGTACCGGGGACAGCAATGCGGAGATCGGTGAGACGCTGCATCTGGCCACCGGTACCGTGAAGAATTACATCCAGCGGATGCTGGACAAGACGGGATTTCGTACCCGTACCGAGCTGGTGTCGGAGGCCTGCCGGCTGGGGATCGTGGTGAAGAGTAAGCAGGTGCAGAAGATTTGAGTAAGGCATGTAAGCGGTTGCTTTGCATACTTTTTGAAACTCGTGTGCCGAGGCGCGGTCCATGCCTGAGGCCGCTCACGAATGCTCGTTTCCTGCAGCTCGCACGCGCCTATTTGAGCAGGCTCCCGACAACTCGCTTCGCTCAGACAAGTCTCCGCCTGCTCAGCTAGCGTGCTTCGTCGCGACGGAAGCCTCGCGGTGTTCGCTTACCCTCAGGCATTGGGCCCTGCGCCCGAACCACCTTGTTAAGCGTCACGTAGGATCTGACGAATAGCGCAGAAATATTAGAAAATTCTGAAAATAAATAAAAAGAAGAAAAGATGGTTGACAATAACAGGCCTCGGTGCTAATCTATACTCAACAAAAGGAAATACAAAAAAACAAAACATCACAAAGAAGAACGAAGATGTTAAACAAAAAAGATCAGGAGGACGGTCCGATGGCATAGTAAATGTTTCGACCAACCAAAAAAATCTAACGAAAGCAGGTACGGTCCGATGAGATAGCAAACATTTCATCCAAACCAAAAATCTAACGAAAGAGGTAAAGTCCAATGGCAACGTGAGTATCTACCCTGATTTCAATCTCTTTAGAGTTTACATAGATGATACTGAAGATCTAGAGAATAGCTTGAAAGAAGATGATACATATGAAAGGTAGAGGTCCATAGCGACAAACCATAAAAAATCTAAACAAGGAGGTACGGTCCCAAAGGAACATAATTGAAAGACGCGCATTCTATGAAAGTTGAAGGTGTAGACAATGAAATTGACGGAATATCATTAAAAGCCCGATCGAATTTGACGATCGGGCTTATTTTTTTATTTGTTATAGTAGCGGGGCTTGCGCCATTTGATATCGATGCCGTCGTGCTGCCACTCATTGGCGGCAGGATCCACGGAGGTGACCAGCAGATACTGGTAACGGCCGGAGGTCTTCAGGGCATCGTAGATGTACCGCAGCGGAATGCGCTGGCGGTTGTGCTCGGGATCACCTGAATCGGCCAGGAAAACGGTATCGTCATACTTGTTGTACATCCAGATATTGACGTAGTGTCCGCTGACACCCTTCCAGTAGGTGCTGTCGTTGGAACTGCTGATCAGGACGATGGCGGTAATGCCGGAGGCAATGTTGGCCTGAAACTGTTCGTAGGTCTTGTCCTTGCGCTTCAGCTTACTGGAAATGCCGGTCTTTTTCAGGGTCTGCTTCATGTAAGGCCAGTCGATGGCACCAAAGCCGGCCACCGGATGGTAATCCGTGACCTCATCCGCATAGGCGAGCATGTCCAGGGGCGAGCAGTCGTAGGGAGTCAGGGTGCTGTAGATGTTGGCCAGGTCGCATAGACCACAGCCGAATACGCTGAATTCCTGGTCGGCGAAGACGACGCTGTTCCAGCTTCCGGACCAGTCGGTGCGGGTCTTCCAGGCCTTGGGTCCCTGCAGGAAGGTGTAAATGTCCTCCTCCTGCAGATCCAGATCGGCAGCGGTAAGGACCTGCTGTTTCACTGCTGTCTCGGTCGTATCCGTGTCAGCTTCTGTTTCAGCATCTCCTTCTGTCTGAGACTCCGGCCTGAAGATCTTTTCTGTCTGTGGTTCCTCCTTGAATAGAAAATCCGGAAGGAAGGGGAGCAGATCGGTGAGCTCCTCCTCGGTCTCGGTGGTGCCGGAGCCGTTACGGTGTTGTTTCATCCGGATGGTCAGAAGTGACAGACACAGGACCAGGATCAGGATGAGCAGAACGTAGACGACGATGCTGATGATAATGATATTGTGATTTCTCTTTTTTTGGCGTTTATAATTTTTTGAACTCATTTGTTCACTATAACACAGTTGCCGCTAAAGGTCATGACAATGCAGGGAGATTGTGATAGAATCGGGTCATATTTTTACAGTTTGGCGGTTCGATTCCGCCAGGTGTCTGGCTGCTTATGAGGCAAGATCCCATTGCCAAAGACGAGCTTGGAATGGATTTATGCAGAGTCACCCTGGAATATGGAGAGGAGTTTTGATATGAAAGTTGTACTGATGGAGTCACTGGGAATCTCGGCAGAGGAGCTGGCTGGCCTGCAGAAACCCTTTGAAGAGAAGGGCTGGGAGTTCGTTTCCTATGAGAGAACCACGGATGAGGCAAAGCTGATCGAAGAGGCGAAGGATGCAGATGTCATGGTATTGGCCAATATGCCCATGCCGGCTTCGGTTATTTCCGCCTGTGATAATCTGAAGTTTATCAACATCGCCTTTACCGGCGTGGATCATGTGGGCCTGGAGGCAGCCAGAGAAAAGGGCATCGCGGTGAGCAATGCATCCGGCTATTCCAATGAGGCGGTTTCGGAGGTGGTGCTTGGTATGGCTCTGTCTCTGTATCGCAGCATTCCCCAGGCAGATGCGCGCTGCCGCGCCGGCCAGACCAAGGCAGGACTGACCGCCCGGGAGATCAAGGGAAAGACCGTAGGTATCATCGGCTTTGGTAAGATCGGATCCCGTACCGGTGAGCTGTTCCATGCTTTTGGCGCCAACGTGCTGGCACAGAGCAAGAGCATCCACAATGACTACCCGGCCTACGTGGAGCAGGTTTCCCAGGAGGAGCTGCTTAAGCGCTCCGATATCGTAGTCCTGCACTGCCCGCTCAATGACAGCACCCGCGGCATGATCGGAAAAGCACAGCTTGAGATGATGAAGAAGGATGCCATCCTGATCAACGCAGCCAGAGGTCCGGTTACGGATGAGCAGGCGCTGGCGGATGCACTGAATAACGAGGTGATCGCCGGTGCCGGTATCGATGTCTTCAGCAAGGAGCCGCCGCTGGATACAGCTACACCGCTGCTTCATGCCAAGAATACGCTGGTGACACCGCATCTGGCCTTTGCCACCGATGAGTCCATGTCCCTGCGTGCGCAGATCGTGTTTGATAACCTGGCAGCCTGGGCTGAAGGTAATCAGAAGAATATTGTGAAGTAGGATTACAGTGTCAAAAGTCACTCTCCATTTCATGCTTGCATGAAAATGGAGAGGTGACTTAATGACACGCCCAGGTATGAGCAAGAAGTGGGGAAGGGGCCCCACGGATTGCGAATAGCGGGCAGGATCGTGGAAGTGCGAAGCGCGAAACGATCCGTAATCCGATCAATAAAAGAATAATACGTCAAAAGACCCTCTCCCTTTCATGCCTGCATGAAAATGGAGAGGGTCTTCATTTTAGATGAGCTTCAGCTGCCGGGCTTTTTGAACGGCATCCGTTTTTCCACGGACCTGGAGCTTGCGATAGGTCTCCGAGGCATGGTATTTGACCGTTGTTTCTGCCAGATTCAGTGTTTCAGAGATCTGTTTTGTGGTGAAGCCATCCGCCTGCAGCTGAAGGATCCGCAGTGCGTTTTCGCTGAAATCTCTGGAAGTGATCGTTTCCCTGGAAAGGTAGCCTGGATAGAACCGGGCTACTTTTTCTGTTTCGGAGAGAACCTGCTTCCACCAGGCTTTTTCGTCGGCACTGGCGGGGGTATAGCTTTTTTTGATCTGTTTCAGCAGGGGATAGAGGACGGCTCCTTCCTGTGAGAAGATGCGTACAAGCTGGTGGGTATAACCGTTGGCCAGTGCTTTCAGCAGAAGCTCTTCCCAGGCTTCTCCCAGTCGTTCTAAAATGATGCATTCCAGCAGGTCGGTCTCCAGGAGGAGCGCCGGTCGATGAAACTCCTCGCCGTAGTATCGAAGCTTTTCCAGAAGCGAAATGGCCGCGGTGTATTGGTCGTTCAGCAGATAGATCCGTATCTTGGTCAGGTAACGGTAGCGGTCCATGACGAAGAAGACCTCGTTTTCGTCCGGAGCCTGCTGCATCCAGGGCTCGATCAGGGAATAATCGTTGTCGTAAAGGTGCAGCCGCAGCCGCAGCGTTTCAAGATTGCCGAGAAGCTGGCGGGAGATATCCGGCGTCAGCGTTTTGGCAAAGGAATCGAGCATACTGAGGGCGAGACGAAGCTCGCCATTGATCAGGTGCGCACGGGACTGCACCCCGACGATGGCAAACTCCAATTCCTTTTTCCCGCCATTCTCGGCTTCTAAGCGGGCTTTGGTCAGAAGCTTCAAGGTGTCGAAGGTGTTCTTTCCGGTTTCCAGGTAGAGTTCTCCGAGCATTCCGTGAGACAGCCCTTTGGCATAATCACCGAGTACCTGGTGGAAGGCGTTGTTCAAAAGAGAAATCGTTTCCTCTCCCTTCCGGAACCAGACAGAGAAATCTTTTCCGCCATTGAGGATGCTGGGAAGATTGCTGGTGAGAGAGAACTCCGGCAAGGCTGCTTCGTGTTTTTGTGTAAGCTGGGCGATGCGCAGAAGTACCTGGGGGATGTTCTCCACACCGCGATGGGGGAGGGCAATATCCAGGTAGGCAAGTTTAAAGCGAATGTCCAGACTAAGGGGCGGCTGGGTCTTCTTTTCGAAGGCTTTAAGCTGCTGAACCCAGTATTCGCTTTCCTCCGGCTGCATCAGGATGGAGTGGAGCATGCTCATGGCGACCATGAGCTCGGGCTCCTTGCGAATGTCTTCTTTTGGGAGCTTCAGGTAGTGATTTCGCAGCTCAAAATAGAAGCCGTTGGCAGGATTTCTTCTGGAATTTCGCAGAAGGATATCCCGGATCTTCTGAATGTGTCCGCTGGCTTCGTACATGTGCAGTGCGTCGGCAAGCTGGTCGTGCAGCTCGTAATACAGGCCGGCACTGTACTGGTACGCACGAATGCTGTCGTGTCCACGGGTCTTCAGGCCATAGCTGAGCAGGGCCCGGCGCAGCTGAGGACGCAGGTGATAGACGTCGCCCTGGCAGGACAGAAAGTTGCCGGTTTCCTGTGCTTTTTCGATGGTGGCATATACGCGCAGGTCTCCCGTGATGAACTCGGCCAGATCCAGGGTAAAGCTTTCCACCACGCTGATCATGATCAGAAAATCCAGTACCTCATCCTCCCAGGAGGGGAGCAGCTGGTTCTCGAAATAGGCCGTAAGGAGAGTGGAGCCTTTGCGCCGCCCCTCACCATTCAGAGGCTGTTTTTCGGCAAGGAGCTTAACATAGTGAAGGATGGCAAACAGATTTCCTTCGGAGTTTTCTTCGGCAAAGCGCAGGTCCTTCTCATTGATCTGTATGTCATGTTGATCCATGAGCTCCCGGATCTCATTTTTGTGAAGATGAAGATCCCCCTCGGAGATCACAATGGTACCGGCTCTTACACAGGCATCAATGAGCCAGGAAGGCATGGGGGCACGGTTGATCAGGATCAGCCATACACTTTTCAGGGAAAGAAGCCGGCAGATATAGCGACGGCTTTGTTCACCACGGAGTGCATGCAGATCATCGATCACCAGGATCTTACACCCTTTGCCGGGTAATTGTAAAAGTTCCGAAAGATCCTGACTGGCACAGGAAAAATAATCATAATTTCGGGATTTGAGGATCTGCTGCACGAATGTCGTCTTACCGTAATAGGTGGCCCCATAGATATAGACCGGCAGCTGGCGTTTTTTGGCGGCCAGCATTTTTTTTCGGGCCGGGGCAGGCATGGCATAGATCATATCATCCTTATGGGGGCTGTTGGAGAGTGGCATGTTCATGGGAAACCTCGATCTAAAACAATCATCGTAGAACAGTGTCTGTTTGATAAGAATAATAGATCATCTTCCGGATAAATGAAACAAATGCTGGGAAAATTGCGCAAGACTATACTTTTGGACAGTGGTATAGCAGACGGTATCTGTTAAGATGGAAACACTTTTAGTAATATCGTTGCGGAACCGTTGCTGGAGCCGTAACGGAGAAATGGATTTCAGGAGGAAAAAAAGATGAAGAAATGTGTATTGGCAATGCTGGCAGCCGGTGTATTGGCAGCAGGCTGTGCTATGACGGCGGTGGCTGAAGAAGAGGTACTGGCTATTGATTACAGCATGATCGATGCTTCGGTTTATGATGGTGAGTGGGTGACTGCCTTTGGTGTATTTGACCTGTATCTGCCCAGCGACTGGAATATTC
Source organism: Lachnospiraceae bacterium (assembly GCA_030526245.1). Taxonomy (GTDB): domain Bacteria; phylum Bacillota; class Clostridia; order Lachnospirales; family Lachnospiraceae; genus Merdiplasma. Next base: position 6,529 of record JAUNDD010000002.1, read on the forward strand.
TGGTAAACCTGGCGGAAGATGAGCAGCCGGAGGATAATGTATACTTCCAGGCCGCTAACGATGAAGAAACCTATTCCGTATCGATCTCTGCCGCAGCCGGTGAGGTGGAGGACCTGGAGACAGTAGCTGCTAATCTGGAGGAAAACGGCTTTGAGGAGATCGAGTTTGCGACCATCAACGATATTCCGGTCGTATCCTATTCTGTGACCGCAGATGGCGTACAGACCGCTGGTATCGTGGCTTTAGGCGATCTTGGCGGTGTATACAACGTGACCGTAGGCGGCGTTGAGGGAGATGAAAACTTCGAAGCAATTGGATTTAACATTCTGGCATCCTTCAGCCTGCCGGAAACGGAAGAGGTTGAAACCGAGTGATAAAATAACGATAACGGGTTGGGAATCCTCAAACCAATGGCGGGTCCGGCATTATTGCCGGACCCGTTTGGATTCAAAGCTCGTTGGATAGATGAGAGATCTTAGAAAAGTATCCTGATGAAGCGAGAATAAAAAACAGGAATAATCAGTATGGTTGTACTGACTATTCCTGTTTTTGTTCAAAGCACCAGCATGGAGAGCAGCGGGATCGTCGCCACGGAAAGGATGGTGGTGACGGCAACGCCCCGGGCCGGAGTCGGCGAGGTGACGCCCTGTTCCTCGGCCAGCATGGCCGTCATGCTGGCGGCCGGTGTGGAAAACATGACCAGACAGACACCCAGCAGCACGGGATCCGAAATAAACTGCTTCAGGATCAGCAGCGCGGCCAGAGGGAAGCAGAAAAGCTTCAGGACAGAGAAAGCAAAGAGCTTTTTGTCGGCGAAGAAATCCCCCAGGCCGGCTCTGGAAAAGGAAGCGCCGATGAGCATCATGGACAGCGGAGAGATCATCGCGGCCAGATAGCTTAAGGGGCTCTTGATCAGCTCCGGCACCGGAATGCGCAGGAAGTAGATCAGCAGCGAGCCGATGCAGGCGAGCATGCCGATGTTGCATGCACGCTTCAGCGAAGCAGCCAGCGAGAAGCGCTCGTCGGAGTGGATCATGATCGTACCGTAGGTGTAGATCAGCACATTGAAGGGGAGCACAAACAGAATGATATAGAGGACAGCCCCCTGACCGTACAGTGCGCTGACGATGGGGATGCCCATAAACATCAGGTTGTTGAATACGGTCATGTTGCGGTACAGTCCCCGCTCCAGGCCGGAGATGCGCAGCACCCGGATGATGACCTCGGCAAAAAGGATCAGCGAGGTGTACATGATCAGTACGATGATGAGCACGGTCTTCAGTTTGGAGACCGGGATCCGGTCCTCGGCCATACTGCTGTAGAGAATGGAGGCCGGGTTGGCGACATTGACGATGATCGCCGAGCATTTGGCGCTGGTTTCTTTATTAAGATAGCCGACCCGCTCGCAGTAGAAGCCGACGGCCATTAAGATCATAAGGACGAGCATTTGCTGTAAGAGTACCATGGTGTTCTCCTGATATTGGTTAATGGGCAGCACCTGCGGTCAGACTCTTCAAAGTATGCCGTTTTATGATGCGGTGGTCATAGTATGTGAAGAATGCTGCCGTTTGTGCATGTGAATCTCGGATGTATGGAATGGTTGGCAGGTCGTCGGGTTTAGCTGTCTGCAGGCCGTTCCTTTGACTGACAGAACGCCTCCTCGCCGATCAGGGCGGCCCGGAAAACGATGCGGGCGCAGGGACGGGAGGCATAGTACTGCTCATTCCGTTCATCCGGCACATGGGTCTGGGCCTGTTTTTCTTCCTCGGTGAGCTGCAGCAGCTCGCGGCAGGAAAGGGAACCGTTAAACTCCCGGAAACGGGCGGCCAGCTCCTGCACCTTTGCATAGTTGTCGGCCTTTCCCTGGGCGTCCGTCGGATCGGTGCAGCCGGTTTCCAGGCCGGTGATCATAGCCAGCGCGCTGAAAGCACCGCAGGTCTCCCGCATCCGGCCGATTCCGGCACCGAAGGAGGAGGAGAGTTTCAGGGCCGTGTCCCGGTCGATGTCATAGAGGTCCGCAAAGGCGGCGAACACGGATTGTGCACAGCTGAAGCCTTCCATAAACAGTGCCAGTGCCTCGTCGGCTCGTTTACCCATAGTTGTCGTTCCTTTCTAAAATCAACTGCGTATCAGCTCGAGTATAACAGGACAAGGACGGCTGTCAAGGTGATATAAGTTTATGAGGCGTTCGGGCCAGGGGGCGGCT
>JAUNDD010000002.1:8834-33929 GCA_030526245.1 Lachnospiraceae bacterium
GGAGCGGTGTTCCTGGCGTTGAAGAAGCTCAGGAGGAAGTGAGCTGAGTTCAAAATGTTAAAAACTCTTCGGCAGGATGGTTCTGGATATTGAAAAATCTAATGGAGCAAAGTTAATGGACTGCCTGACAGAGATGTGAAATAGAATGGAGGAATATCATGAAAGATCCGAATTGTATTTTCTGTAAAATTGCCAATGGTGAGATTCCGGCTGCAACGGTGTATGAGGATGACGATTTCCGCGTGATCCTGGATCTGGGACCGGCTTCCAAGGGACATGCCCTGATCCTGCCCAAGGAGCATGCGGCCAACCTGTTTGAGCTTCCGGATGAGATCGCAGCGAAGGCGCTGGTAGTAGCCAAGAAGGTTGGAAAGCAGCTGTTTGACGGTTTAGGCTGCGATGGTTTCAACCTGGTGCAGAACAATGGCGAAGCGGCCGGCCAGACGGTGTTCCACTTCCATATGCATCTGATCCCGCGCTACAAGGGCGACACGGTCAATGTGGGCTGGAAGCCGGGTGAGCTGACCGAGGAGACGAAGGCACAGGTACTTGGCATTTTTGGTAAATAGATTATGAAAAAGATTATGCTGACAGGCGGAGGAACCGCAGGGCATGTAACGCCCAATATTGCGCTGCTTCCGACGCTGAAGGAAAAAGGATATGAGATCAGCTACGTGGGCTCCTATGAGGGAATCGAAAAGCAGCTGATCGAGGATGAGAAGATCCCCTATTACGGGATCGCTTCGGGAAAGCTGCGCCGGTATTTCGACTGGAAGAACCTGTCGGATCCGCTGCGGGTACTGAAGGGATTTTTTCAGGCCAGACGGCTTTTGAAAAAGCTGAAGCCGGATGTGGTGTTCTCCAAGGGCGGCTTTGTGTCCGTACCGGTGGTGGCAGCCGCGGGACTGGCGAAAATTCCGGTGATCATCCATGAGTCGGACATGACTCCGGGACTGGCCAACAAGCTGGCAATGCCCTTTGCGGCGAAGGTCTGCTGCAATTTCCCGGAGACCGTGAAATATCTGCCGGAGGGCAAGGCGGTGCTGACCGGCTGCGCCATCCGCAAGGAGCTGCTGGAGGGCAGCGCTGCGAAGGGCCTGGAGATGTGCGATTTTACGGCGGACAAGCCGGTGCTGCTGATCATCGGCGGCAGCCTGGGCTCGGTGGCGGTCAATCAGCTGGTGCGCAAAAATCTGGACACGCTGCTGGAGACCTATCAGATCGTGCATTTGTGCGGTGCCGGTCATGTGGATGAGTCGCTGGCTGACGTGAAGGGCTACCGGCAGTACGAGTATATCAAGAAGGAGCTGCCGGATCTGTTTGCCATGGCGGATGTGGTGATCTCCCGGGCGGGAGCCAATGCCATCTGCGAGCTGCTGGCGCTGCGCAAGCCGGCGCTGCTGATCCCGCTTCCGGCTTCGGCCAGCCGGGGGGACCAGATCTTAAATGCCAGATCCTTTGCCAAGCAGGGCTTTGCAGAGATGCTGGAAGAGGAGACCATGACCGAGGAGCTGTTTCTGCAGACCGTGGATAAGCTGTACCGGGAGCAGGCAGTCTATAAGGAAGCCATGGAAAAGAGTGAGACCGCGGACGCCGTGGGCCGGATCATGGGCCTGATCGAGGAACTGACGAAAGGCTGAGCGCAGAACGCTGCGCATGTGTATGCGGACTGTAACCGGGAAAAGGACGGTAAGCAGGGAAAATCACGGCAGGAACGAGGATGATACAGCCGTGAGGATGGGGAAAGCTCGACCTGTTGGGAATCCGAAACGGAAGATTGTAGAGGAGGTGTCAGTATATGAAGCTTATGTTTATCGGAGCTGCACATGAAGTAACGGGCAGCTGCTATTATCTGGAGGCGGCCGGAAAGAAGCTGCTGATCGACTGCGGCATGGAACAGGGAAAGGATCTGTTTCTGAACCGGCCCATTCCGGTCAACGCAGCCGACATCGACTATGTATTGCTGACACATGCTCATATCGACCACTCCGGCAAGCTGCCGCTGCTGGTGAAGGAGGGCTTTAAGGGCCAGATCGTGTCCACCGAGGGCACCCGGCTGCTCTGCTCCATCATGCTGCAGGACAGCGCCCACATCCAGGAATCCGAGGCGGAATGGAAGAACCGCAAGGCGGAGCGGGCCGGCCGGGAAAAGACCGAGCCCCTCTACACGGTGCAGGATGCCCAGGATACGATGAAGCTTTTTGCCGGCTACGAGTACGGCCGGGAGATCCAGCTGGCGGGCGGAATCCGCATCCGGTTTACGGATGCCGGACATCTGCTGGGGTCTGCTTCCATTGAGATCTGGCTGAGTGAAGAGGGCGTGGAAAAGAAGCTGCTGTTTTCTGGCGATATCGGCAACAGCGAGCAGCCGCTGCTGGAGGATCCCACCTTCCCCTCCAACGCGGATTATGTGATCATGGAATCCACCTATGGCGACCGGTCCCACGAAAAGTGCGGCGAATACACGCTGACGCTGGCGGCGGTGCTGCAGGAGACCTTCGACCGGGGCGGCAACGTGGTGATCCCCTCCTTTGCGGTGGGACGGACCCAGGAGATCCTGTATTTCATCCGCCAGATCAAGGAGCAGAAGCTGGTCCGGGGACACGATGACTTCGAGGTCTTTGTGGACAGCCCCCTTTCCGTGCTGGCCACCCAGGTATTTATGAAGCGGATGTTTAAGGACTTCGACGAGGAGGCCAAAGAGGTGTTGGACCAGGGCCTGAACCCCATCGGATTCCCGGGACTGCGCACGGCGGTGACCAGCGCTGACTCCATCCAGATCAATTCAAATCCAAACTGCAAGGTGATCATCTCCTCCAGCGGTATGTGTGAGGCGGGACGGATCCGGCATCATTTGAAGCACAACCTGTGGCGGTCGGATTCGGCCATCGTGTTCGTGGGCTATCAGGCGGAGGGGACCCTGGGCCGCAAGCTGCTGGAGGGGGCCAAAAAGGTCATGCTCTTTGGCGAGGAGATCACGGTGCGGGCGAAGGTCCTGCAGCTGCCGGGTATCAGCGGACATGCGGATAATGAAGGACTTTTATCCTGGATCGCCTCCATGACGGACAAGCCCTCCCGGGTCTTTGTGACCCACGGAGATGACCAGGTCTGCCAGATCTTCCGGGACCGGCTGATCCATGAGCTGGGACTGGAGGCCTGTGCGCCCTATTCCGGCAGCGTTTTTGATCTGGCCGCTGACCGGTTTGAGCTGGAGGCAGCGGGCATGCCGGTGACGGAAGGCATGACGCCGGCCAAAGGGGCCGACCGGGGCTTTGGTATCCCCGGAAACAGCCGGGATGTCCAGAGCTGTCAGCCGGGCGAACTGCCGGTATCCACGGCGGTGTCGAAGGGCCAGGCCCGGCACGAGCAGCTGGTGTCTCAGCTGCTGGGATCCGTGGACCGGCTGCGGGCCATTGCAAAAGGCAGCCAGGACGGAGCCAATGCGGATCTGGAACGGCTTACAAAGGAGATACAGGCGCTTTGCGAAAAATGGGAAAAATAAGAGGGGGAAGGAAGGCGGGAGCCTGGCTGCTTGCCGGGACGCTGCTGCTTTCCCTTACCGGCTGTGCCCAGGTGGATTCCTCGCTGATGATGCTGGGGGCCAAGAAGAGTCCCTACTATCAGCTGGGGGACACCACCTGGGAGCACGGCGGCATAGAAGAATATTACTTTAATCAGATCCCCAGCGAGCTCAATGAGATCTACCGGGAGCTCTATGAGCGGATCCGTGACGGAGAGGATGAGGCCCAGCTGTATGCTCAGGTGCCCATTGATGATTTCTGGACGGCCTACTATGCGGTGATGGCGGATCATCCGGAGTTTTTCTGGGTGGGGACCAACGTGACCGCCCAGGAGGCGGCCATGAGCGGCCGGGTGGTATCCTACCAGCTGACCGCAACGGTGCCGCCGGAGCAGCGGGCGGATATGAAAAGCCGGCTGGAGCAGGCGGCGGACAGCTGCATCGCTTCGATCCCGGAGGGCAGCAGTGACTATCAGAAGATCCGGTATGTGTATGAATACCTGATCAATACCACGGATTATGAGCCGGGCAGCCCGGATAATCAGAATATCCAGAGTGCGCTGCTGAACCGGCGCAGTGTCTGTGCCGGCTATGCCCGGGCCTTTCAGTATATCCTGCACCGCATGGGCATGTTCTGCACCTACGTCACCGGGAAGACCCGGGATGGCGGAGACCATGCCTGGAATATCGTGCGGATCGGAGATATGTACTATCATGTGGATGTGACCTGGGGCGACCCGGTTTTCGTGGGGGTCGCCGGTGACGGACATGAGATCATCAATTACAATTATCTGTGCTGTACAGATGAGGAGATCGGGCGGACCCACCGGACAGAGACCTCGGTGCCCATGCCGCCCTGCAGCGACGCCAGCCTGAATTTCTACCGGCTGAGCGGTGCATACTATGAATATTTCGACTACGATGTGGTCCATCAGGCGCTGATGGACTCTGTATATAATGACCGGGACAGCATTGTGATGAAGTTCGGCAGTGAGGTGGCCTATGAAAGTGCCAAATGGAACCTTTTTTCCGGCAGCATGCTGACGGACCCGGCCCAGTATCTGATGGATGTGTACGGAACCGGTACCTGGAATTACAGCTACCGGACGGATGATGATTTTTACCTGATCACGATTTTCTGGAGGTAATGCATGAAAGGCGGATTAGCCAAACTACGGAATATACTGCTCCACATTGTGGTGCTGTCGGTGGTGTTTGTGGTCTCGGTGCTGCTGTTTTCACGCTCGGTGAACACGCACACGCCGGATACGGCGGACACCATGGAAAAATCGACCTTCCCGCTGGTCTATATGATGCGCGGCGGGGTCAGCTTTAACTGTCTGCATGGCTATGCTCAGGAGATGGACGTCAGCGATCTGCGGGAAAACATCACGCCGCTGACCAGTGATCATGAGATCGATATTGCGATCCAGTCCTTCTCCGCCGCGGTGGACAGCGTGTCCTACAAGGTCATGGACCTGAGCGGTGAGGAGACACTGGAAAATACCCAGGTGGTCAAGCTGGAGAATGAATCGGATCTGCTGAAGGCGACGCTGTCGATCCAGGGACGGATCCGGATGAATCAGGAATATGCCCTGCAGCTGGAGGTGGTCAGCGGCGGACGCCGGATCTACTATTACACCCGGATCCTGCTGGCGGACGGCCTGCACACGGATGAGTACCTGAATTATGTCAGCGGCTTCTATGACAAGACGGTCAACCGGGCGGATCTGGGAAGCATCGGTCAGGCGGTGGAGCCGGACGAAACGACGGATGAGGAAAAGACGCTGGCCTATGCGGATATCCACGACAGCGTGGAGCAGCTGACCTGGGCCGGATTAAAGCCCCAGCTGTATTACAAGCCCACACCCCAGATCCGGGAGATCAACACCAGCACGGCTTCCCTGACACTGGATTACCGCATTGCGGCCATGAATGCCGAGGGAGAGACCGAGGTCTACAATGTCAGCGAATTCTACCGGGTGCGCTTTACGGACAGCCGTGTCTTCCTGCTGAATTTTGAACGTACCACGGATGAGGTGTTCGATCCGGAAAATCAGGTCATGGAGCAGACGGGTATCCGGCTGGGCATTACCGGCAAGGAGATCCAGTATCAGGCGGATGCCAGAGGCCGGGTAGTGGCCTTTGTGCAGGAGAACGCGCTCTGGACCTATGAGCGCAGCACCTCCAAGCTGACCCAGGTCTTCTCCTTCCCCCAGAAGGAAAATATGGACGCCCGGGATTTCTACAAGGCCAGTGCGATCCGGATCATGAAGGTGGAGGAGAACGCCGATGTGTGGTTTGCCGTGGCCGGATACATGAACCGCGGCTCCCACGAGGGCGAGAACGGTCTGGTGCTGTACCGGTATGCAGCGGACACGGATATGGTAGAGGAGATCGTGTTCCTGAGCAGCCAGAGCAGCTACGATCAGCTGATCCGGGATGCACAGACGCTCTGCTATCTGACGGAGGATGAAACGGTCTGCTATGCACTGATGCAGGAGCGGCTGTTCAAGATCAATATTTTAAATCGAACCTATGAATTTGCCGGGGAGAATATTCAGACCGGCTGCAGCGTAGGCAGCGGCAACGGCCGGTTCTTTGCCTATCAGACCGGCGGCGAGTATGACTCCCAGGCCATCTGTCTGATGGATCTGGAGACCGGCAACCGGATCGATATCCCGGCGGGCAGCGGTGAACGGATCCGTGTGATCTGCTTTATGGGCGAGGATCTGGTCTACGGTCTGGCCCGGGATGAGGATCTGAAGCTGGGGGATCTGGAAAACGGCTACTTCCCCATGTACCGGCTGGAGATCGTGGACGGCATGGGCCGGGGACAGAAGACCTACGAGCAGCCTGGCGTTTTCGTGACCGGAACCGAGCGGTCCCGGCACATGCTGACGCTCCGGCGGGCCAGCGTGGGCGAGGGCGGCCGGCTGAGTCCGGTGAGTGAAGATCAGATCATGAGTACCCAGGAGGATCTGGGGGGAATCGGAACGGCGACCCAGTATTCGAACCGAAAGCAGACCCAGGTATATCTGCGGGTCGGCGGCACGGTTTCGGATCGGAGTCCGGAGGTCATCTACAGCAAGATCATCCGCCACGCGGCTTCCCATACGGTGGCCATACCGGTGAATAAGGAGATGGCCGGCCGCTATCGGGTCTATGCCCATGGAAAGCTGTATGCCCAGTTCACCAGACTGAATGAGGCCATTGCCTGTGCCAACCGTGAGGTAGGCGTGGTGGTGGACCGTCAGATGGATTATCTGTGGGTGCGCGGAGACCGCAAGGTCAAGGCGGACATCGCTTTGGAAAAGCTGCCGGCCGGTATGGCCGCCGGTATTTCCACGGCAGAGGAGGCCCGGGCGGCCTTCGGAGAGAGGGCGGAAGACCTGACCGGCTGCAGCCTGGAGGAGGTACTTTTCTTTGTATCCAGGGGCATTCCGGTGGCGGCAGTGACCGCAAACGGCCCGGTCACCATCGTCGGATATGACGAATATAATACACATCTGCTAGACCCGAACGGAGAAGAATGGTATTATTACGGAATCAACGACAGTACGCAGATGTTTGAGGAGGCGGGAAATCGCTTCTTCATCTGCCGCCCTGAAGCGTGACCTGCCAGTTGCAGATCACAATAAGAAAAACAGATTTTTAGAAATACAGCTGCCGGAGGCAGCGAAGGAGGCAACATGATCAGACTTTATGATGGAGGCGTGTATCTGAAGGACGGGGAAACGATCCTGCCGGCGGCTCAGGCCGGCGGAGCAGGCGACCCGATGCAGGCACGCAAGGGGACAATGGCCAGCCAGATCCTGCATGCACACAATACATCCGGTAATGAGAGCAAGCTGAAGATCAAATTCGATATGCTCACCTCTCACGATATTACCTATGTCGGCATTATCCAGACAGCCAGAGCATCGGGACTGGAGAAGTTCCCGATTCCGTATGTGCTGACCAACTGCCACAATTCCCTGTGCGCCGTCGGCGGAACGATCAATGAGGATGACCACATGTTTGGTCTGAGCTGCGCCAAGCGCTTTGGCGGTATCTACGTGCCGCCTCATCAGGCTGTCATCCATCAGTTTGCCCGTGAGCGCATGGCTGCCGGCGGCCGCATGATCCTGGGTTCGGATTCCCACACCCGTTACGGTGCCCTGGGAACCATGGCCGTGGGCGAGGGCGGACCGGAGCTGGTAAAGCAGCTGCTGGGACAGACCTATGATATCGATGCCCCGGATGTAGTGGCCATCTATTTGAAGGGTGAGCCGGCCAGGGGCGTTGGTCCCCAGGACGTGGCTCTGGCCATCATCGGTGCCGTGTTCAAATGCGGCTACGTCAACAACAAGGTGATGGAGTTTGTAGGCCCGGGCGTCAAGAACTTAAGTGCCGACTTCCGTATCGGTGTGGACGTTATGACCACCGAGACCACCTGTCTGTCCTCTATCTGGACAACGGATGAGAAGATCCGTGAGTTTTACGGGACCCACGGACGCGAGGAGGACTATCGCGAGCTGAAGCCGGCTGCGCTGGCTTACTACGAGGGCTGCGTGGAGGTGGATCTGTCCAAGGTCGAGCCCATGATCGCCATGCCCTTCCATCCCAGCAATACCTATACCATTCGCGAGCTGAAGGAAAATCTGACGGATATCCTGCACGATGTGGAGGAGAAGGCCAAGGTGTCCTTTGGCGAGAAGGTCAGCTTCTCTCTGGCGGACAAGGTACAGGGCGGACGTCTGTACGTGGATCAGGGTATCATCGCAGGCTGTGCCGGCGGCGGTTTTGAAAATATCTGCGCTGCAGCGGACATTCTCAAGGGAAGAGATACCGGCAACGGTGCCTTTACCTTAAGTGTCTATCCGGCCAGCACGCCCATCTATCGTGAGCTGGCTGTCAACGGACGCATGGCGGATCTGATCGAGGCCGGCGCGGTGGTGAAGACCGCCTTCTGCGGACCGTGCTTCGGTGCCGGAGATACACCGGCGAACAATGCCTTCTCCATCCGTCATTCCACCAGAAACTTCCCGAACCGTGAGGGCTCCAAGGTTCAGAGCGGCCAGATCGCATCGGTGGCCCTGATGGATGCCCGTTCCATTGCGGCAACCGCAGCCAACGGCGGCTTCCTGACCGCGGCTACGGAGCTGGATGTGGAGTACACCGCTCCGAAATATCATTTTGACAGCCGGATCTATGACCGGAGAGTCTTTGACAGCCATGGACAGGCCGATCCGACCCAGCCCATCGTGCAGGGCCCGAACATCAAGGAGTGGCCGGCGATGCGTGAGCTGCCGGAGAACCTGGCTCTGAAGGTGGTCTGCGAGATCCACGATCCGGTCACCACCACCGACGAACTGATCCCCTCCGGTGAGACCAGCTCCTACCGTTCCAATCCGCTGGGACTGGCTGAATTTGCCCTGTCCAGAAAGGCACCGGACTACGTGGGTCTGGCCAAGGAGGTACAGCTGGGTGAAAAGGCACTGGAACAGGGAAGCGATCCCGTTTCGGCCCTTCCGGAATTTGCCGCTGTACTGGAGGCGATTCGCACCGAGGCACCGGAGATGAAGGAGGAGCAGCTTGGAATCGGCTCCACCATCTTTGCAGTGAAGCCGGGTGACGGCAGTGCCCGCGAGCAGGCGGCTTCCTGCCAGAAGGTACTGGGCGGCTGGGCTAACATCGCCAATGGCTATGCCACCAAGCGCTATCGCTCCAACCTGATCAACTGGGGCATGCTGCCGCTGCTGATCGACGGGGAGGAGCTGCCCTTCGCCAAGGGTGACTGGCTGTATCTGCCGAAGATCCGCGAGGCGGTGGAGCAGAAGGCTTCCGAGATCGAGGCCTGCGTGGTCCGGGATGGAAAGCTTGAGCACTTTACCCTGAAGATGGGAGCGCTGACGGATGACGAGAGACAGATCATCCTGGATGGCTGTCTGATCAACTTTAATCGAGTAAAATAAAGAGATTACTCTGTACAAAGGTACAGTTATAAGAGAGGAAATAAGGATGGATAGAGGAAAGTATTATATTACCACCGCGATTGCCTACACCTCCGGCAAGCCGCACATCGGCAACACCTACGAGATCATCATGGCGGACAGCATTGCCCGCTATAAGAGAGCCGACGGCTACGATGTTTACTTCCAGACCGGTTCCGATGAACACGGTCAGAAGATCGAGGAAAGAGCCAGACAGGCCGGCAAGACCCCGAAGGAGTTCGTTGATGAGAAGGCAGCGGACATCAAGCAGATCTGGGATCTGATGAACACCTCCTACGACCGTTTCATCCGTACCACAGATGCGGACCATGAGGAGCAGGTGCAGAAGATCTTCAAAAAGCTCTATGATCAGGGCGATATCTATCTGGGATCCTACAACGGTATGTACTGTACCGAGTGTGAGGCCTTCTATACCAAGTCCCAGATCGTGGACGAGGACAAGTGTCCGGTCTGCGGCGGCACCGTTCATGAGGAAAAGGAGGAGGCTTACTTCTTCCGTATGCAGAAATATGCGGACCGTCTGATCGAATACATCAACGAGCATCCGGAGTTCATTCAGCCGGAGTCCCGCAAGAATGAGATGATGAACAACTTCCTGCTGCCGGGTCTGCAGGATCTGTGTGTTTCCCGTACCTCCTTCAAGTGGGGTATCCCGGTGGACTTTGACCCGCGTCACGTGGTGTACGTATGGCTGGATGCACTTTCCAACTACGCCACCGGTATCGGCTACGATGCCCTGGGCAATTCGTCCGATCTGTATAAGAAGAACTGGCCGGCGGATCTGCATCTGATCGGTAAGGATATCGTTCGTTTCCATACCATTTACTGGCCCATCTTCCTGATGGCACTGGGCGAGCCGCTTCCGAAGCAGGTATTCGGTCATCCCTGGCTGCTGCAGGGCGGAGAAAAGATGTCCAAGTCCAAGGGCAACGTGATCTATGCCGACGATATGGCCGAGCTGTTTGGTGTCGATGCCGTGCGCTATTTCGTACTGCACGATATGCCCTACGAGAACGACGGTGTGATCACCTGGGAGCTGGTGGTGGAGCGCATCAACTCCGATCTGGCCAACACCCTGGGCAACCTGGTGAAGAGAACCATCTCCATGACCAACAAGTACTTTGACGGCATTGTGGCCGACAAGGGCGCTGCAGAGCCGGTGGACGAGGAGCTGAAGGCGGTGGTCACCGGTGCCTACGCCAAGGTAGAGGAAGACATGGATGAGCTGCGCATTGCCGATGCGCTGAAGGAGATCTTCGCTGTCTTCAAGCGTCTGAACAAGTATATCGATGAGACCGAGCCCTGGAACCTGGCCAAGGATGAGGCAAAGTCCGATCGTCTGTCTACGGTTCTGTACAACCTGACCGAGGGCATCATCATGGGCACCTCCCTGCTGGCACCTTTCCTGCCGGAGACCGCCGACAAGATCGCAGCCCAGCTTTGCACCACGCTGCGTGAGTTCGACACCCTGGGTGAATTCGGAAAGTATCCCAGCGGAAACAAGGTAACGGAGGATCCGGAGATCCTGTTTGCCCGTCTGGACGAGAAGGAAGTCATGAAGAAGGTGGCTGTGATCGTGGAGAAGCAGAAGGCGGAAGCCGCAGCAGCCGCAGCCCGCGGTGAAGTGGGCGATGCCAAGAAGGAAGGCGGCGCCGAGGCAGCTCCGGCAAAGGAGACAGAAGGCAAGCCGCAGATCACCATCGATGACTTCGCAAAGTGCGAGTTCAAGGTGGGCGAGATCCTGGCCTGTGAGCCGGTGAAGAAGTCCAAAAAGCTGCTGGTCAGCCAGGTGAAGATCGGCAATGAGACCCGCCAGATCGTATCCGGTATCCGCGGTACCTACAGTGCAGAGGATATGGTGGGCCGCAAGGTGATGGTGGTGACCAACTTAAAACCGGCAAAGCTGGCCGGTGTGGAATCTCAGGGCATGATTCTGTGCGCTGAGGATGAGAACGGTGTACTGGCTCTGATGACACCGGATAAGGATATGCCCAGCGGATCGGAGATCTGCTGATGTTCGGGGCGGTATTGACAAAGGATCCGGCAGCGGCCACGGGCTGTCTGCCGGAGGAGGCTGAAAACAGCTTCACATATATCGATACCCATGCCCACTATGATGATGACGCGTTTGATGAAGACCGGGAGCAGCTCCTTGGAGGGCTCCCGGCTCTTGGCGTTCAGGCGGTCGTCAATGTGGGAGCCTCTTTCCGGGGAGCCTGCGCCAGTCTGGAGCTGGCCCATCGCTTTGACCACGTGTATGCCGGAATCGGGATCCATCCGGATCATGCGGCGGAGCTGGCAGAGCATGAGGAAAACTGGCAGGAGCTGGTGCGTATGGCCCGGGATCCGCGCTGCGTGACCATCGGGGAGATCGGTCTGGATTATCACTGGATGGTATGCCCGGAGGAGATGCAGCAGGAGGTGTTCGTGCGGCAGATGGAGCTGGCCATTGAGCTGGATAAGCCCATCAATGTGCACAGCCGGGACGCGGCCCAGCCCTGCTTTGATCTGATCCGGGATCACCACGCCGGTAAAGGCACGGGAATCATCCACTGCTTTTCCGGTTCGGCCCAGATGGCCCGGGAATATGTGAAAATGGGCTATCTCATCGGCGTGGGCGGCGTGGTCACCTTCAAAAATTCCCGGGTACTCCGGGAGGTGGTGGAGGAGATCCCGCTGGAGCATCTGGTGACCGAGACGGACTGTCCGTATCTGGCCCCCACGCCGTACCGGGGCAAACGTAACTTTTCCGGCTATATCCCGCTGATGATCCGGCAGATCGCTCAGATCAAGGGGGTACCGGCGGAGGACGCAGCCCGGGTGCTGCAGGAGAATGCCCGGAGGGTCTATCATATCTGAGCAGCAGCATGTAAAAGTCAGGCAGGTTGTAGTTTGTTTCACGCGCATATTGTTTCGAAACCACCCGCAGCGAGTATTTTGCTTCGTTAAGAACAGGAAATGTACGGCATTATGCAGTAGATCTCTTCGATTACACATGGCAAAAGGCTGCGGTACAGGAAGAAGGGAACGCAGCGGTTTCGGGCAGAGCGCCTTACAGGGGACGTATGGAAAAATTAATTAACCCCCAGAAGACCATCGAGGTCATCCGGGAACATGGATTTGATTTTCAGAAAAAGTTCGGCCAGAATTTCCTGATCGACCAGCATGTGGTGGATCGGATCATGGATGCGGCGGAGCTGACCAGGGAAGACTGTGTGGTTGAGATCGGACCGGGAATCGGTACGCTGACCCAGTTTATGGCAGAGCGGGCCGGCAGGGTGGTGGCCATCGAGATCGACCGCAACCTGATTCCGATTCTGGGCAAGACCCTGGCGGAATATGATAATGTGACGGTGATCAATGCAGACGTGCTGGAAACAGACTTAAATGAGATCGCCCGGACCTACGGCGGCGGCCGGCGGGTGAAGGTGGTGGCCAATCTGCCCTACTACATCACCACGCCCATCATCATGGCGCTGCTGGAAAAGAAGGTGCCCATTGAGTCGATCACCGTAATGGTGCAGAAGGAAGTGGCCATGCGGATGCAGGCCGGACCGGGTAGCAAGGATTACGGCGCCCTGTCTCTGGCCGTGGGCTATTATGCCCAGGCTCAGCTGGATGCCAATGTGCCGCCCAACTGTTTTATCCCCCGTCCGAAGGTGGGCAGTGCGGTGATCACCCTGAAGGTGTATGAGAATCCGCCGGTACAGCCCCGGGATGAGGCCTTTATGTTCCGGCTGATCAAGACTTCCTTTGCCCAGCGCCGCAAGACGCTGATGAACGGTCTGCGCAACTCGTCGGAGCTGACACTGACGAAGGAACAGATCCTGGAGGGTCTGTCCAGACTGGGCAAGAGTGAGAGCGTGCGCGGTGAAACGCTGACGCTGGAGGAGTTTGCGAAGCTGTCGGATATTCTGCAGGATATTCTGGCAGAGGGCTGAGAAGGAGCGTGTTCGAATTATGAACAGAGAAGATTTTAAGTTTCCTTCTGCGGATCGCAAGACCAGGATCCAGGCCTTTTTGTGGACACCGGAGGAAGACCGGCCGATCCGGGGCATCGTGCAGATCACCCATGGCATGCAGGAGTTTGCCCTGCGGTATGAGCATTTTGCAGCGTTTCTGTGCGGACGGGGCTATGCGGTGGCGGCCATGGATCTGCTGGGCCATGGCGCGTCGGTGACCTCGGACTCAAAGTACGGCTATTTTGCAAGAAAGAACGGAAACCAGTGCCTGCTGACGGATATCCGGGAACTGCAGAGGCAGACCAGGAGCAGACTGGGAGATAAGCTTCCCTATTATATGCTGGGACACAGCATGGGTTCTTTTCTGATCCGGCAGTACATCTGCCTGTACGGAGAGGAGATCGACGGCGCCGTGATCAGCGGCACCGGATATCATTCGGCGCTGGAGGCGAACTTCGGCATGCAGCTTTGCCGGCTGATGGCCGGGATCAAGGGCTGGGAATACCGCAGCCGCCTGATCACCCGCATCGCCATGGGCAGCTACAACCACCGGTTTGAACCGGCCAGGACCCGCTTTGACTGGCTCACCAGAGATGAGCAGATCGTGGAGGCCTACCGCCGGGATCCCCGGACCCAGTTCATGTTCACGCTGAACGG
This sequence comes from Lachnospiraceae bacterium, assembly GCA_030526245.1. GTDB lineage: Bacteria > Bacillota > Clostridia > Lachnospirales > Lachnospiraceae > Merdiplasma. Next base: position 22,970 of record JAUNDD010000002.1, read on the forward strand.
TTTTTACAACCTGTTTTACAGCCTGAAGCAGCTGACGGTACCGGCCAGACTGGCCCGGGTTCCCGCCAATCTGCCGGTGCTGTTTATTTCCGGCAGCATGGATCCGGTGGGGGCTTTCGGAAACGGGGTCAAGAAGGCGGCGGTTTCGCTGCAGAGCGCCGGTGTCCGGGATGTGACCTGCCGGCTGTATCCCAATGACCGGCATGAGGTGCTCAATGAACTGGACCGGGCCGATGTGTACGCAGACGTGCTCGACTGGCTGAAGCGGCACCCGGCAAGGGCATAAGTGTTTTTTTGAAAGAGTACAGGTGCAGCTCCTGTCCAGATCCAACGCTCGCTGAGGCAACGCTCCGTCGAGCTAACGCCAACTACGACCATATATAAAATGCTCGGGGTGAGGCCCTCGCATTTTGGTCTCCGTAGGCGTGGATCTCTCCTCCGCTAAAAGCGCCTCTGAAATGCGAGCTTTTGGATACTGGAGCAGTTCGCTGCCGTGATTGTTGCAAAAAAGTTCAAAACATATCAGTAAGGGCTGCCCGAGCGGGCAGCCTTTTGTGTACCGCGAGAAATACAATCGTTAAATATTAAACGCAAGACAGCCCTTGTGGATTGTGTTATAATTCCTTCAACTGGACCCGAAGATCGTGACCATCTTTCACAAAGGAAACGGCCTTCGGAACCCAAAACGTTACGGATGGTAACAAAAAAATCTATAGGAAGGTGATAAGTGGTGAACTATACCAAGTATGTGCTCAAGAGCAACGAGGAACTGACAGCTCTGCTGGCTGATCTGGACAATATCTTCGTTGTTGCCTGCAACAAGTGTTTCAAAGAGTTTGACACCATTGACGAGCCGGAATGCGCTGCATTCTGCGAGCTTGCAGCAGCTCAGGGTAAGACCATCACTGGCACAGCCCGGCTGGATTTTCTGTGCAACAGCGTGCAGACAGAAAAGAAGCTGGAGGGTGTGATCCCGGAGGGTACACAGAATATTGTTGTGATCTCCTGCGGTCTCGGCGTTCAGATCATTGCGGACATCGAAGACAAGCCGGTTTTCTCGGCAACCAACTCTCTGAATTACATCGGACATCACGGCATGGCTCTGACGGAGAAGACCTGTGATGCCTGCGCTCAGTGTTATCTGAATCTGACCGGCGGTATCTGCCCGATCACAGACTGTACCAAGAGTCTGCTGAACGGCCAGTGCGGCGGTGCCAAGAATGGAAAATGTGAGATCGATCCGGAAAAGGATTGTGCATGGGAGAAGATCTACCAGCGTCTGGAAAAACAGGGACGTCAGGATGATTTCGCCAAGCAGCCGGTTCAGATCCGTGACTACTCTGTAGCCGGAGTGGAGGAGATCAAGAAGTATGTGGCCGAGGTTCGTGCTGCTCGCTTTGAGGGCTTCTACGGCGGCGTACATCCGGTAGAAAACAAGGAATATACCGAGCATATCGCTCTGCAGCCGTTCCCGGCTCCGAAGCAGGTGATCATCCCCACCGGTCAGCACGTTGGTGCACCGGCTACCCCGATCGTAGCGGTAGGCGATACCGTTAAGGTTGGTCAGAAGATCGCAGAGGCTCCGTCCTTTATTAGTGCACACGTTCATTCCAGTGTCAGCGGTACCGTTACAGCGGTTGAGCCGCGCAAGACCAGCCGTGGTGAGGTGACATGCATCGTGATCGAGTCCGACGGCAAGGATGAGCTGCATGAGTCTGTTGTTCCGGCTAAGCCGCTGGATGAGCTGACTCCGGATGAGATCGTTGAGATCGTTAAGGAAAAGGGTATCACCGGTATGGGTGGTGCAGGCTTCCCGACCTATGTCAAGCTGAAACCCAGCCAGCCCATCGACACGGTTCTGATCAACGGCAGCGAATGTGAGCCGTATCTGACCGCTGACCATCGTCTGATGCTTGAATATGCCGATGATATCATCTTTGGTCTGAAGGCGATCATGAAGGCTGTCAATGCACCGAAGGGTGTCATCCTGGTTGAGGATAACAAGCCGGATGCCGTAGCACTGATGCAGGAGAAGACGGCAGACATTGAAAATATCGAGGTATGCGCAGCTAAGACCCAGTATCCGGAGGGTGCTGAGAAGATGCTGATCAAGCGTGTACTGAAGCGTCATGTTCCCAGCGGAAAGCTGCCGGCGGATGTGGGCTGCGTAGTCAGCAATACAGCCAGCGCCAAGGCAATCTCGGATGCGATCCAGAAGGGCCTGCCGCTGATCGAGCGTGTTGTTTCCGTAACCGGTGAGCACATCAAGACACCGGGCAACTTCATGGTGAAGATCGGTACCAACGTACAGGAGCTGATCGACCACTGCGGCGGCATTACCGGTGAGGATGTAACGCTGAAGATGGGCGGCCCGATGATGGGTGCTCCGCTGGCGGATACCAATGTTCCGGTGATCAAGGGTACCAACGGCATCATCGCCATCGATACCGATCACAGTGAGACCGTTGAATGTCTGAAGTGCGGACGCTGCGTGGACGTATGTCCGATGGAGCTGGCTCCGCTGAACTTTGCTAAATGGGTGGATGAAGGCAATGCACAGGCACTGCTGGATAACAACATTCGCGACTGCTTCTCCTGTAAGTGCTGCGAATACATCTGTTCCGCAAAAATCCCGCTTGTTGCCAAGATCAATCAGGGCAAGGGCATGATCATGCCGCTCCTGCAGCCGAAGAAATAAGATAATGGAGATAAAGAGATAATATGTTGATGACAAGATTAAAATCAAATGAAGCCATTGCATCTCTGGTAGACGGAAAAGTCTTCATTATCAACTGCCATGGATGTAAAGAAGTCGGTTTCCCGGAGGAAGAGGCCAAGGCGCTGCAGAAGGAACTGTTTGCAGCCGGCAAGGTCACCGGTATTATGACCACCGACTATATCTGTAACCGCGAAAATATGAAGCTTCGTCTGAGCTATCACAAGGACGAGATCGATCAGGCAGATATGGTCCTGATCTTCTCCTGCGGTGTTGGCGTGCAGACTGTTTCCGAGTATCTGGAGGATAAGAAGGTCTGTGCAGCCTGCGATACCATTCGTCTTCCTGGCTTCCAGGGTGTTACACCCCAGGAGGTTGACTGTGGTCAGTGCGGTGAGTGTTTCCTGAACCTGACCGGCGGTATCTGCCCGATCACAGCCTGCTCCAAGAGTCTGGTAAATGGTCCCTGCGGCGGAACCAAGGATGGAAAATGTGAAGTGAATGACTGCATGGAGTGCGGATGGGAACGCATCTACAGAAAGCTGGAGGCTATGGGCCGTCTGGATGTTCTGCGCTGCCCGACTCAGATCCACAACTTTGCGACGGATGATGCCACAAAGGAGTGCAAGCAGTCCAAATAAGACCCGGCGGAGCGTCGATCGGCAGTGGCCGAAGGCACCGGCCGGTCGATCTCCTGTAAATCATATATTCATATATAATAGTAGGAGTGAAATATCATGAAGGTTACAGATTTATTTAAAGAGGGTAAGTTTGTAGTTTCTGCGGAAGTAGGACCGCCTAAGGGAATCAACGTTGATCATCTGATTGAAGAAGCCAAGGAATATCTTGGACGCTGTGATGCCATCAACGTAACGGACAACCAGTCTTCCGTTATGAGAGTTGGTTCTCTGGCTGTTTGTAAGGCACTGAAGGATGCCGGATTAAATCCGATCTTCCAGCTGGCCTGCCGTGACAGAAACCGTATCGCTCTGCAGTCCGATCTGCTCAGCGCGGCTATGTTCGGTATTGAAAACGTACTGGCTCTGACCGGTGACCACACCAAGATGGGTGACCACCCGCAGGCTAAGCCGGTATTCGATCTGGATGCAGTTTCTCTGCTGCACACCATGGGTCTGCTCGAAAAGGGCGAGGACCTGGGCGGCAACAAGCTGGATGGCGAGGCTCCGTCCTTTGCAAAGGGTGCCGTTGTATCTCCCTGCTCTGACTCGGTAGATGCTCAGCTTCTGAAGATGGAGCGCAAGGTGGCAGCCGGTGCAGAATACTTCCAGACTCAGGCTGTATTTGAGCCGGAGAAGTTCATCAAGTTTATGGAGAAGGCTAAACAGTTCGGTAAGCCGGTACAGCTTGGTATCATTATTCCGAAGTCTGTTGGCATGTGCCGTTTCATGAACGCTAACGTAGCTGGTGTTCATGTACCGGAAGAGATGATCGAAGAGCTGAAGGCGGACAAGGAAAAGACCAAGGCCGGCATCACCGGTGTTGAGATCGCTGCCCGCATCATCCGCGAATGTAAGCCGTATTGCGAAGGCGTACATATCATGTCTCTTGGATGGGAAAGCAAGATTCCGGGACTGCTGGAGCAGGCCGGCATCTGATCGGACGAGAGTTCTTCGGAAGACAGAAATTAAAGATTGGGACCTGGCGAAAGCCAGGTCCTTTGTCTGATTCGGAGAAACGAAATTGTAAAGAGGTGTCACCGCTGGCCGGTGGCACCTCTTTTTTATTTCATAGGAAATTCCGTCTGGAATTTCCTACGGGCCCGATATAAAATCGGGCAAATATCCGGACAACCGCCGCAAAGCGGCTAGCGTGCTTTGCACGCTTTGTCCTCATAGAACGAAAGTGACAAAAGTTACTCTCCGTTTCACACCAGCATGAAAGTGGAGGGGGGACTTAAGGATACACCGGATATGAGTAAGGGGGGAATGGGCAGTATGTCATGTGCCTGTTATTTTGCTGGGTGATTGTGTAAAACACCCAAAATTCTATGGAAATTCTGTGGGAAATGACGACGGATTCGGGCCGTATTGGTGCTTTGACGAATTGACTTTCCAGTGGGCATTCTTTATAATCGACACGTATCTCTATCCATCTGCGCCTGACGTGTCACAATGTATGAGGCCGGCTTTTGGTTTGATGTAAAAACCATGGCATTGTTGATAGCCTGTGGCCTGATATTAAGTTCGTTAAATCGCAGGAGCAGACTCCGCGAGAAGAGCGAAGAAAGCGGCGCGAGTGGGAGCAGATCATACACCCCGCGGAGCGGACGAGAAACGCCCGCGAGAATAACCGGACTGCTAACGAGAAAGGCAGTCGGAAAGAAGGAGGAAGAAGCAATGTTGTACGAAAAGGTATCGACGGATATGAATTTCGTCGAGCGCGAGGCTCAGGCAGAACAGTTCTGGAAAGACAACCGCACCTTTGAAAAGAGCGTGGAAGAGCGCGAAGGCGCACCGATCTACATGTTTTATGACGGACCGCCTACTGCAAACGGCAAGCCGCATATCGGTCATGTGCTCACACGTGTTATCAAAGACCTGATTCCGCGTTACCGCACAATGAAGGGCTACCAGGTTCCGAGAAAGGCCGGATGGGACACCCACGGTCTGCCCGTCGAGCTGGAGGTTGAAAAGATCATCGGTATCGAAGGCAAGGACGAGATCGAGGCCTATGGAATTGAGCCGTTCATTCAGCAGTGTAAGGAATCTGTCTGGAAGTATAAGGGCATGTGGGAGAAATTCTCCGGCAAGGTTGGCTTCTGGGCTGATATGGACGATCCCTATGTCACCTACTATGACAATTATATCGAGTCTGAGTGGTGGGCTCTGCAGCAGATCTGGAACAAGGGACTGCTTTACAAGGGCTTCAAGGTCGTGCCGTACTGCCCGCACTGCGGAACCCCGCTGTCTACTCATGAGGTAGCACAGGGCTACAAGGCACTGAAGGAGCGCTCCGCCATCGTTCGTTTCAAGGCAAAGGATGAGGATGCATACTTCCTGGCCTGGACGACCACACCGTGGACCCTTCCGTCCAACATCGCGCTTTGCGTGAACCCGGATGAAGAGTATGCCAAGGTAAAGTGCATCGACGGCAATGTTTACTACATGGCCTCTGCACTGCTGGATAAGGTCCTGGGACCGCTGGCTGAAGAAGGAACGCCGGCTTATGAGATCCTGGACAAGTTCCCGGGCAAGACCCTGGAGTACCGCGAGTATGAGCCGCTGTTCGAGTGTGCGAAGGAAGCGGTAGACAAGCAGCACGCCAAAGCCTTCTTCGTGGAGGTGGACGACTACGTTACCATGAGCGATGGTACCGGTATCGTTCATGAGGCACCGGCATTCGGTGAAGACGATGCCCGTGTCGGCAGAAAATACAATATGCCGTTTGTTCAGATGGTCGACGACCACGGCTGCATGAGAGAGTGCACCGGCAAGTTCGCCGGCATGCGCTGCAAGCCCACGGACAAGGAGATCCGTCAGGGTGCTGTCAGTGCGGATCCGGAGATCTTAAAGGATCTGCAGGAAAGAGGACTCCTCTTTGACGCACCGAAGTTTGAACATGACTACCCGCATTGCTGGCGCTGTGATACGCCGCTTCTGTATTATGCGAGAGAGTCCTGGTTCATCCGCATGACCGAGGTCCGCGACGATCTGGTTCGCAATAATAAAGAGATCAACTGGATCCCGGCTACCATGGGTACCGGTCGATTCGGAAACTGGCTGGAGAATATTCAGGACTGGGGTATCTCCCGTAACCGTTACTGGGGAACACCGCTGCCGATCTGGGAGTGCCCGGATTGCGGCAAGAGAATCTGCGTAGGCTCCAAGGCCGAGCTGGCCAAGCTGTCCGGCAACCCGGAGGCTGAAAAGACCGAGCTGCATCGTCCGTATGTGGACAATTATGAGATCGCCTGCGAATGCGGCGGTTCCATGAAGCGTGTTCCGGAGGTAATCGACTGCTGGTTCGACTCCGGTGCCTGCCCGTTCGCCGAGCTGCACTATCCGTTTGAGAACAAGGAGCTCTTTGAGCAGCAGTTCCCGGCGCAGTTCATCTCCGAGGCTGTGGACCAGACCAGAGGCTGGTTCTATTCTCTGCATGCCGAGGCAACCCTGCTGTTTAACCAGCCGGCCTTCAAGAACGTTATCGTTCTGGGTCTGGTGCTGGATAAGGACGGCAACAAGATGAGTAAGTCCAAGGGCAATGCGGTGGATCCGATGGAAATGCTGGAGAAGCATGGCGCCGATGCCATCCGCTGGTATTTCTACAGCAACAGCGCACCCTGGCTGCCGAACAAGTTCCATGACAAGGTGGTACAGGAGGGACAGCGCCGCTTCATGGGTACCCTGTGGAACACCTATGCGTTCTACGTGCTGTACGCCAATATCGATAACTTCGATCCGACGAAGTATACCCTGGATTACGACAAGCTTCCGGTGATGGACAAGTGGCTGCTTTCCCGCATGAACACCATGATCCGCACCACGGATGCCTGCCTGGATGCCTACAAGATTCCGGAGACCGCCAAGGCGCTGGAGGAATTCGTAGACGACATGAGCAACTGGTATGTACGTCGCTGCCGTGATCGTTTCTGGGCCAAGGGTATGGAGCAGGATAAGATCAACGCCTACATGACGCTGTACACCTCTCTGGTCAACCTGATCAAGTGTGCGGCACCGATGATTCCGTTCATGACCGAGAACATCTATCAGAACATCGTTCGCAAGGTAGATCCCACCGCTCCGGAATCCGTACATCTGTGTCTGTTCCCGACGGCGGATGAGTCCCAGATCGACGAGCAGCTGGAGAAGCAGATGGCCGAGGTCCTGAAGGTTGTTGTGATGGGCCGTGCCTGCCGTAATACCGCCAACATCAAGAACCGTCAGCCCATTGGTCAGATGTATGTAAAGGCTGAGGCAGACCTGCCGGAATACTTTGCAAACATCATCACCGACGAGCTGAACGTTAAGAATATCACCTTCACGGATGATGTACGCTCCTTTACCTCCTACAGCTTCAAGCCTCAGCTTCGTACCGTAGGTCCGAAGTACGGCAAGCAGCTGGGCGGTATCCGCAAGTACTTAAGCAGCATCGATGGCAATGCCGCCATGGATGAGCTGAAGGAAAAGGGCGCGTTAGTCTTTGACGTGAACGGTACCGAGGTGTCACTGACGGAAGAGGATCTGCTCATTGAGCATTCTCAGATGGAGGGCTTCGTTTCGGAGACCAACGGACCGGTAACGGTGGTACTGGATACCAACCTGACACCGGAACTGATCGAAGAGGGCTTTGTGCGTGAGCTGGTCAGCAAGATCCAGACCATGCGTAAGGAAGCCGGCTTTGAGGTCGTTGACCGGATCCGTGTCTATGCACAGGGAACCGATAAGATCGCCGATGTATTGAACCGCTTTGGCGCAGACATCAGCCACGATGTCCTGGCCACCGAGATCCTGCAGGGTCAGATGGGCGGCTTTACCAAGGAGTGGAGCATCAACGGCGAGAATGTAACCCTGGGTGTGGAAAAAAATAATTAATAAGGAAGAGTGCAAAATGAATAAGGCATTTGATAAAGAAAAACTGAAGAGCGATATCCGCAATTACGTGCAGAACCTGTTCCGTACCACGCTGGAGGAGGCAACTCCCCAGCAGGTATACCAGGCCGTTGCCTACGCTACCAAGGATGTGATCATCAACAACTGGCTGGCTACCCAGAAGCAGTTCGAAAAGGATGATCCGAAGACGGTATATTACATGTCCATGGAATTCCTGGTAGGTCGTCTGTTCGGTAACAACCTGATCAACCTCTGTGCCTATCAGGAGGTTAAGGAGGCTCTGGATGAGCTGGGCTTTGACCTGAATGCCATCGAGGACGAGGAGCGCGATCCGGCTCTGGGTAACGGTGGTCTGGGACGTCTGGCTGCCTGCTTCATGGATTCTCTGGCTTCTCTGGGATACGCTGCTTACGGCTGCGGTATCCGCTACCACTACGGTATGTTCAAGCAGGAGATCCGTGACGGTTACCAGATCGAGGTACCGGACAACTGGCTGAAGAACGGCTATCCCTTCGAGCTGCGTCGTCCGGAGTACTCCAAGGAGATCCGTTTCGGCGGCTATGTTCGTGTAGAGTATGATCCGGCTACCGGCCGCAACCACTATATCCAGGACGGCTATCAGTCCGTACTGGCTGTTCCGTATGATATTCCGGTCGTTGGCTACGGCAACAACATGGTAGATACCCTGCGTATCTGGGATGCAGAGGCTGTTAACGAGTTCCAGCTGGATTCCTTCGATAAGGGTGATTACCAGAAGGCTGTTGAGCAGGAGAACCTGGCTCGCAACATCACCGAGGTCCTGTACCCGAACGACAACCACTATGCAGGTAAGGAGCTTCGTCTGAAGCAGCAGTACTTCTTCATTTCTGCCAGCGTTCAGACTGCTGTTGCAAAATATAAGAAGACCCACGGCGATATCCGCAAGTTCTATGAGAAGGTAACCTTCCAGATGAACGACACCCATCCGACCGTTGCTGTCGGCGAGCTGATGCGTATCCTTCTGGATGAGGAGCATCTGGAATGGGATGAGGCATGGGAGATCACCTGCAAGACCGTGGCTTACACCAACCACACCATCATGAGCGAAGCACTGGAAAAATGGCCCATCGAGCTGTTCTCCCGTCTGCTTCCCCGTGTATACCAGATCATCGAGGAGATCAACCGTCGCTTCGTTATGGAGATCCAGAACAAGTATCCGGGCAACCAGGAGAAGATCGCAAAGATGGCGATCATCTACGACGGACAGGTCAAGATGGCTCATCTGGCAATCGTGGCCGGCTACAGCGTAAACGGTGTAGCGGCTCTGCATACCGAGATCCTGAAGAAGCAGGAGCTGCGTGACTTCTACGAGATGTTCCCGGAGAAGTTCAACAACAAGACCAACGGTATCACCCAGCGTCGTTTCCTGCTCCACGGCAACCAGTCTCTGGCTGCATGGATCACCGATCATATCGGCGACGAGTGGATCACCGATCTTCCGAAGATCGCCGGCATGAAGCTGTATGCGGATGATCCGAAGGCTCAGCAGGAGTTCATGAACATCAAGTATCAGAATAAGTGCCGCGTAGCCGACTACATCCGTGAGCACAACGGCATCGAAGTCGATCCGCGCTCCATCTTCGACATCCAGGTTAAGCGTCTGCACGAGTACAAGCGTCAGCTGATGAACATCCTGCATGTAATGTATCTGTACAACCAGATCAAAGAGCATCCGGAAATGGATTTCTATCCGAGAACCTTCATCTTCGGTGCAAAGGCTGCAGCCGGCTATCGTCGTGCTAAGCAGACCATCAAGCTGATCAACAACGTAGCAGATGTGATCAACAACGATGCCTCCATCAACGGCAAGATCAAGGTTGTCTTCATCGAGGACTATCGTGTCAGCAACGCAGAGCTTCTGTTTGCTGCAGCGGATGTATCCGAGCAGATCTCTACCGCAAGTAAAGAGGCATCCGGTACCGGCTGCATGAAGTTCATGCTGAACGGTGCACCCACCATCGGAACCATGGACGGTGCTAACGTTGAGATCGTGGAAGAAGTTGGCGCAGAGAATGCCTTCATCTTCGGTCTGTCCTCTGACGAGGTCATCAACTTCGAAAACAACGGCGGCTACGATCCGTCTTACTACTTCAACAACGATCCGGATATCCGCAACGTCATGATGCAGCTGATCAACGGCACCTACTCCAATGGCGACATGCAGATGTTCCGTGAGATCTACGACTCTCTGCTGACCCAGGATCAGTACTTCATCCTGGCTGACTTCAAGTCCTATGCAGCAGCACAGAGACAGGTTGAAGAAGCATACCGCGACACCGAGCGTTGGGCTAGAATGGCTATGCTGAACATGGCCAGCGCCGGCAAGTTCACCTCTGACCGTACCATTCAGCAGTACGTAGATGAGATCTGGCATCTGGATCCGGTTAAGGTAACCGTTGATCCGGCCAGCTTTGATGTAGCTCCGAAGAAGGCAGCAAGAAAGTAAGAGCTTACCGTTCAGGCATTTTGATCCGGCAGGGGTTTTGCCGCACAGGCGGCAAAATCCCATTGCCGAAGACGATCCGGAGTGAAACCCGGGCTTGTTGCCGTTCACTGCGTGAACTGTAACAAGCTCACAGAATAATGCTTGAATTATCTTCGCCTGCGTATTAAAATATCGGAGACGTGAGTACGT
>JAUNDD010000002.1:34029-108088 GCA_030526245.1 Lachnospiraceae bacterium
ATAATGCTTGAATTATCTTCGCCTGCGTATTAAAATATCGGAGACGTGAGTACGTTTACGTCCGCCGTTTCGGCGGATGGGATAAAATTTTTAAGGAGGATCTTATCATGGCATATGTAATCAGTGATGATTGTGTAGCATGCGGCGCTTGCGCAGCAGAGTGCCCGGCTGACGCTATCAGCGAAGGCGATGGCAAGTATGTGATCGATGCAGACGCTTGTCTGGATTGCGGTACTTGTGAAGCTACCTGCCCGAACGAGGCTATCAGCGCAGAATAATCTGAGCGAATGATCGGGAAGCCGTGCTTTTTAGCACGGTTTCCTGTTTCTTTTTTGAGAGAATATGGACAAATGGTGTGAAAGAAGGAAACGCGTCGGGGCTGCGCGCAGAGTGAACGCAGCGCTTTGGCCGGATTCGGACACCGTTTGCATCGCGGCCTGTCCGCGGAATGGAGAATAGTATGGGAAAAAGAATTACCAAGGATATGCTGATCGGTGACATCCTTCAGGTGAATGAGAACATGGCCGGCCTTCTGATGGCCAGCGGTATGCATTGCGTAACCTGCGGTGCAGCTGCTATGGAAACTCTGGAAGAGGCTGCTATGGTTCATGGCATCGAGGCAGATGTGATCGAAGCACGCATTAACGCATTTCTGGAAGCCTGGGAAGCTGAAGAAGCTGCAAAGGCCTGATCCATGAAATCGGATAGGAAAATGAAAAGCCCATGGTCTTTTGTCTGAAGCAAAGGATCATGGGCTTTTTTTCGATCAAAGACTGCGCAGCGTCTGAATAGCCTGGTCGGCACAGATCACCTGCATATGCTCGGTGAAGAATTCCTCCAGTCCGGGGGTGTAGTCTGCCTGCAGACCGTACTCGGACACCGTGTTGCAGACCTGGTTGAACAGGGCCGGTGAAGCATCCGCCTTCTGGAGGATCAGGAAATAGTTGCCGTCCTCCGGATTTTTGTACAGGCTGTTGGGGGATACGTAGGCCGGATCGATCTGGCCGGCGACCTTGATGGCAGTCTCCAGATCCCGCAGCAGGTAGAAACGGCGGAGGCGGTAGACCTCGTCGGAGTTACCGGCTGCCTCATCCGGGGTTTCCTCGGAAACAACTTCGATACCGGTCTTGTCTTCGGCTGCTGTCTCATTGTCGGCACCCGGTGTATCCTGCATGTGAGAGGCTGCCATGGCACTGGCTGTTTTGGCCATCTTGCCCAGCTTGGAGATCAGATCGATGATGTCATCGGCTCCGGACAGGGTGGGGATGGATTCGGCATCCATCGGTGCATTCTCTTCCGCAGAAAAACGGGCGAAGCGGCTGTCCAGCTCTTCCGGATTGTCCACCTTCGTGATCGTAAGGATGACTGAATCCATGGAAAGGGGGATCGCCTCGATCATCAGAGGTGCATCGGTGGCGTCAAAGCCGCACTCCTTGGATGCCTGTTTCATCATATCGCGGAGGAGAAGGCGAAGCTTCTCGGAACCGTAGGCCAGCTCGGTGAGCTTGATCTGTCTGGACTGAAGATCCTCACGGGTCAGCGTGCAGCGAATTTGATTCTCATTCAGCTTTTCTATTTTCATAGGATATCATCACTTCCATTCGCAAATGTACCCGGTTAAAAACGGGCAATCAGAGTTGGTGCCCCGGCTTGTCGCGACTGCAAGCCTTGTGGCATTGTAGTACACCATTATAACGAAAAGACGGGGGAGTGTAAAGCGGAGACTTTGCTGTTCGCCTGGCGAACATTTCAAGACAGAATATCTCACGGAATCAACTGACTGAAGCGTAACGAAATCGAGACTCCTGGAGGTTGGCGGAGATTTATTCTTGAAAAAGAATACAGAATGTATATAATAATGGTATATACAAAAAGTGTACTGCGCAGACTTTTTGTATGCAGCTGAGCCGGGTGGCAGTTTCCAAAGCCGGAACAAACTGGTGGAGGAATAGGGCATAGGCCGGTTTGAAATATATGCTGGGACGCAAAACGGATCCGAAAAGCCCGAAAAGGAAAAATATCACGGACAGACCTTTTTAGGCATTCGGGCAGTGGGAGACGTGCTGTGTGATCAGTATACACCGCTGCGAATGGGCTGCGACGAGGCTTTTCAGTTTTGTGCTATTGAAAAGCAGGTAAGTATTCGCTTAGTTATCGACTATCTGCATTACGAGCTACTGAGCCGGAGGCAGGCCAAAGGGGCGGTGGAAAACAGAAAGAGAAGCATAAGGAGGTGAGAAAGCAAAGGACATGATAACAGACCGGGACGCATAGAGGGACTGCGTGGACACGTATACAATCCGGAGCAGAACTCCCCGTTTATGCATCTTTGGAGACAGTCGCTTTGTGCGAACCGGTGGACTCACGGAAACTTCCGTACACTACTTTCAGCAGACAAAAATCCGGCACAGCCCACAGACTGACCTGAAGCGGTCTGGGGGTGAACCGGGTTTTTTTATTAAGTTTTTTACAGAAATGTGACGAAAAAAATGTTTCCTGTTATAATCGAGACGGAACGCCGGCAGGATTGCCGTTCCGATACCGCACAGCAATCCTGCCGGCGTTCTGATCGTTTTAGAAATCTGAAAATATTACAAGGAATGAGCTGAAAACTCCCTGTGATGACTGTTTCACGGAGGGAGATTACATGCGAAAGATACAGGAACAACGGGGAGGATGTCTGTGAAGGATAAAAGCGAGAAGATGAAGGAACGGCGCCGGCAGGTGCTTCGGACGAAAATGCTGCTGACGGCGGGCGCGGTGATCCTGGCGGTGGCAGCTTATACCCTGCTGGCCCCCAGCCGAAAAAAGGCGGATCCGCTGGAATACTACAATCGGCTGATTCGGGAAAACGGCGGAGACAGCGGGCTGGGAGAGGGCGAGCTGGCGGTGGTACTGCAAAATCAGGTGGACCCGCGCAAGGCCATGGTGGTGGATGAGCATCTGTATTTAAGCTACAGCATGGTGCGGGAAAATCTGTCCACCCGGTTTTACTGGGATGAGGAGACCGGCCAGATGCGCTACGTGACCGCGGAGGATATCCTGAAGTTCCCGGTCAACAGCCGGACCTATGAAACGAAGGAAGGAGAGCGTTCCTTTGACCAGGAGGTGATGATCGACCGGGATGGACGGCTTTACATCTCCGCGGATTTTGTGCAGCAGTATGTGAACGCAGAGGTCCTCCGGTTTGATGAGAGCAGCCATGTGGTGCTGAATTACCGATGGGGCACCCGGAAGAGTGCCGTGGTCGGAAAGAAGGGCGCTGTGCGGGAGGAGGCCTCTTTGAAGTCGTCCATCCTGACCCGGGTGGCCAAGGGAGATGTGGTGACCGTCCTGGAAGAGGGCGAAAAATGGATGAAGGTGATGACCGCTGACGGTTTCAGTGGCTATTATCGCAGCAAATATCTGAGCGAGCCAGAAGAAACGAAATACGAGCGGGAGTTTACAGCGGAAGAGATCCCGGATCTGGTGCGGGACGAGCGGATCAATCTGGTGTGGCATCAGATCGGTGTGGCTGAGTCCAACGATTATCTGGAGCAGGATACCGCGGATATGACCGGCGTGAATGTGATCTCCCCCACCTGGTTCTCCCTTTCGGATAATGAAGGCAGCTTTACCTCCCTGGCGGACCGGAAGTATGTGCGCAAGGCGCACAAGGCTGGCTGGGAGGTCTGGGGACTGGTGGACAACTTCAGCAGTGAAATGAGTCTGGCCACTCTGACCGCCTCCTCCAGTGCCCGTGCCCGGCTGATCGACAACCTGGTGGAGGCGGCCCTGGATCTTGGCCTGGACGGCATCAATATTGACTTTGAATATATCACCAGCGAAGGCGCCTACGATTATGTCCAGTTTATCCGGGAGCTTTCCGTAGAGACGAGAAAGGCCCAGCTGGTGCTTTCCGTGGATGTTCCGGTCTCCCTGGATTTCAACAGCTATTTTGATCGTTCGGAGCTGGGGGCCTTTGCAGACTATGTCATCATCATGGGATACGATGAGCACTATGTGGGCTCCGAGGCCGGTTCCGTGGCTTCCCTGCCCTTTGAGGAGAAGGGAATCGTCAATACTCTGAAGGAAGTGCCGGCCCGCAAGGTGATCAGCGGTGTACCGTTCTATACGAGATTGTGGTATACTGGATACGATGCGAGCGGCTCCCCCAGTGTGTGGAGCGAGATCCTTGGCATGAATACCGTCACCCGGACGCTGGAGAGCTACGGCGTGGAACCGGTCTGGGATGAACAGATCGGACAGAATTATGCGGTATGGGATACCGAGGACGGCATCAATTGTCAGATCTGGATCGAGGATGAAGCTTCCATTGAGAAGAAGGCGCAGCTGGTAAGCAGGTATGATCTGGGCGGTATCGCAGCCTGGGCCCTTGGCAGCGAGCGAAAGAGCATCTGGAAGATCATATCCGAGCAGATCGGACAGGAAACAGCCGGGGAAGATACACCGGCTCCGGAGCAGGAAGAAGCGTCGGAGTCCGTGGAGGAAAGTACGGAGACGGCTGAAACAGAACGTGCGCCGCAGGGACAGGGAAAAGGTGTCCTTAAGGAGACCGAAGAACCGGAGACCGCGGCAGAAGAAGAGATCACAGAACAGATTTCGGAAGGAGACGGACATGATTGAATTTAAATACGACACCCAGCTTCTGATCGAGGGCGAGGATCTGGACGAGGATGCTATCAGCGAATACTTCACCGAGAATTTCAAAGGTGACTGTCTGCTGGCTGTAGGCGATGAGGAGCTGATCAAGATTCATTTCCATACCAATGAGCCCTGGAAGGTACTGGAGTACTGCGCAAGCCTGGGCGAGATCTACGATATCGTCATTGAGGATATGGATCGTCAGGCCAGAGGACTGCAGGGCTGATTTGGGAAACAGCAGGATGGCTGCAGGGGGTGCTCGTTTGTCGCTTGTTAAGTCGCGGGTATCGGGAACAATGTGCAACGCAGGATGAAGCTGTCAGCATCATAAGGAAAAGAAAATGATAATTATTATCAATTTTATGTTGACAAACTGGCTTTAGCTGTGTATATTGATATCAGTAACAATTACTAATATCAAGGAGGGCACATGGCAGTTCAGAAATACAGCCGCCAGCGTGAAGAGATCCGAAAGCACCTGTTCGGACGGACCGATCATCCCACCGCGGAAACGATCTATACCGAGATCCGAATGGAGAACCCGAAGATCAGTCTTGGCACGGTGTATCGAAATCTGGCACAGCTGGAAAGCGCCGGAGAGGTTATCCGTATTCCGGTGACCAACGGACCGGACCATTTCGATGGCAACACCAACGAGCACTATCATCTGATCTGTCCCAACTGCGGAAGTGTCAGCGATCTTTGGATGGACGGCGTACGCAGAGAGCTTCACAAGGGACTTGAGGCACAGCGCCTTGATGCAGACCAGATCATCTTGAATGTGTACGGCTGCTGCAGCAATTGTAACGGTAAACTTCAGGCAGAGGTTTAAAAAGCAAAACAATTAAATAATTATATTAGATTGATATTTAAGAAAAGGAGAACAAAGTTATGGCAAAGTGGGTATGTAATGTATGTGGTTATGTTCATGAAGGCGACGAAGCTCCGGAAGCATGTCCGGTATGTAAGGCTCCGGCTTCCAAGTTCACCAAGCAGGGTGAGGAAATGACCTGGGCTGCTGAGCATGTAGTAGGTGTTGCTCAGGGCGTTAGCGAAGACATCCTGGCAGATCTGAGAGCAAACTTCCAGGGCGAGTGCTCTGAGGTAGGTATGTACCTGGCTATGGCAAGAGTAGCTCACAGAGAAGGCTATCCGGAGATCGGCCTGTACTGGGAGAAGGCAGCTTACGAAGAGGCAGAGCATGCAGCTAAGTTCGCAGAGCTTCTGGGCGAAGTCGTAACTGACAGCACCAAGAAGAACCTGGAAATGCGTGTAGAGGCAGAGAACGGCGCAACCGCTGGTAAGTTCGATCTGGCAAAGCGTGCAAAGGCAGCAAACCTGGATGCAATCCATGACACGGTTCACGAAATGGCTCGTGACGAGGCACGCCACGGCAAGGCATTCAAGGGCCTTCTGGAGAGATACTTCGGTTAAGATAGGAATGCAAGACATACGCCGGCAACGAAGATGTCCGACCGAGCTTGCTCGGGGAGGACATCAAGTTGTCGGTGGATGGCGGAGCAAGCGTCAGCTTGCGGGAAGGCTTCTGTTAAGAAGCCTGAATGCATTCCGTGATGGGCCGACCACCTCCAGCGAGAAGAAGCGAAGCGAATTCGAGCTGGCTCAGGCGCCAGCGTGGATGTCGCAGCAATTATTTAAGCGAAGCGAATTCGAGCTGGCTTAGGGTCGGCGATATATATAGGAGAAACAGTTATGAAATACGTATGTGATGTTTGCGGTTGGGTCTACGATCCGGAAGAGAATGACGGTGTTGAATTCGAGAACCTGCCGGAAGATTTTGAGTGCCCGCTTTGCGGCGTAGGCAAGGATCAGTTCTCTGAGGAAGCTTAATCCGGCTCGGCGATTGATCTGTCAGTTTTAAAACAAACAAATCGAAAAGTGTGGGGGAATCATGCAAATGGTTCTCCCATTTTGCGTTGTATACGGTATAATCGTCATTAAAGGAAACAACCGATTCGACAAAGGAGAAGACGATGAACAGAAAACGAGCGATCCATCTGGTCATAGGCCCGGTACTTTTTGCCCTGTTTGCTTTTGGGCTCCCGGCATCGGTATTTGAGAGCTTTGCCTCCCGGGCGGCCATTGGCACCGTGGCCTGGATGGCTTACTGGTGGGTGACCGGCCCCATCGATTATGCGGTAACGGCATTTCTGCCGATCGCCCTGAATGCGGTATTTCAGATGACGGAGATGTCCGGCGTAATCGCCAATTATGCTTCAGAGACGATCCTGCTGCTGCTGGGTGCGTCGATCCTGACGGTATCCTGGGAGAAGACAGGGTTGGACAAGCGCATCGCGGCCGCCTTTCTGAAGATGGTGGGCAGTGATTTCAGAATGCAGCTGGTATTCTGGTTCATCCTGTCGGCGCTTCTCTCGGCGGTGCTGCCTAATGCTGTGGTGTGTGCTACCGTTACGCCCATTGCGGTATCCATGCTGAATTACATCGGTGAAGGGGATATTGCAAAGAGCAAGGTGGGTTCCAAGCTGCTTTTGAGCATTGCCTATGCCACTGGTCTGGGCGGCCTGGCCTCACCGCTGGGCGGCGCCATGAACCTGGTGACGGTGGAGCACCTGCAGCAGCTGACCGGGCAGGAGTACATTTATGTGGACTGGGTCATCCGGTTCCTGCCGATCATGGTCGTGCTGATGATCAGCAACATCCTCTTTATGCTCCGCGATGTCAAAAAGGGAACCTCCCTTGGCGGCACCAGAGAATACTTTGTGGAGCAGTACAAAAAGCTGCCGAAGATGAGCTTTGAAGAGAAGATGGCGCTGCTGCTGTTTGTGTTGGCCACGGTGCTGTCCTTCACCAGACAGTTTTATCAGGCGTATCTGCCCGGTCTGAAGCCGGCCTACGTGTTCATCATCTGTGCGATCATCTCGTTCCTGATCACGGATTCAAATGGTGAACGGCTGATGCTCTGGAATTCGGTGCAGAAGCAGATCGTGTGGGAGCTGATCTATATTTTCGCAGGTGGTCTGGCCGCCGGCACGCTGATCAAGGGCTCCGGCGCGGCGGATGCTATCGGAGCCATGGTGGCCGATATGAACCTGAGCGGCGGCATTCCTACCATTTTCGTAATCATTACCCTGACGCTGCTGCTGTCGGATGTGACATCCAATACCGCCACGGCAGCGGTGGCCATTCCGGTGGTGATCTCGGTGGTGCAGGGCATTGGACTGAATCCGATCCCCTTTGTGTACATCGCATCGGTGGGCGTCAACCTGTCCTATATGCTGCCGACCTCCATCCGGGCCATCCCGGTGGGCTATGGCCTGCAGCCAAAGTATATGCTTAAGGAAGGCGCCAAGATGACGGTGATGGTCATCGTGCTGATGACGATCGTCTGCACACTGCTGTACCGGTACTGGCCGGCGTTCAGCACGGTGTGAAGCATGGGTGATTGTTAACAAGTGATAGTGGGTGTTACAACGCATAGAACTATAAACTGCAGTGGGTATTGCAATGCAAAGAATTGTAAACTATAGTGGGGACGGCAATGCATAGCACTGTAAATCAACAGAGATGGCGTTGTGATGCAGTAAATCGGGAAACGTATAAATTGATAGAAAGAAGCGTATTGATTGAAAAGGAATAGTATAACAAAGAAACGGAAACGGGCAGCGGCTGGTCTTTGCGCGGCGATGATCTGCGCAGCCGGCATGGCGTTGCCGACGAATGCATCCCTGATTGGAAAGAAGGGAGAGGCTTACACAGACGAAATGGAGAACTTCCTGGCCGGATTGGTGCCGGCGGAGGGGCTGACGATCCAGGGGCGCACCTATGATTACTGGGATGTGCTGGGGTTTTTGGAAGAGGTGCGCTGGGCACCGGATGACTATGTGCACAAAAATCACACCTGTGTGTTGTCACAGCTGCCGGAGGAGGACGTCCGGTCCATTGTGGCGGTTCTTCGGCTTCTTATGAACTGTCCGAAGACCTATGCGGACTATGAGACGGTGGCGAAGGTACAGGCGGCCCTGATCGAAGAGGGGTACGACTGCGGCTATGTGGATGGCATCCTGGGAGAGATGACCTATGCGGCTCTGAACGAGCTGCAGGAGGAGCATGAGCTGCGTGTGATCAATGCAGTGACAGATGAGGTGCTGGAGGTGCTGGAGCTGAAACCGGAGGATTAAGCAGGCGGCAGCTTAAATAACAGGACCGAAGACTTGTCTGCCTTCCTTATAGCATAAATCTGAAATGATACGACGAAGATAGAACATCGTGGGTCTTTGAAAGCACAGCGATCGCCGAGAAAATTAAAAATGAAAAAGCAGGTTTGACGCATGAAAGATGGTCAGACCTGCTTTTTTAATGGAAAAAATGATGAAAAAATGATTCGGCGACCATCAAAAAGGTTTCAAAACGGTTCTAAAACGGTTGCAATTAAGGGGCGGATATGATAGTGTGAAATTAGAAATCCTGAGATATGGATCCAAAATCGAAAAGAACGGGTGTCAACCATGATGTCGAGGGCTGTGATTACCGATGAGATATGGATCTAAAATCGAAAAGCACGGGTGTCGATCGTTGGAAATGAAAGGAGGCATGGGGATGACCATTGAAGAAATGAAGCAGAGAAAGATTGAACTGGGGTATTCCAATAAGACTTTAGCTGAAAAATCCGGTGTTCCGATCGGAACGCTTCAGAAGATTTTTGGCGGCAGTACTGGGGCACCGCGGGAGGAGACGATCCGGGCTCTGGAGAAGGTGCTGGAAAAGAAGTTCACGTATGAGGTCAGAACACCGGAGGGGATGGTTCTTCGGGAAGGGGCAGCAATCTATAATGCGCAGAAAAAGTATACCCTGGATGATTATCTGGCGCTTCCGGAGGATGAGAGGGTCGAGCTGATCGATGGCGTATTTTATGATATGTCGGCACCCACCATCACACATCAGGGAATTGGCGGATACATTTACAGTGAATTTCTGCAGTATGTAAAAAAGAATAAGGGACCGTGCATTCCGATGATCGCACCGGTGGATGTGCAGCTGGATATGGACGAATACACGATCGTGCAGCCGGACGTACTGATCGTGTGTGAGCGGGATAAAATAGACAACAAAAAAAGAGTATACGGAGCACCTGATTTTGTGCTGGAAGTATTATCGCCCTCCACGAGAAGTAAGGATATCAAGCTGAAGCTGGCGAAATATACCATGGCGGGAGTAAGAGAATACTGGATGATCGATCCGGAAAAACAGGTGGTGGTCCAGTATGATCTGGAACATGCGGAGCTGCCGAAAATCTACAGTTTTGAGGAGCAGGTCCCGGTGCTGATCTGGGAAGGGAAGTGCTGCATTGATATGAAGGAGATGGTGGAGACGCTCACCTGGTTTGGAATAAATTAGAGACACGCGTTTAGCACCGACCGAGCCGAAGGCGAGATCTTGAACCCGGGGTTCGAGCCCACACATAAAGAAAAACACCGCCCCCGCCATCATGACGAAAACAGTGCTTTTAAGTGCGTCTTCAGGGGCTCGAACCCTGGACACCCTGATTAAGAGTCAGGTGCTCTACCAACTGAGCTAAAGACGCATTTTTTAATTTTTTGTTCGCTCCCTCAGGAACAATATGCATTATAATGGACGACCAGGAAAAATGCAACCCCTTTTTTGCGATAAATCGGGCAAAATAAAAAGGCGCAATATTTAACAAATTATTACACAATTTGGCGAGGCGGGATAGAGCCCCAAAATCGGTGAAAAAAGGGAATTCTGCAGAATAAACAAAACGGTCGTTCTGAAAAAACGGCTGTTCGCGACATAAGCAGGCTGCGAAAAATGTGGATAATGTGGATAACCTTGTGGAAAAGTCGTTCTTTTCCCCTTTATTGCGACGATTCCGGAGTGTGGATAACCAGGTGTCTCGAAACTGGACAGATCGGCAAATGGGAGAGCGAATAGGCTGGAATTTGGCTATTCTGTCAATGGACAGGATTCTCTGTAACAATTTCGAAATAGATCTGAAATAAACTGCGTCTACAAAAGTGAGAATAGTCGGACAAAAAGGCGGTTGTGGTAAAATTGAACTGGCGAAAGGCTGGAGGGATAAACGGAAACCGGAGTTGGCCGGTTTATGCTTCTAAGCGGGAAGCCCTGGTTATTCAATAGCCGGGTCGTTCATAGATTGTTTAGAATTGCAAGCTTGTGCAGGGTGACCGGGGAATGCTATCATGTGAGATAGAATCTGATCGATATAACTCGGAAAAAGAGGTATGAGAATGAGTGATAAAGCGAATGTGAAAGGACAGCGGATTCCTTCCGGCAGCCCGGGGGCATTCGGAGCTAAAACGGAAGAGGCGCCGGTTCAGGGAAAGAAAAAGCAGCAGTTTTTTCGAAGCGACACCTATTTTACGGTCTGCATCTATGTGTTTTTGCTGGTCGTATGCAGCGCCCTGGCGGTGAAAGCGATCTTTTCTTTTGATGATGTACGCCGGGTGGTGGCAGGATGGCTGCGGGCGATCTCGCCATTCCTGATCGCACTGCTGATCGCCTACATACTGGGGCCTTTTGTGGAGGCTGCGAACCGTCTCCTGAAGAAGGTGTTCAAAAAGATGCCGGATAAGCCGCGCATGGTGCTGTCCATGCTGGTGGTATATCTGGTTGCGCTGGGCATGGTGATCTCCCTGCTGGTGTATGTTTTGCCGGAGGTGGTAAACAACCTGGCGGATATGATCCGGCAGGTCCCGGCAGTTTATAAGGCGGTACTGGACTTCGTGGAAAAGCTCCAGACCCATTTCCCGGATTATGATTTTGCGCCCTTTATGGATATGCTGACCAATACACAGACAGACCTGGTATCCAGCCTGCAGGAGATCTCGGCTAATCTGATCCCGGTCCTGTATACGGCTTCGGTATCCATTGTCAGCTGGGCCGCTAATTTCCTGATCGCCATGGTGGTCTCGGTCTACATGTTGTACGGGCGCAGGCAGCTGCTTCGGATCTTTAAGATCTGTGTATATACCGTGGTTCCGCGGAAGAATGTTCCGTTGGTGCGTGAAGTGCTGTACGACTGTCATCGGATCTTTGGCCAGTATGTGACCAGCAAGATGGTGGACTCGCTGATCATCGGTGTGCTGTGCTATATTCTGATGACGATCCTGCGGCTTCCCTATGTGTTCCTGATCAGTGTGGTGGTGGGCATTACCAATATGATCCCGTATTTCGGACCGTTCATCGGAGCGGTTCCGGGTATTGTCATCATGCTGGTGGTCAGCCCGGTGAAAGCGCTGGTGTTTGCAGTGATGATCCTTTGCCTGCAGCAGTTTGACGGTCTGTATCTGGGACCGAAGCTGATGGGAAATTCGGTGGGCATGAAGCCCATCTGGATCATTTTTGCCATTACACTGGGCGGCAAGTTCTTTGGCGTTGTGGGTATGTTCCTGGGTGTACCGGCGGTGGCAATTATGGCCTACCTGCTGGAGCGTCTGGTGCGGCACAAGCTGAAAGAAAAGAATATGACGATGGAAGAGATTACCTGAAAAGGCTGTGCGCCGAAAACGGCGCACAGCCTTTTAAAATGGGATTGTAATCATTAAAACCAAAAATACTGTGGCCGCTGCCGCTTTGGGTTGATCACTGGAAGAACTTATCGTAGATTCCAAAGCCAAAGATGAACAGGACAATGATCGGAAGGATCCAGGTCAGATAAAAGCGCATCCAGTCCTGTACCTTCAGGCCCTTGCCGGTATTGGCCTCGGCTTTGAAGTTGCTCCAGCCCCAGCCGTAGCGGGACACGCAGAAGAGCAGATAGACCAGCGAGCCGAGGGGCAGGAGGATATTGCTGACCAGGAAGTCCTCAAAATCCAGAGCTGTTCCGCCAAAGATGGCAAAGCCGTCCCAGGACCAGATGTTATAGCCCAGGGCGCAGGGCAGGGACAGCAGGATGATCAGCACCAGGTTGACCAGTCCCGATCTGCGGCGGCTGCAGCCGGTGAGCTCCATGCCGCAGCAGATAATGTTTTCAAATACGGCAAGCACGGTGGACAGAGCGGCAAAGGACATGAAGAGGAAGAAAAGGCTTCCCCAGAAGCGTCCCATGAACATATTGGCGAAAATGTTCGGCAGAGTAATAAAGATCAGGCTCGGTCCCTGGGCCTGGTCGACCCCGTAGGTAAAGCAGGCCGGGAAGATGATCAGTCCCGAGGTAATGGCCACAAAGGTATCGAGGAGCACGACCCGGAAAGATTCGCCCATGAGCGAGTAATCCTTGCCGATGTAGCTGCCGAAGATGGCCATGGCACCGACACCAAGGCTAAGCGTAAAGAAGGCCTGGTTCATGGCACCAACCAGTGTGTTGATCACACCGATCTGCTTCATGCGGCCCCAATCCGGGAGCAGATAGAAGGACAGACCTTCTTTGGCACCGGGCATCAGGAAGCTGTTGACTGCCAGGATGACCATAATG
This sequence comes from Lachnospiraceae bacterium, assembly GCA_030526245.1. Lineage (GTDB taxonomy): Bacteria > Bacillota > Clostridia > Lachnospirales > Lachnospiraceae > Merdiplasma. The sequence goes on from JAUNDD010000002.1 coordinate 47,108, forward strand.
GCAAGCAGTGCCAGCATCATGATCTTGGTGATGCGCTCCAGACCGCTCTGCAGTCCACGGATGCATACGAAAATGCCGATGCAGGTGACGACCACCATCCAGAAGACCATGGTAGCCGGGGAGGCGAGCATGTTTCCGAATTCATTGCCGACGGCCTCCGGATCCAGTCCCTGGAAGCGACCGGTGGCGGTCAGATAGAAATAGTGGAGCATCCAGCCGGCTACGGTGGTGTAGAACATCATCAGAAGATAACATCCGATGAGGGTGATGTAGCCGTGGATATGCCATTTCTGACCAGGTTTTTCCAGAGCCTGATAGGCGCGGACCGGGCTCTTCTGGCTGGCGCGGCCGACCGAGAACTCCATACACATGATGGGGAGGCCCAGGATGATCAGGAAGAGCAGGTAGAAAAGAACGAAGGCACCGCCGCCGCCCTGACCCGCCATGTAGGGGAATTTCCAAACATTTCCGATTCCGATGGCACATCCGGCTGAAAGAAGGATGAAGCCCAGTCGGGATCCAAGCTGTTCACGTTTCATGTTTACTGTACTCCTTTGATAAAATAGTTCTTTGCAATTTTAACATGGTAAAATACAGGATTAAAATATATAATAGCAATAATAAAATTGGAAAAACTTATGATAAAGGAGGGCGGCATGAATCAGACACAGCTGGAATACTTTGTGAGCGTTGCGGAATTAAAGAGCTTTACAAAGGCGGCGCAGAAATATTTCGTTTCGCAGACCGCCGTAACGCAGCAGATCCAAAATCTGGAGGAACAGCTGAACATTAAGCTGTTTGATCGAAGAAAAAGACCGGTCTGTCTGACAGAAGCGGGCGGGGCCTTCCTGCTGGACGCAAGGGCTATTCTTGAGCGCATGAATGGAGCTGCGTCCAAGCTGGCCATGATCTCCGGCTCCAGTGGCGGAACCCTGCGGATCGGATATACGAATGGATATGAATTCAGCCGGCTTTCTCATTCCATGCGCTCGTTTCGCAGAGAGCATCCCAATGTATTTTTTACCTGCCATCGATACAACTGCCGAGAAATGGCCCGGTCATTGCAGCGGGATGAACTGGATATGATCTTTACCTGGGATCGGGATGAAGTGGTGAAGCAACCGGGGATCCGATACAAAAAGGTGGAGGAATCCTCACTGGTAGTGGTTTTGTATAACTCGCATCCTTTTATCAATCGTCCGTTTCTGACAAGAGCCGACCTGAAGGAGGAGAGGCTGCTGTATTTGTCCCCTTCCGGTTCGCTGTATGAGGACGCGTATTATCAGAAATATCGGGAAGCAGGGTATGAACCGCGTGTGATCTACATCTCGGATGACATGAACAGCCTTCTGATGATGGTGGCAGCGGAGGAGGGGATCCTGATCATGCCGGCTTACCTTGCCAGGAACATCCGGGGACTGGATGGCGTGGACTGCATTGCGCTTGAGGGAGACAATGAGAATGCAGCCATTGTTGCGGTCTGGAAGGAAGGGCGGGAAAATGCCCTGCTGGAAGCCTTTGCACAGGAACTGTGAGCGCATCGATCGGGATGGGAATGATTTGCAGGTGTCTGTTTTGACAAATCGTATGAATAGAGAAGGCGCTGAAGAATGATGTGAAAAAGAGCGTTACAGTTCACACAGTGAACTGTAACTGGCCAAAATCCATTCCAAATTGCCTTCGGCAATGGGATTTTGGCCTGTAACCCTCGGGATTTTGCCGCGTACGCGGCAAAACACCTCGCGGAATCGAACTGCCTGAACTGTAACAAAAGAGCTGCTGCACAAACTGTGCCGCAGCTCTTTTCTTTATTGGGAGTTAATTCAAATATCAGATGTTAGATCCGTGATTACAGAAGTCTTCTTGCTGCACACGGTGTACGGTAGCTCATGCTTGAGATGATGATACCGTTGGTGGGGTTGCTGGCGTGTACTACGCTGCCGCCGCCGATGTAGATGGATACATGACCGATGCCGCCGTCGCCCTGATAGAAGAGCAGGTCACCCGGCTGAAGGGCATCCAGGCTTACCGCTGTACCGTAGCCGGACTGAGCCGCTGCGTTGTGCGGAAGAGATACGCCGTAGTTTGCGTAGACTGCCATGGTGAAGCCGGAGCAGTCAGCGCCGCCGGTCAGACTGGAGCCGCCCCATACATAGGGGTTGCCAACGAACTGGCAGGCATAGTCTGCAACGGACTGGCCGGCGGAAGAAGTGGAAGCGGAGGAAGAAGTATCATCCGAAGCATCCTCTTCGTAACCGTCGTAGGAGTCATCGTAGGACTCGTCGGAAGAACCATCGTCGTAAGCGTCACCGTCTTCTTCGTAGCTTTCATCTTCATAACCGCTGTCGGTGCCGGCATCGGTGTAGGAGTCGTTGGAAGATTCTTCCGTGTAGGACGGCTCGGTGTAGGTTTCTTCACTGGTCTGAGTATCGGCAGACGGTGTATTGGCAGCTGCATAGTCGGCTGCGTTCTGAGCTTCTACGTAAACGCGGTAAGCTTCTACGGCAGCAGCAGCGGTATCCAGGATCGTCTGCTCATCGGCACCGTTAGCTACGGCTGCATCGGCAGCAGCCTGTGCATCCAGGTAAGCCTGATACAGCTCTTCCAGAGAGGCTCCGGAAGGAGCGGTGTAGGTCGGTTCGGTGTAAGTGGGCTCGGAATAGGTGGGCTCACTGTAGGTCGGTTCGCTGTAGGACGGCTCGGTCCAGGTCTGCTGCTGGGCCTGCTGAGCAGCTGCGATTGCTTCCTGCTCGGCCAGATATGCCAGCCACTGTGCATCCAGACGGGCCTGTTCCTCTTCCAGAGTTTCGCCGGTAGCGTAAGCGGTGGAAGTGTAAACGTAATCAGCGCTCACATAGCCGTAGGTGTTGGCATCCAGTGCAACCTTAACCCATTCGCCTTCGTCTGCAACGACCTCGATCTTCTGATCGCAGCTGACGGTTGCGATGATGTCTGAATCACCGCTGGCGGAGGAACGTACATTCAGGACCTCGGCGCCAACCTCAGCGGTGGTGTAACCACTCTGGGAAGCGATGGCATCGGCTGCGCTTCCGATGGCGATATAGTCAGCTGCAACATAGCCTTCCACATTACCGGAACGAACGTGATACCAGCCGTCGGCATCTACGCCCAGGATCTCCAGAGAACCATTGTTATAGATCTTACCGACCACATCCGCTTCGATGTAATTGCCGGAACGAACGTTGACATATTCATCGCACTGCGCAAAACCGGTGGTTCCGACCATGCTGGTATCCAGCTCGGTCTGGGGCTCGGTGGCAGCTTCGGTAGCCGGCTCGGTCTGAGCCTCGGTCTGCGGAACTGCTTCCGTCTCAGCCGGTGCTGCGCTTGGAGCAGCGGCCTGTGTTTCCGGCTGTGCCGGTGCCTCAGCGGCTGCATTCATTTCCATGGCAGCCGTTTCAACGGTATATTCAGCAGCGGCTTTTTCCCCGGAAGCAGCTGTCTTAGTCTGTTTTGCTCCAATTCCAACCAGGACACGATCAGCACCTGCTGCGTAAGCGGCCAGGCTTCCCTCGCTGATGATCAGTCCCGCTGCCAGGCAGAACGTTGTAAACTTGGCAATTCCCTTTTTCATATATAACCTCCTGATAAAGTCTCTGGCCCGGCCATGCATCCGGCTCCTCAGAAACAATTATTACGAATTTGTTACATTTATTACACAGGCATCATAACAAATTGAAATATTTATGTCAAGGATAAAAGGAAAATATTTAACAAAACATGAACGAAACGTGAACGAAAGCTTAACAGGAGGCGAATGACAGGGCAAAACAAGCCGCTGTTCAGGCAGTTTGAAGCCTGAAGTCAGGGGAACTTACGGTGGATCGCTATATAAATAGGGAAGTATTTCGGTAAAAATGATCAGTTTTTGTGGTTTATTTTGTGGAAAAGGGCAGAGGAAACGGCTGAAACGGGGGAGAAACGTAGGGAAACGGGAAATTGATACAATTTATTAACAAATGGGAAAGTGGAGAGGTGATGCGGGGGTAAATAATTGTAAATATTACAAAATAAAAAACCCGCTGCACTAAGCAGCGGGGGATGGATCAGGCCTGCGGCGGAGTGATCACCAGCTTGAAGATCGGGTTGCCGGCACTGGAGAAGCGCTCCTCGTACTCGGTCATGATATTGCCTTCCATCAGCTTTTCATCGGCATGCAGGTTCCAGGTGAGTACATCGATGGTCCAGCCTTCCTCCTGTGCACATTCGATGGCAAAGGTGAAGAGATCACGGTTGTCGGTCTTAAACTCGATGTGAGCACCCTTCTTCAGAATCTGCTGATAGCGGCGCAGAAATTCCCGGCTGGGGAGACGACGGGACGCGTGACGGTCCTTGGGCCAGGGATCGGAGAAGTTCAGATAGATTCCATCCACCTCCTGGGGACCGAATACCTCGGTGATATCCACCGCATCCATACGAAGGAACCACAGATTGTTCAACTCCTCGCTGACAGCACGTTTTTCCAGTGCCCGGAGCAGAACGCTGGAGTATTTTTCGATACCTACAAAATTGGTATCCGGATGAGTCTGGGCCTGTTCCATGATAAAGCGGCCCTTGCCCATGCCGATCTCCAGCCAGAGCGGCTGATCGTTGCCGAATACTTCGTTCCAGTGTCCTTTCTTGTCACGCATTACATCCTCGTGTACCACGTATTCGCTGGCGGCGATGGTTTCGCGTGAGCCCGGTATATTTCTTAAGCGCATACTTGATTTACTCCAATCCTGTCGGTGAAATTCTACTTTTTGAATTGATGGATCTGGGCGTTGCAGCATGCAGCGAACTGCTCCGGTATCCAAAAGCTCGCATTTCAGAGGCGCTTTTAGCGGAGGAGAGATCCACGCCTACGGAGACCAAAATGCGAGGGCCACACCCCGAGCATTTTATATATGGTCGTAGTTGGCGTTAGCTCGACGGAGCGTTGCCTCAGCGAGCGTTGGATCTGGACAGGAGCTGCTCCCGAACAGTTTCAAAAAGTACAGTTTAGTTAACTGGCAGGTAAAACGACCTGCGCACACCTACACAACATATATGAAGGAAGCACATTTGTCAAACGACAAAACACAACGCCGCACCCCGAAGGATGCGGCGCTGTATATAAAATGGCAAAAAGAAAATTTAAGATCAGTAATGCATCAGGAGAAGATCGGCTTCAGGGCTGCAGCCAGCGTATCCTTCTGAGCCTGCGCCTCGGTCAGGTCCTTGCCAAGGGTGGTGTAGTAAGCCTTGATCTTGGGCTCGGTTCCGGACGGACGGATGATCACGTTGGCACCGCCCTCCAGGGTGTAGGACAGAACGTTGGCAGCCGGCAGGCCGGTCTCCTCGGTCTTGTTGTAGTCCACAGCCTTGGTGACCTTCAGACCTGCGATCTCGGACAGCGGTGTCTCACGCAGCTGAGCCATGATGCCGGCCATCTTGTCCATGCCGGACAGACCCGGGAATTCGAAGCTGTCGGTCTTGTTCAGATAGCGGCCGTACTCGGCGTAGATCTCCTCCAGACGCTGCTTGAGGGAGCTGCCGATGCTGCGGTAGTAGGCAGCCATTTCGCAGATGAGCATGGAACCGATGACAGCATCCTTGTCGCGGACATACGGTCCGGCCAGATAGCCGTAGCTTTCCTCGAAGCCGAAGATGAAGCGGTCTACTTCGCCGGCTGCTTCCAGCTGTGCGATCTGATCGCCGATCCACTTGAAGCCGGTGAGCACGTTGCGCATTTCAACACCGTAGTGTGCAGCGATGGCATCTGCCAGCGGAGTGGAAACCAGGGACTTAACGGCAACCGCCTTGGCCGGCATGGTGCCCTTTTCAATACGGCCTGCACAGATGTAGTCCAGAAGGAGAGCGCCGACTTCGTTACCGCTGACCAGCTCGTAGGAGCCGTCCGGACACTTCATGGCGATACCCACACGGTCTGCATCCGGGTCGGTGGCCAGCATCAGATCTGCGCCGGTCTCCTTAGCCAGCTCCAGACCCTTTTCCAGAGCGGCAAAGATCTCCGGATTCGGGTAGCTGCAGGTGGTGAAGTAACCGTTGGGGTATTCCTGCTCCGGTACGATGGTGATGTCGGTGATGCCGATATCCTTTAAGATCTGGGTGACCGGAACGAGACCGGAACCGTTGAGCGGGCTGTAGACCAGCTTCAGGCCGGCGGTCTGGCACAGCCCCGGACGAACCTGACGGGACTCAATGGCTTCGTACAGAGCTTTCTTGCAATCGTCGCCAACGAAACGGATCAGGCCGTTTTCAACGCCTTCAGCGAAGGAGATGTATTTAGCGCCGGTGAGGACATCGGTCTTGCAGATCTCTTCATATACAATAGCGGCAGCGTCATCCGTCATCTGGCATCCGTCCGGACCGTAGGCCTTGTAGCCGTTGTACTGAGCCGGATTGTGGGAGGCGGTAACCATGATACCGGCGTTGCACTGATAGTAGCGGGTGGCAAAGGAAAGAGCCGGAACCGGCATCAGTGCATCGTAAATGCGGACTTTGATACCGTTGGCAGCCAGAACACCGGCAGCGGTTTTGGCAAAGACATCGCTCTTAAGACGGCTGTCGTAGCTGATGGCTACGGTCTGATTGCCGCCCTGGGTCTTCACCCAGTTAGCCAGACCCTGGGTAGCCTGACGAACCACATAAATATTCATGCGGTTGGTGCCGGCACCGAGCACGCCGCGAAGGCCGGCGGTACCAAACTTCAGGGAAACAGCAAAGCGCTCCTTGATCTGCTCGTCGTCGCCCTCGATCTTGGAAAGCTCCGGTTTCAGGTCAGCATCCTCCAGGTCGGCTGCAAGCCAACGTTTGTACTCATCTAAATACATATTTTTTCTCCTTGTTCATAATTTAGCCTGTGAAGGGAAAAGGGATGGAAAAACCCTGCCCATCGATAGCTGGCTTTAGTCAAAATGACAAAAACACACCTATAATATACCGCTTGGCTTGGTAAGTGTCAATAAAGCGAAAGGCTGTTTGGAACAGAAAAACAGGAAAAAATGTTTGGCTGAGAGATGGGTTTAACTTGACATTTCCAGGTGGATATGTAATATTTTTAATATGCCGTAATATTTTTGTAATAAGTGAAGCAAAAATGTTCGAAACAAAGATCCTGAGATCAGGACTGTGCGAGCCTGCGGCAGGCCGGCGGTCTGCCGGAAGAAATGGAGTTAAAAGCCTTATGAAGAAATTTTACCGATATATAATAGGAAGCCTGCTGGCGATGCTGCTGCTTTCGGGCAGTGCGCTGGCCGACTGGAAGACGACCCCCGAGGGTAAGATCTATACCACCACCGCCAACAAGGCCGGCTACTATACCGGCTGGCATACCATCGATGGCAAACGGTATTATTTTTCGCCGTCCAACGGCGTTATGCAGACGGGCTGGCAGAAGATCGACGGGTACACCTACTATCTGGGAAGCAACGGACAGATGAGGACCGGCTGGCGGACCATTGAGAAGAAGGTCTATTATTTTGGCAGCAATGGCCGTATGCGGATCGGTTTCATTAATTTTAAAAACGGTGACAGCACATACACCTGCCTCTTTGATGAGAACGGTGTTCGGCAGAGCGGATTGGTGTGGGTCAAAAACGATCTGTACTACTTCGGTGATAAGGGCGTCATGCAGAAGGGCCGTTTCAAGGCGAACGGCAAGTTCTACTATGGAGATCCGGCCACCGGCGTTCTGGCCCGGAACAAGTGGGTCGGCAATTATTACTACCAGGCGGACGGAACCATGGCTGCCAATCAGTGGGTCGACGGAAAGTGGCTGGGATCCACCGGTCTGTGGAACAACGGCAACACCGGCGGCATGGTCGTTAAAGGCGGCAAGACCTACTTTATCGATAAAAACGGAAAGAAGAAGACCGGCTGGCTGATCAGCAACGGAAAGAAATACTACTTCGACAGCAAGGGTGTCATGAAGAAGGGCTGGTTTACCGTCGGCAATTACACCTACTACGCCGGCAGCGACGGAGCTCTCTGGCAGGATCGCTGGAACGGACGGAAGTACCTGACCGTGACCGGAGCCATGGCCAAGGGCTGGCAGACCATCGGAGGCAAACGCTACTGCTTTAAGAGCAGCGGTGTGCGCCGGCATGGCTGGGCCAAGGTGGACGGCAAAAACCTCCACTTTACCAAGGGTGTGCTGGACACCAACAAGTGGCTGGTCAAGAGTAAGAAAAAAGTATATGTGGGTGCGGATGGACAGCGTCTCACCGGTCTGCAGGAGATCGGCGGAAATACCTATTATTTCTCCACGGCCTCCGGCAATCCCATGCTGACGGGCTGGCTGAAACTGTCCGGCAAGATCTACTACGCGCATCCGACTACCGGTGCAATCGTAAAGAACAAGGCCTTTACGGTCGGAAAGTATCGATACTATGCTCAGGAAAACGGCGCACTGGCCACGGGGCTGACGAAGATCGGCAGCAAACTGTATTACTTCACCACCACCAAGGGCCGGATGAGCAAGAACAAGAAGCGTGTGGTCAAGGGCGACACCTACTATTTCGGTTCAGACGGTGCGGCGCTGATGAAGCAGTGGAAGCAGATCAGCGGCAAGTATTACTACTTTGGTGCGGAAGGCAAGATGCTGAAGAACACCATCGTGGACGGCTACTCCGTAGGAGCCGACGGTGTGCGCGGGGCCAAGACCACAGCGAATGGCTGGCAGACCATCGACGGCAAGAAGGTCTATGTGAAAAATGGCAGCATCCTGAAGGGCTGGCAGACCGTTGACGGAAGCCGGTATTATTTCGATAAGACCAGCGGAGCCATGTTCACCGGCATTCAGGAGATCGACGGAAAGAAGTATTATTTCTATCCCACCGGCAAGCTGGCTACCAATATTTCACTGGCCGTAGGCAGCAAGGTCTACACCATCAATACCTCCGGTGTGGTTACAAAGGAGGCGGTGATCAACGTATCCGGCAATAACAAGGGTGCTCAGATCGCCAAGTATGCGGTGAAGTTCGTGGGCAATCCCTATGTCTGGGGCGGCACCAGCCTGACCAACGGCGCGGACTGTTCCGGTTTCGTGCTGTCCGTATTCAAAAACTTCGGTATCACGGTCAAGCGTGTGGCGGACGACCAGATGAAGGGCGGCGGCTACATCGTCAAGAATACCTCGGATATGCTGCCGGGTGACCTGGTCTTCTACGGCCAGAGCAACTACGCCAGCCACGTGGCGATCTACATCGGAAACGGACAGATCGTACATGCCAGCAATTCCCAGCCCTATCCGGCGGGCGGCATCAAGATCTCCAATTATAACTACCAGACACCGATCCGGATCGTGCGGTACTGGACCTGATGTCCGGGCGAGGACGCGTGACAGACTGACCTGGAAAAGGGGAGTCTGACAGGCAAAATACATGAACAAAAAGCAAGGGGGCTCTGCGCAGGCAGAGCCCTTTTCTCTTAAGGAAATCTTCGGTTGAAATGGACCCCGGCGGTGTTATAATCGTTACAGTATACATACGATGGGTAGACAGGCGGATCATCCGTGTGAGACCCGAAATGTATCCATGTATTAAACGGGGAGAACAATGGGTGACAGACGCGTCCGGCGCGGCTGTCGGAAACGGTCGGATCGGAGCATCCGGCCATGAAAAATGAGGCTGCTTATGAGAAAGGAAAGAAGAACCGTCATGAGCAGACCTTAGGGAGGGGTTATACCATGCGAAAAACATCGAATGTGATCGTAGGCCTGATGTCAGCGGCTGTTTGCGCGTTTGTGTCCTACATGATGCTGGGTTCGGGCCTGTTTACGATCATTTACAATCTGGGATTTCTGGCGATCATGCTGCTAATCCTCATTCTGGCGGAAGTGTTCGGCTTCCGGCGGATGCGGCAGACGGTAAAGGGCCTGGACAGTGCATCCCGCAAGCTGATGGCGGCCTATAAAAACAAGCCGGATCTGCTGGAGCTGACCAGAGCCGGCGCTCAGATCTTTGAGGTGGAGTATCTGGACCGCAAGTACCAGGAATATCTGGGGTACCTGCGCAAAACCAACAGTCCCTGCGATATCGGTGACTACATCGGCGAATATGAGATCAACAACTACACCCACCGTCGGCTGGTGGAGATGGTACCGGATATCCTGACCAGCTTCGGTATTCTGGGAACCTTCATCGGTCTGGTCATCGGTCTGGCCGGCTTTAATCCGGTTTCCTATGAGGCCATGGCGACCTCCATCACCTCGCTGGTGGAAGGTATCAAGATCGCTTTCGTTACCTCGATCTACGGTATCTCCCTGTCGATGGCTTACAATTACTGGCTGCGCGGCGCGCTGACCGGTGTGTCCGAGAGCCTGGACAATTTCCTGGACAAGTATTATCTGTGTGCGGTCTCGCCCACGGATGCCACCGCCATGAACCATGTGCTGGCGAACCAGAAGGAGCAGATCCGGGCCCTGGAGACCATGGGACGGGATATGTCGGAGCAGATGAGCGGCGCCCTGGATCCGGTCCTGGCTCAGATCAGCCAGACGCTGGAGGACTTTGTGGGCGTGGTGACCCTTAATCAGCAGGAAATGCTGGAACGGGTGGCCTCCCAGGTGGCCAGCTCCATGAAAAAGGAGTACATGACCGAGTTTTTCGAGATGCACAATATCTTAAAGGAGACCAACCGGGCACAGAAGGAATATCTGAATATCCTGGGAGATGCCCAGCATACCTTTGAGGAGAGCATCCGCAGAAGTGCCGGCGAGATCGCGGCAGCGGCTTCCGGTGTGGCGGCCAGTCAGAAGGAAACTGCCAGACAGCTGGAGCAGCAGCAGGAGCACTTAAGCCAGTTTGTGGCGTATATGAGTGAAGTGATGCAGCGCATGAGCACGGGCATGAGTGCCATGAACGAGCAGACCGGCAAAGCCCTGGAGGCCATGACCGGACAGGCGGAGAGCCTGAAGGTGCTGGCGGAGCAGAGTGCGGCCAATGCGGCGCGGGCTCAGCGGGCACTGGAGGATGCAAGAGCGGCGGCGGAAGAGGTGGAACACCCCACCGTGCATACGCAGATCGAGGATATGGAAGAGCTGACCCAGCGGCTGGACCGGGTGGCGGATCTGATGGAGCGTCAGGCCCGGAAGGCACCGGCCAAGAAGGGATTTTTCAGATAAGAGGATAAACGATGAAGAAGGTAAATCGAAGAAGAATGGACGACAGCACGCCCCATAACGTCTGGCGATCCTTTTCGGATATGATGTCCGGACTGCTCCTTCTGTTTGTCCTGATTATGGCAGTCTGTCTGATGCAGGCGCAGAAGAACTATACGGAAAAGCTGGCGGAGCAGGCCAAGCAGTCCCAGACCTTAAGCGAGCTGCAGGCCAGCCAGAGCCAGGTCAGTGAGCAGCAGGAAAAGCTCAGCGAGCAGGAGGCGACCCTGGCGGAGCAGGCCAGCGCCCTGGAGACCCTTCAGGCTGCGCTGGAGGCCCATCAGCTGAGCCTCAATGAAAAGGAGACGGAGCTGGAGAATGCCCAGTTGGCACTGGATGCCCAGACGCTGCTTCTTAATGAGCGGGAGTCGGAGTTGGCTCTGTCCCAGGCAAGCTTAAGTGCCTCCCAGCTGAAGCTGGACGAGGCCAACGCTCTGATGCTGCAGCAGCAGAGCAAGATCGACCAGATCATCGGTGTCAAGGCGGATCTGGTGGCGGCGCTGAACGATGAGTTTAAAAAGAACAGCATCTCGGTGCAGATCGATTCGAATACGGGCGCGATCCTGCTCGACTCCAGCGTTCTGTTCGAATTCAGTGAAAGTGAGCTGACTTCGGCCGGTATGGAGGTGCTCGATCAGGTGCTGGAGCCCTACTGTGAGGTATTGCTTCGCGAGGAATATGTGAATTACATTGCAGAAATCATCATTGATGGTTATACTGATTCCAGTGGAGATTATCAATCGAACCTGATGCTGTCACAGCAGCGCGCCTACGCGGTGGCTGCGTACCTGACAGATACGATGTATCAGTTCCTGAGCGGGCCCCAGACCGAGATCCTTCTCGGCAAGCTGACGGCAAACGGAAAATCCTCCAGCAATCTGATTCTGGAAGCGGACGGACGGGAGAATGCAGACGCATCCCGTCGTGTTGAGATCAAGTTCCGCCTGAAGGATGAGGAGATGATCAGCGAGCTGCAGAAGCTGATCGTGGAGAGCCAGGCGGCAGCGGGCGGAGAGACAGCAGTTGCGGAAGCGGCTGCTGAGCAGGAATAATAAGATTGGCAATTGAACAGCAGCAGGTTCAGATCTTCGGGAAATCTGCCGTGATCGTCCGGTATGGCGTTTGGTGAACAACGGCATGCCGGTACGGGAGCGGATTCTTTCGAAGATTTGTTCCTGTGTTATCGATAAGGGTGAAGATGGTACGGTTCAGGCAAACTGGAGTGGATTTTGTCATGTACAGTTTATTGCGGAACGGCAGCGGTAAGCGGCCGGCCTGAGTCGGGAAGCAGCCGGAGAAGGAAGACAGGAGGTAGATCATGGCAGGTTTTGATCGGATCATTGGACATGAGCAGACTGTGATGCAGCTGAAGGCGTCCCTGCGGGAGGGACGGGTCAGTCATGCCTGCATTATTGAAGGAAATCCGGGTTCCGGACGCCGGACGCTGGCACTGGCCTATGCGGCTGCGCTGGAATGCGAGGTGCTGACGGATGATTCCTGTACGGAGTGTACGTCCTGCAGGCAGGCGGCAAGCCACAATCACCCGGACATTATCTGGATCACCCACGAGAAGCCCTCGGTGATCAGTGTGGATGAGGTGCGGACTCAGCTGGTGGGGGACATTCAGATCAAGCCCTATTCCGGAAAGTATAAGATCTATATCATGCCGGAGGCGGAGAAGATGAATCAGGCAGCCCAGAATGCGCTGCTGAAGACCCTGGAGGAGCCGCCGGCCTATGCGGTGATCCTGCTGCTGACCGCCAATGCCTCCTCCCTGCTGGAGACCATCCGGTCCCGCTGCGTGCACTATCAGCTGCGCCCCCTGGAGGATGAGCTGGTGCGCAAAACCGTGATGCAGCGGATGGAGGTGCCGGATTATCATGCGGCTTTGTGTGCCGCCTTTGGTCAGGGAAGCATCGGCAAGGCGCTGCAGCTGGCCGGATCGGAGAATTTTGTGCAGCTGCGGGATATGGCGCTGCGCATCGTGGCCAAGGCGCCGACGATGTCCATCGCTGCCCTGGCAGCGGAGGTAAAGGAGGTCACCGAGTATAAGGTGACGATCCACGATTTCCTGGATATCCTGTCGATCTGGTATCGGGATGTGCTGTATTTTAAGGCGACCCGGCAGACAGACCGGCTGATCATGCCGGATCAGATTCCCATGATTCGGCGGGCGGCGAGCAAGTGCTCCTACGAGGGTGTGGAAATGATCCTGGAGGCACTGGATAAGGCCAAGGCCCGTCTGGATGCCAATGTCAGCTTTGATCTGACCATGGAGCTTCTGTTTATGACCATCCGGGAGTATTCGGAGAAATAATGAATGAGAGTATGAGAGCATGGAAAGAAAAGGCATAGGCACAGGATCGTGTATGTCTTTCCTGAAATGACATATGTATGTTAGGAAGGCAGACGGCTTCGTTTGAAAAGACGCTTTCACGGTGTTTTTACCAAAGCCGGACTGCGCAGTGGAGAGTAAAAAGCAAGATGATAAGAATTGTTGGCGTCCGTTTCAGAGATACGGGCAAATCGTACTATTTTGATCCGAAGGATTTTCAGCTCAGAGCCGGCATGCACGTTGTGGTTGAGACCGTGCATGGCCCGGAATACGGAACGGTATCGGGCGGGATCCGGGAAATGGAGGATGATAAAATCACACAGCCGCTGAAGGCGGTGCTTCGGATCGCGACCCCGGAGGATGACGAACGGGTGGCAGTCAATCGTGTCCGTGAAAAGGAAGCCATGGTGATCTGTAAGGAAAAGATCCGCCGGCACGAGCTGGAGATGAAGCTGATCGATGTGGAATATGCCTTCGATAACAGCAAGATCCTGTTCTACTTTACCGCCGACGGACGCATCGATTTCAGGGAGCTGGTCAAGGATCTGGCATCGGTATTCCGGACCAGAATCGAGCTGCGCCAGATCGGTGTGCGTGATGAGACCAAGATTTTGGGCGGTATCGGCATCTGCGGCCGGCCCCTTTGCTGCAGCACCTGGCTGTCGGATTTTGTACCGGTATCCATTAAGATGGCCAAGGAGCAGAATCTGTCCCTCAATCCCACCAAGATCTCGGGACTGTGCGGTCGTTTAATGTGCTGCCTGAAGAATGAGGAGGCCACCTACGAATATCTGAACAGCCGTCTGCCGGCGGTGGGCGATACCGCCGCCACAGCAGATGGCATGGAGGGCGTCGTCACCGAGGTCAATGTGCTGCGTCAGCGGGTCAAGCTGATGGTGGACCATGACGGCAATAAGGAGCTGCATGAGTTCCCGGCGGAGGAGCTGACCTTCCAGTCCAGAAAGCGCCGGGATAAAAAGGGCGGTGACCGCGCCGACCGGGGTAGCGAGGAGCGCCGGGAGGCCAGAGGTGAGCAGACCAGAAAGGACGGCCGCCCGGAGAGTGGAAAGAAGGACCGCCGGGAAAACCGGGGTGAGAACGGTCAGGGAGAGCAGCGCGAGGAGCGTGGTGAAGGCCGTAAGAGTCGCCGGGAAGACCGGGGAGAGAACGGCCGGAGAGAGCGCGAGGAGCGCGGTGAAGGCCAAAGAGATCGCCGGGAAGACCGGGGAGAGAACGGACGCAGAGAGCGCCGGGAGGATGGCGCCGGTCGTCCGGAGCGCAGAAAATTCAGAGAACGCCCGTCGGACCGGACCGCGGCCGGCGGTGAGGAAAACCAGGGACAGGAAGCCGGTGACCGGGGCGAAGGCTTTGAGAAACGACGTCCGCGCCGCCGCCGGCATGAGCGCGGCACCGGTGAGGAGAACGGCTCCGCTCCGGTGACAGACGGAGGCGAGCGCAGCCATGAATAAGGTAGAGCTCAAGCCCGGTGAGCGGCTGGACGACCTGCAGCGCTGCGGCTTTCAGATCATTCAGTCGGATGCATCCTTCTGCTTTGGCATGGATGCGGTCCTGCTGGCTGCCTTTGCGGGAGCGAAGGAAGGGGATCATGTGCTGGATCTGGGAACCGGAACGGGTGTGATCCCGTTGCTGATGCGGGCCAGAACGCCGGGCACCACCTACGAGGCCCTGGAGATCAATCCGGTCAGCGCGGATATGGCGGAGCGAAGCGTCCGCTATAATCAGATGGAAGAGGACATCCATGTGATCCGGGGAGATCTGAAGGAGGTCCATACCCTGCTCAAGGCCGGAAGCTACGATGTGGTGACCTCCAATCCGCCCTATATGATCGGCGGACACGGACTGGTGGGGGCGGACGAAGGCAAGGCCGGTGCCCGGCATGAGATCTGGTGTACGCTGGATGATGTGACCCGGCAGGCGGCCAAAATGCTGAAGCCGGGAGGACGCTTCTGTATGGTACACCGGCCCTTCCGGCTGGCGGAGATCATCCGGTCCTTATCGGCCCACGGCCTGGAGCCCAAGCGGATGCGGCTGGTCTATCCCTTTGCCGATCGGGAGCCGAACATGGTGCTGATCGAATCCGTGCGGGGCGGCCGGCCCCGGATGACGGTGGAAAAGCCGCTGATCGTATATGAAGCACAGGGCGTGTATACTCAGGAGATCCTGGACCTGTACCGGGAGTGACGAAAAGAGATGCATACACGGTAAAGGTGAACGGTGCTGTCTTTCGGAGCGTGTCTCCCGGAGGAGAGACGGCGATGCGCACCCTGGCTGTAACAGAAAGGAAACTATGGAAGAACTTGGCAGAGGAAAACTGATGCTGGTGGCAACACCCATCGGCAACCTGGAGGATATGACCTACCGGGCGGTCCGGGTCCTGCAGGAAGCGGATCTGATCGCAGCGGAGGATACCCGGGGCAGCTTAAAGCTGCTGAACCATTTTGATATACATACGCCGATGACCAGCTATCACCAGAACAACCGGATCGAAAAGGCCCGGGTGCTGGTGGAGAAGATGCTGGGAGGCACCACCATCGCACTGGTCACGGATGCGGGAACGCCGGGCATCTCCGATCCTGGTGAGGATCTGGTGCGCATGAGCCTGGAGGCCGGCATTCCGGTAACGAGTATTCCGGGAGCCTGTGCCTGCATCACGGCGCTGACCATGTCCGGGCAGGCGACCCGCCGGTTCTGCTTTGAGGCCTTTCTGCCGCCGGATAAGAAGCCGCGTCAGGAGGTGCTGGAGGAGCTGAAGGAAGAGACCCGTACCATCGTGATGTACGAGGCGCCGCATCGTCTGGTGCGTACGCTTAAGGAGCTGGCTCAGGTGCTGGGAAGCGAGCGGCCGGTGACCCTGTGCCGGGAGCTGACCAAGAAGCATGAGGAAAACTTTGTCAGCACCCTGGGCGGACTGATCGAGCGCTATGAGACCGGGGATGAGCCCCGGGGCGAGTGCGTCCTGGTGATCGCCGGCCGGGACCGGCGGGAGATGAAGCTGGAGCAGCAGCAGGAGTGGCGCAGGCTCAGCCCTGGGGAGCATGTCCGGCTGTATGAAGAGCAGGGAATGGACCGGAAGGCGGCCATGAAGGCGGCTGCGAAGGACCGGGGCGTGTCCAAGAGTGACCTGTACCGGCAGCTGCTCGAGGAGAATGAATAACAGCAGGAGTCGGAGGCGTTCGCTGGAATGCCGGTCCTGCGTGGAGGATAAAAAGGAGGAAGTCAATGGGCAAGATCTATGGAGTCGTGCTGGCCGGAGGTATCGGAAGCCGCATGGGAAATGTGGAAAAACCGAAGCAGTTTCTGGAGCTGAAGGATAAGCCGATCATTGTACATACACTGGAAAAGTTTGCGGTCTATCCGGAGATGGATGAGGTGCTGGTGCTGACGCCGAAGGCATGGGTCAGCTTTACCCAGGATACCATCCGCCGGTATATCCCCAATGCGGACGAACACATCAAGGTGCTGGCCGGCGGCGAGACCCGCAACGAGACGATCATGAATGCGATCCGTTACATTGAGGAGTGCGGCTGCTTGGATGAGGAGACCATCATCGTGACCCACGATTCGGTGCGCCCCTTCGTGACCCATCGGATCCTGGAGGAGAACATCCGGTACGCCAGACAGTACGGTGCGACGGATACGGTGATCCCGGCTACGGATACCATCGTGGAGAGCACCGGCGGGGATCAGATCACCTCGATCCCGAACCGCAAATACATGTATCAGGGCCAGACGCCCCAGACCTTCCATGCCCTTCGTCTGAAGCAGCTGTATGAGGCGCTGACGGATGAGGAGAAGGATGTGCTGACGGATGCCTGCAAGATCCTGGTGCTGAAGGGCGAGCATGTGCATCTGGTACAGGGTGAGACCTTTAACATCAAGATCACCTACCCCTATGATCTGACGGTGGCCAAGGCACTGCTCGGACTGGAAGAGTGAGAGGAGGGAGCCCATGCTTAATGCTGTATATCAGCTGGTGAGACCCAGACAGTTTGAGGTCAGCTTTTCCCACATCGATCTGAACGGCGGGGACGTGATCGTACGTCCCACCCATCTGTCCATCTGTAATGCCGACCAGCGGTACTACCAGGGCAAGCGTTCGGAGGAGATCCTGCGGCAGAAGCTGCCCATGGCCCTGATCCACGAGGCCATCGGCCGGGTGGTGGCCGATCCCACCGGCACCTTTGCACCGGGAGACAAGGTGGTCATGATCCCGAATGTACCGGTTCTGCCGGAGGATCCGGCGGAATGTCCCCAGGTGGTGGCTGAAAACTACCGGCGCTCCAGTAAATTCCGGGGCAGCAGCCTGGATGGCTTTATGCAGGAGTACATCGCCACCCGTCCGGACCGTCTGGTGAAGATCCCGGACTGCATCGACAACGATCTGGTGGCAGCCTTTACGGAGATGGTCAGCGTCTGCTACCACGCCATCAGCCGCTTTGAGCGCACGGCCCATGCGGTGCGCGGCACCATCGGTGTCTGGGGCGACGGAAATATGGGATATTTTACCGCGCTGCTGCTCCACGCCCGTTTCCCGGAGGCAAAGATCCTGGTATTCGGTGTGGATGAGAGCAAGCTCAGCGACTTTACCTTTGCGGATGCTGTATACAAGGTGAATGCGATCCCGAAGGATCTGATCGTGGACCACGCCTTTGAGTGCGTGGGCGGTATGGTGTCCGGTACGGTCATCGGGCAGATCATCGATCATATCCGGCCGGAGGGAACCATCGCGATCCTGGGTGTATCCGAGGAGCCGGTGCCCATCTATACCAGAATGGTACTGGAAAAGGGCCTGCGGATCATCGGCACCAGCCGCAGCGGCTACGAAGACTTTGCAGGTGTGATCGAGCTGTACGCCCAGCGTCCGGATGTGGTCAACTATCTGGAAAAGATGGTTGGCGCGGTGGTGGATATCCGCAGTATCCGGGACATCAATGAGGCCTTTGAGATGGACATCGCCAAGGCTGGCGGCAAGACCATCATGCATTGGGAATGCTTCTGATGGGCATGAAAAAGACCGTCCGTGGATGGATCAGTGCCGCACCTTTTGTAAAGGTGCGGCATTTTCTCGGACACCGACGGGATGATCTGGAATATTTCCTGGAATATCCGGCGCTGTACCGGCGGGAGGCCCGCCGGCCGGTGGAGGAAAACAAGGTCGTGATGATCGAGGTGCGGCTGGAGGGAATCAGCAATAACTTTACCCTGCTGCACCGGGAGCTGACCGGGACCTATGGTCTGGATGTGCATGTGCATCATCTGCGCACTGGTTTTGTGGGGCACCGGGAGTACCGGCGCCGCTGCCGGGCACTGATCCGGGATCTGGCTACGGCTAAATATGTGCTGATCAACGAGGGGTCTCTCGTTTTATCCTGTCTGCCGCTGCGAAAGGAGACCGTCTGCGTGCAGACCTGGCATGCCTGCGGGGCCTTTAAGCGCTTCGGTATGAGTACGGGAAAGTATCTGTTCGGCATGGATGAGAAGCGTCAGCGCCGGCATCCCCAGTATCGGGGCTATACCTTCGCCACGGTGAGCAGTCCGGAGGTGGTCTGGGCCTATGCGGAGGCCTTTGATATGAAGGAGATGGATTACGAAAAGGTGATCCGGCCTCTGGGTGTCAGCCGGACGGATATCTACTTCGATCCGGCGGCCAGGGACAGGGCCTTTGCGCATCTGTATCAGGCCTTTCCGGCGGCTCGGGGCAAAAAAGTGATCCTGTATGCCCCCACCTTCCGGGGCAGGGTGGCAGATGGCATCACAGCGGACCGGCTGGATGCGGAAGCCTTTTACCGGGCTCTGGGAGAGGAGTATGTGCTGATCACAAAGCATCACCCGGTGACGAAAAAGCTGCCGGAGCTGCCGGAGGAGCTGGTGGGAAGCTTTGTATACGATGCCACCCGCAGTCTGAGCATTGAGGATCTGCTGCTGGTCAGTGACGTGTGCATTTCCGACTATTCCTCCCTGATCTATGAGTACTCCCTGCTGGAGCGGCCCATGCTGTTTTTTGCCTATGACCTGGAGGAGTACTATGACTGGCGCGGCTTTTACTACAGCTATGAGGAGCTGACACCGGGGCCGGTGTGCCGGACCAATGAGGAGCTGATCGACTGGATCGCTCACCTGGAGGAGCGGTTTGACCGGCAGCAGGTCATCGACTTTAAGGACCGGTTCATGTCGGCCTGTGACGGGCATGCCACGGAGCGGATCCTGAAGGAGATGAAGGTGGCAGAAGGGTCGACAGTATGAATATCAAACTATTCTTAAAGCAATACGTTAAAATGGCAGCACAGAAGGTTGTGCTGCCTGTTATCTATCGGCGCTGGCGCGGCGAAGGGGTGGATCCGAAGCTGGTGATCCTGGCGGATGCCCACCACAACGAGCGGCCGGAAAACATGCGGCTGCTGTACGAGGCGCTGAAGGCGGCGCCGGAGAACTATCATATCCGGGAGATGTACCTGGATTACGGCCGGTCATCTGCCGGACAGGTATTTCGGCACATGGCGGATTTCATGAAGTGGTATGCCCGGGCCTCGTCGGTGGTGATTTGTGACAACTTTCTGCCGGCGGCGGGCTGCCGGAAGCGGCCCGAGACCCAGGTGATCCAGCTTTGGCACGCCTGCGGGAGCCTGAAGCGTTTCGGATACGATACCACCGGAGACATTCCCGCCAATTACCGCGGCAACGTCTTCCGGAATACGGATGTGGTGACGGTATCGGCACCGGCCTGTGTGCCGGCCTTTGCCGGCGCCATGCGTCTGCCCCGGGAGGCGGTGCAGCCCCTGGGGGTGAGCCGAACGGACCGCTACGCCGATCCGGCCTGGGCAGCTGCCTGCCGGGAAAAGTTTGAAAGGCTGTATCCCCAGGCGGCGGGCCGCAAGATCGTCCTGTGGGCTCCGACCTTCCGGGGCAGTCCCGGGGCTCCGGTGGTGGAACTGCCGGACCTGGAGAGGCTGAGCCGGGAGCTGGGTGAGGAGACCAGGCTGATCGTGCGGCTGCATCCCCATATGAAGGAGGCGGCGGGACAGCTTTCGGCGGAGATGACCGCCGAGGGGATGACCACCGAAGAACTCTTTGCGGTGACGGATGTGCTGATCGCGGACTATTCCTCGCTGATCTTTGAATATCTGCTCTTTGGGGGGCGGCTGGTTCGCTATGCCCCGGATCTGGAGCACTATATAAAAGAGAGAGGCTTCTATCTGGATTACAGCAGTATCCCCGGCGAGCTTGTCCTGGAGGAGCCGAAGCTGGCGCCGGCGGTACGCCGGGCTCTGGAGACGGAAGAAACGCCGGAAGAGGCGCAGAAGCGAAAGCAGTTTCTGCAGCGGTACATGAGTGCCTGCGACGGACATGCCACGCAGCGGGTGGCGGAGCTGATCCGGAAGCACGGGGAGTCGATTCGCTGAGCGGGTAGCAGAGCTGATCCGGAAGCACGGGGAGTCGATTCGCTGACCGGGGAAGACAGCGCAAACAGACGAAGAAGCCAGAGGCTCGGTGCAGCATAAAGGCGGACAGCGGATGACGGAATCAGGAGGACCAGACGAGATGAAAAAGATAAAAGAATGTCTGAAGACACTGGCCAAGGATGTGGTCTTAAAAGGCTACTATCCGGCACTCTACCGGCGGCTGAGCCGGAGACCGGTGGAAAAAAAGGTGGTCCTGCTGGAGGTGCGCCGGGAACGGCTCTCCGAAAACTTTGAGACCATCTATCCCGAGCTTCGCCGGGGACGGGGCTGGAAGGTGCGGGTCTGCTGCATCCAGGAGGGAGTGGCGGACCGGCTGACGGTGATCCGAAACTGCCGGCGGGCAATTCGGGAAATATCCACCGCCTCGGTGGTGCTGATGAACGATACCTGCTACATGATCGGAGCCCTGCCCCTTCGTCCGGAAACAAAGGTGATCCAGCTGTGGCACGCCTGCGGAGCCTTTAAGCGGGTGGGCTATTCCACGGCGGATGCCGGCTTTGGACGCGGCACGAAGGAGCTGGAGAAATACGGTCTGTACCGGAACATCTCGAAGGTGGCGGTGAGCAGTCCGGGGGTGCGCTGGGCCTATGCGGAGGCCTTTGATATGAAGGATCGTCCGGAGGATGTGGTGGCGGCCGGGGTGGCCCGCACGGATCTGTTCTACAGCCGGAAGCGGGTGAAAAAAGCCTACGAGCGTCTGCATTCGGTCCTGCCGGAGCTGAGCGGCAGCCGGCGGATCGTGCTGTATGCCCCCACCTTCCGGGGGCAGAGCGGACAGGCCTTTTCCCCGGAGGAGCTGGATCTGGTGCAGCTGAAGCGGCAGCTGGGAGAGCGCTGCTGCCTGCTCATCAAACACCATCCGCTGGTAAAGAAGCGACCGCCGATTCCGGCGGAGTGCAGCGGCTTTGCCTTTGATGTGTCGGACCGGATGGATATTACGGATCTTCTGATGACGGCGGACATCTGTATCACGGACTATTCGTCGGTGATCTTTGAGTATTCACTGCTCAATCGGCCGATCATTTTGTTTGCACCGGACCTGGAAGCGTATTATGATGAGCGGGGCTTTTATTATCCCTTTGATCAGATCGCACCCGGACCGGTGGCAAAGACCACGGAGGAGCTCGGCCGCTATGTGGAAAATATAGAGGAATACTTTGATCCGGATGCACTGGAGGATTTTCGCATACGTTTCATGAGTGCCTGCGATGGCCATGCCACACGCCGGGTACTTGAACTGATGGAGGAGCTATGGGTAAAATATTCTGCCTGCTCGGCAAGAGCGCCACAGGAAAAGACACCATCTACGAACAGCTGATGGCGGAACCCGGCCTGGGTCTGGCGCCGCTGGTATCCTATACCACCCGGCCGATCCGGGAGGGGGAAGTGGACGGAGAGACCTACCATTTTACCGATGAGGCCGGACTGAAAAGCCTGCAGGAGCAGGGAAAGGTGATCGAGGTCCGCTGCTATCAGACCGTATGCGGTCCCTGGTATTATTTCACCGCTGACGACGGCTCGGTGGAGGCGGAGGGCGGTGACCGGCTGTACATCGGCACCCTGGTCTCCTACGAAAAGCTGCGGGATCATTTCGGTGAGGATCGGGTCTGCCCCATCTACATCGAGGTGGAGGACAGGACAAGACTGGAACGATCCATTGCCCGGGAGAGCCGGCAGAAAACGCCGCGTTATGAGGAGGTCTGCCGCCGGTTCCTGGCGGATCAGGAGGATTTTGCCGAAGAAAAGCTGGCAGCGGCGGGCATTGGGCGCCGGTTCAGCAACCAGGGTGAGCCCGGTGAGTGCCTGGAGCAGGTGCGGGCGTATATTTGGTCAATGAGGGAATCCGGAGGGATTTCCAGATAGAATAAAGGAGAAATGTTATGGGAAAGTTAGGACCGAAGAAGAGTAATAAGGATGCAAAGCAGAAGCAGATGGCCCAGCAGCTGGCAGCGCTGGCCAGAAAGAATGCCGGAAAGAAGAAATAACCAGGCGGGAAGGCATGGAAAGCATGAAAGCGGATAAGAGTAAGGTGTTTCGCCTGTTCCGGGGCTGTGTGCTTTTGGGGATCTGGGCGGTGGTGTGTTTTCTGGCGGTGGAAGCGGCCATGCATACCGGAAACAGGATCCTGCCCAAAAGTGCGGGAGCCCTGATCCTGAATGTGTACCTCTATTTTCTCGTTGAGCTGGTGTTTCTGGTCCTGTTTCGCAGGCTGTCGGCGGTGCTGGTGGGCGGGGCGGTATTCTCGTCCCTGTTTGCGGCGGCCAACCTCTATGTGATCGAGTTTCGCCAGATCCCCATCTACGCCACAGACCTGACCACGGTGGGGACCGCCATGCAGGTGGCCGGAGAGTACGAATACCGGTTGAAGCGGGAGCTGCTGATTCTGGCTGGTCTGATCGTTGCTGCGGTGGTGCTGGGAATCTGGCTGGAGCGCCGAAGAAAAAAGAACGGAAGCCATCGGCGGACCGGCTGGAGATCCTACCTGGCGGGGCTGCTGGGGGGCGTGCTTTTAGTGGCCGGCTCGGGCTATATGCTCTGGTTTTCGCCGCTTCTTAGAAACCGCATTGCGCTTCGGAATAACCGCCCGATCCAGAGCTACATCGATTCGGGCGGACTTCTGATCTTTGCCAAGAGCTTTAAGGTGCTGTTTGTCGAAAAACCGGAGGGCTACTCCGCCGCGGAGATCCGGCGGATCGAGGAGACCTACCCGGCGGAGAATCCGGGTGAGCCGGAAGAGGCGGCAGCTTCCGGAGAAAAAAGTGTCGGAAACCAGGCGGTGACGACCAGAACCCCGAACGTGATCATCGTGATGAATGAGGCCCTGGCGGATCTGCAGCAGACGGGCAGCTTTGAGACCAGTGAAGAGGTGCTGCCCTTCCTGTCCGGACTGACCGAAAATACGGTGAGCGGCCGGTGCTATGTGTCCGTATTCGGCGGCCATACCGCAAACTCGGAGTATGAGGTGCTCACCGGCGACAGCATGGCCTATCTGCCGGCGGATATTACCCCTTATCAGATGTATGTGAAGCACGATATGGCTTCCCTGCCCCGGGAGCTGGCGGAGAAAGGCTACCGGACACTGGCCATGCATCCGAATGCGGGCAGCAATTATCAGAGAAACGCAGTCTATCAGCACTTTGGAATCGAGCGGTTCCTCACCATCGATGACTTTGAGCAGACACCGGAAAACCTGGTGCGCAGGCTGATCTCGGATCAGGCGGATGTAAGCCGGATCATCGCGGAGTATGAGGACTGCCGGGCCCAGGGGGATGAGCCCTATTTCATGTTCAATGTGACCATGCAGAATCACAGCTCCTACTCCAGTGCCTTCGACAATCTGCCGGAGACGATCGAGATCACTACGGAGAATTGTCAGGATGAGGAGGCCCGGCGCTATCTGAACCTGATCCGTCTAACGGATGCGGCCATGCAGGCGCTGATCGAATACTTTGAGCAGATCGAGGAACCGACGGTGATCCTGCTCTTTGGCGATCATCAGCCCGGACTTTCGGAAAAGTTCTATTCCACCATTCTGGGGAAAGAGGTAAGAGCCTTAAGTGCCGAGGAGGAGCTGCGAAGCCGCTACTGGACCCCCTACTGGATCTGGGCCAACTATGATATCGAGGAACAGACCGGCCGGGATGTCAGTGCCAACTATCTTCAGATGCTTTTGAAGGAGACCGCCGGCATGGAGTTAACACCCTATGACCGGTTCCTGCAGCGGCTGTCCCGGGAGATGCCGGTGATCACGGTGCAGGGCATGATCGATTCGGAGGATCGGTATCACCGGCTGCAGGATACCGAGGTGGCCTGCCGGCAGATGCTGAAGGATTATGAGATGCTGGTCTACAATCATCTGTTTGACCGGAAGAATCCGTCGGACTGGTTTCAGTGATCCGGTAAGGAAGCGGTCGGCGTTATTGTGATGTACGGCTGCAGCTTGCTGCGTGAAGCGGCTGCAGTACCTGCGGCAGACGATCACGATTTACTGTCTGGTCAAATTTGAAAAAGAGGAAGAAGTAATATGTCTAAGATCATCCGAAGAGATGCGTTAAGACAGCACAGGGGATGGCTGATCAAAACCGCCGTGCTGCTGGTTTATCCGTTTCTTTGCTTTTATATTTCTGAGCTGGCGATGGAGTTTGGAAAGGATGTACTTCCTTACGGTGTGTATGTTCATCTGTTCAATTATCTCTGGTATCTGCTGCCGGAGCTGGCGCTGCTGGCCCTGACCCGCTCGGCCTGGCCGGCGATTACGGGTCTGACGATATGGACGGTGCTGTTTTCCACGGTGAATATCTTTCTGATGCAGTTTCGTTCCATCCCGCTGTACATGACAGATCTGGTGGTGGCCGGAACGGCCATGAATGTGGCGGGGGAGTATTCCTATAAGCCCACCAGGGGAATCTGGATTCTGGCGGCTTTTCTGGTGGCGGGATGTCTGCTTGGCTGGTTCTGCCGCAGAAAGCAGAAGCGGCCGATCCGCTGGCTTTCCTATCTGCTGGGGGTGGCCGTATCCTTTGCAGCCATCGGGGGCTTGTACGGGTACACTCTGTTTTCCCCGCGCATGGCGCAGCGCGTTCCACTGTCCAACGGTTTTAATCCAACCAGCCGCTATATCAAGCATGGCGGCATGCTGAGTTTTATGCGCAGCGGCGCGTTTTTTCATACCAGGGCGCCGGAGGGCTACGATGAGGATGCCGTGCGGGCACTGACGGAAGAGCTGGCGGTGGAGTATGGAGCAGGTGATTTGACAGCTCAGATGGATACGGCAGCGGCGCCTGCAGTATCTGCAGCAAAAGCTGACAGCGCGGAAAACGGTGCAGTCGAGGCGGGAAAGGAAAATGGAGAGGCTTCGGCCGCGGCAGCAGAAATGCCGGGCTGGGAGGACATCAACCTGATCGTGATCATGGATGAGACCTTTGCGGACCTCCAGCAGACCTGTGATTTTGAAACGAACGAGGATGTCATGCCTTTCTACCACAGCCTGACAGAAAATACCCGGAAAGGACTGATGGTCACCTCGGTCTTCGGTGGTGAAACGGCCAACTCCGAGTATGAATTCCTGACGGGTGACAGCATTGCCTTCCTGCCGTCCCGGTCCTCACCCTTCCAGACCTTTATCAAGTATCCGATGGATTCTTTCTCGCTGGGAATGGAAGAGCTGGGCTATGCCGGACGGATCGCTATGCATCCCTACCTGCGCAAGGGCTATAACCGGGAAACGGCTTACAGCAATCTGGGCTTTACATCCTTCATCAGCGTGGAGGATCTGCCGAAGGATATAGCGAAGATCCGGAACCGGGTCACCGATGAGGCGGATGTGGACTGGATGATCGAGACCTTTGATGAACTGATCCGGGAGCATGAGGAACCGGTATTCCTCTATAATGTCACCATGCAGAACCACGGGCCCCATGATGTGCCCTGGGATGATGTGCCGGATACGATCCGGATCACCAGTGAGGGCGTGGCGGATCAGGCCACCGTCGAACAGTATCTGAATCTGGTACACCTGTCGGATGCGGCGCTGGAGAAGCTGATCCGGTATTGTGAAACGCTGGAGGAGCCCACGGTGGTAGTCTTCTTCGGAGATCATCTGCCGTCCATCACACCGGAGTTCTATCAGTCGGTGACCGGAGCGGATAAGGATACGGCGAAGGGAAGCGACATCTTAAACTATTACCGTGTACCCTATCTGATCTGGAGCAATTTTGAAAGTGAATCCCAGACCGTGGATGATATGAGCATCAACTATCTTCATACGGTGGTGCAGGAGCGCTTTAACCTGCCTATGAGCGGGTACGACCGGTATGTGAACCGGCTCATGGAAGCCTACCCGGTGTTGTCGGCCCATGGCGTGATCGATGCCGCTGGACAGTATTATGCACCGGATGATGAGGAGCTGCTGAGCCAGGAACTGTATCAGCAGTACAGCTATCTGTCCTTTTATCATCTGTTTGACTCCCAGGAGGGCGAGGCCTTTTACTGTGTTGGCAGATGACCGGGCATGGCAGAGGCAAAGTGAATTCGGAATAGAATCAAAAAAGGAGATCCGCTGTGGATCTCCTTTTTGTATAGGCAGGAAATTCTGGAAGGAATTTCCTGGTACAGTTCACTGCGTGAACTGTACCTATTTCCTGCGGGTTTGTATCATTGGGCAGGTATCCGGATCGTCGCTGCAGGGCAAACCATGCAGGCCCCCTCGGGGATCAATCCAGATCGTCCTCCAGCTCCTTGATCAGCTTTTTCAGCTTCTTGGCACGTTTGCGTCCGTAGCGAAGCTTGGCCTGATACAGGAAGATGTGTTCGATCCGCTCGAAGAATTCATCCCCCAGACTGTCGTCCTTGGCCTTGTTGCAGAAGCTGCAGCAGGCCTGCAGATTGTCCAGATCGTTGGTGCCGCCCTTGGAAAGCGGGATGATGTGGTCGACGGTGTATTCCTCCAGCGGAATAAAGCGACCGCAGATGCCGCAGTGTCCCTCGGTACGGTTGTAGATCAGATGACGCTCCTGGATGGTAAAGAGACGACGCTTGGACTGTGCCTCCGATACCGGAATGTTGCGTCCCTTTTTGCCGCGGAAGCGATCCGGGCGGCGGGAACGACGGTTGACCTCGGCCTCATGAGCGGAGGTGTCGTTTGCCGGAGCCGGAGCAGCCGGCGAAGCGGGAGCGGATACGACCGGTGCTGCCGGTGCCGGATCCGATGTCAGGCGGGATGCCTCCAGGGTATCCTGCTTGGCATTATGCTGCCGCATGACGCGGCGCATACGGCGTCTGGCCTGGTTGGACATACGCGGCTGCTGTTCCTCGGCCGGAGCCTGGGGGGTTGCGGCAGAAGCGTTTTCCTCGAAGGTATCGACCGGAGCCTGTTCCCTGTAAACGGGAGCCGTTTCCTGATTGCGGGAGACCGGAGCCTCCTGGTAAGCCGAAGCCGTTTCCTGTCTCTGGAGTTCAGCTGTTTCCTGACGGGAGGAACGCTGTCTCCGGGAGGATCTGCGCCGGCGATCGGAAGATGCTGTCGATCTTGCTGTTTCGTCAGCTGTTTCCTGGGCAGGTGTATGACCTGCGTGGCCGGAGGTCTCCTGAGCCGGAGCGTGATCTTCGCGGACCGGAGCTTCCTGAGCCGGAGCGTGATCTTCGCGGATTGGGGCCTCCTGAGCAGAAACCAGATCTTCGCGGATCGGAGTTTCCGGAACCGGAGCCTCTTCTGCAAAGGCAGTGCTGTGTCTGGCCGGAGCTTCCGGGGCATCGACAGCTGTTTCAGCCGGGCGTTTTTCTTCACGAACCGGTGCCGGAGCTTCCGTCTTGCGATTGCGTTTGTTCTTCAGGGACGGGACCACAATGACCTCATCATCCCAAAGGCGGGAGCTGGCCTCCAGCATAGCCTGGAAGGGGTCCGCCGGAGCCTGCGCAGCTTTCACAGCCGGGGATACAGCTTCCGGCTGGCTGGCAGCCTTCACCGGCTGATGCTCGTGTACCGTCATGGTAAAGAGCGGAGCAGCAGCTTCAGCGGAAACGGGTGTTGTTTCGGCGGCAGCTTCAGTGATCTCGGCGGCATCGTTCTCCGGAGCAGCGATCTCAGCTTCATCGGCGACAGCCTGATCCCCGGTCTCCGAAGCTGTGAACTCAGCCTCATCGGCAGATCCTGCGACCTGGGCGATCTCCGTATCCTGAGCAGTGATCTCAGCTTCATCGGCGCCAGGCTGGTCCACGGTCTCCGAAGCTGTGAATTCAGCCTCAGTGGCAGCAACCGGCGCTTCGGTGTCCTGAGCAGCCATTGCAGTCTCAGTGGCAGCGATCGTCGCTTCGGTGTCCTGAGCAGCGGCGCTGGTCTCCATAGCAGTTACATCAACGGTTACATCCGCGGCTGCCTGCGCAGCCTGCTCGGTCTGTACAGCTGCAGCTTCTGCATTCTCGGCCTGACGGGACCGTCTGCGGCGGCCGCCGCGATGGCGGCTTCTGCGTGCCGGTGCATTTTCCTCAGCTGCATGGTTGGTTTCGGCGTTTGCTTCGCCGGTGGTCTCCGCTGCGATGGCGGCGGAGGTGTCCTTTGCTGCTTCCTCCTGGGAAACAGCGGTTTCTGCCGGTGCGGCAGTGTTGGTGGCTGCGCTGATCGGTTCGTCAGCGGCGTTGGCCTGCGGGGCATTTGCCGAAGATGCGTCGGCGGCTGCTTTTCTGGTGCGTCGGCGTTTGGTGCCGGAAGCTTTCTGTTCGGCTTCCGGAGCCGGTGCTTTTGCAGCGGATAAATCAACGATCTCGAAGCCCTTCAGCTTCTTGGTTGCCCGGGCCAGAAGTTTTTCGGCGGCATCCAGGCTGCGGAACTTAGTGGCTTCCGCAAGCTCCTGCACGATCTCCACGGCCTGTGACCGTGTGCGGCGGCAATAGGATGTGCCGTTCGTAATAATATATGACATATAGCCCTCCATGTCTGATCTTGCCTGTGAGCAAAAAGCTTTCGATGACAGGCATATCAAACTTAGTATAGCAAAGAATAAAACCTCAGACAACGAAAATAAGGAATTCACACAGTAACTATATTGGTTACAGTTCACGCGTGAACTGTAACCTATAACGTATCAGACGGAGCTTTGAGGCGGGGAGAAAAGGGTTTTCAGTGCTTTCAAAAGCAAGGGAAACGCATTTTTTCTTGCATTCGGGACAGAAACAGCATATTATTACTCAGATATGTGTTTTTTGAAAGAAAAAACGTTACTGTCCACATGGTGAATGGTAACGAAATACAATTCTGTCCGGGCAGTTCGTTTCCGCAAGGTTTTGGCCTTAAGATGGCAAAAGCCCGGGGGACTGCATCAAAAATGCATGATCAAATTCGGATCGGGATAGATTCAGACTGAGAAAGTGAGGAAAGCCATGAAATTATTTACCGAGATGACTGCGGAAGAACTGAGAGAAGAGATGAATCGGGCGCAGGCTGAATACAAGAAGATGCAGGATATGGATCTGCATCTGGATATGAGCCGCGGCAAGCCCTGCCGTGATCAGCTGGATCTGTCCATGGGTATGATGGATGCGTTGAACTCGGATGCGGATATGACCTGTGAGGATGGCTTTGACTGCCGTAACTATGGTGTGCTTAGCGGCATCCAGGAGGCAAAGGTGCTTCTTGGCGATATGATGGAGAATAATCCGAGCAACATTCTGATCTACGGAAATTCTTCCCTGAACGTGATGTATGATACGATTTCCCGCGCCATGACCCACGGTATCATGGGCAACACCCCCTGGGGCAAGCTGGATAAGGTAAAATTCCTGTGTCCGGTACCGGGCTATGATCGTCATTTCACCATTACCGAGCACTTTGGTATCGAAATGATCCCGGTTCCCATGACTCCCACCGGCCCGGATATGGATCTGGTGGAAAAGCTGGTGGCAGAGGATGAGGCCATCAAGGGTATCTGGTGCGTACCGAAGTACTCCAATCCCCAGGGATACTCCTATTCGGATGAGACCGTACGCCGCTTTGCAAGACTGAAGCCGGCAGCCAATGACTTCCGTATTTTCTGGGACAATGCCTACGGCATCCATCATCTGTATGACACGGATCAGGATTACCTGATCGAGATCCTGGCTGAATGTAAGCGTGCCGGAAATCCGGATATGGTCTACAAGTTTGCCAGCACCTCCAAGGTGACCTTCCCGGGCAGCGGTATTGCAGCACTGGCTACTTCTCTGAACAACCTGGAGGAGATCAAGAACCAGATGATGTGCCAGACTATCGGTTACGATAAGGTCAATCAGCTGCGTCATGTACGTTTCTTCGGCGATATCCACGGCATGGTAGAGCACATGCGCAAGCATGCGGATATCCTTCGTCCGAAGTTCGAAGCCGTTGAGGCGATTTTTGAGGAAAATCTGGGCGGTCTTGGCATCGGTGAGTGGACCAACCCGAAGGGCGGTTACTTCATTACCTTCGATTCTCTGCCGGGCTGTGCCAAGAGAATCGTGGAGAAGGCACGCAAGGCCGGTGTAACTCTGACCAAGGCCGGCGCGACCTGGCCCTATGGCAAGGATCCGCAGGATACCAACATTCGTATTGCACCCAGCTATCCGCCGCTGGAGGATCTGAAGATGGCTGCCAAGCTGTTCACGATCTGTGTACGTTATATTTCCGCCAAGAAGCTTTTGGAGGAGATGGGCGAGCTGGGACAGGCGTAAGCAGAAAAATATCAGGCATAAAAAAACTCCCGGGAGTTCGTGTTGAACTCGCCGGGAGTTTTTGAGTTTCACAGGGCACGCCGTTCAAAACAGGGGAAGATCTTCGGAGAAACGCCGCAAAACGACTGGTGTGCTTCGCACGTCAGGCCCCGAACCGGAGGATCAGGATACCGGACGCTGACCCAGTGTCAGATCCATTGTTACCTCCTCGTAATAACCGGAGGCTGTATTCTGGGTGTAGACCTCAATGGAAACGGTCTCACCGGCCCGATAGTAGGGCAGAAGGGCGGTCAGATCACTCAGACCGGAGATGTCATGTCCGTCAAAGGAGAGAAGAATGTCTCCGGCTGTCAATCCGGCCTGGGCTGAGGGGCCGTCCTCGGCGACATAGGTGATGTAGACACCGGATGGAATGTCGTAGAACATGATGGCATCATAGGAAACATCCTGGCCGTTGAAGCCCACATAGCCAACCTCGGAATCCTCTACGCGGGTCCGGGTGACCTGGGTCATCAGGTTTTCCAGGATCGGCATGGCGGCGGAGATGGGGATGGCGTAGCCCATGCCCTCCACATCGCTTTCGGCGGCCTTGGCGGAGTTGATGCCGATGACCTCGCCGTTCATGTTCAGCAGGGCACCGCCGCTGTTGCCCGGGTTGATGGCGGCATCCGTCTGGATCAGATTATTGAAGACGGAAACATCGGAATCTTCTTCCTGTCCATAGGTATAGTAGCTGCCGGAGTTAGAGGAGTTCGTATTGATGGAACGATCCTTGGCACTGATGATGCCGGTGGTGACGGACTGACCGTAGCCCAGGGCATTGCCGATGGCCACGACCTGCTCGCCGATGCGCATGGTATCGGAGTCACCGATCCGGGCAATGCGGATGGCGTCCATGGTCTCCTGGGGAATATCCGTCAGCTGCACGGCGACCACGGCCAGATCGTTGCGGGCATCGGTACCCTTGATCTGGGCACTGAAGGACTCGTTGTTGATAAAGGAGACCGTCAGATCCCGGGCTCCCTCCACCACGTGATTGTTGGTGCAGATCAAAAGCTCGGTGTCGTTGCTGCCCACGATGATGCCGCTGCCGGCACTCTTGGATTCATACTGATAGGAGTGGCGGCCGTAGAAAAAGCTGCGCACCTCCTGCACGGAGGTGTTGGTGATGGCCACAATGGAGGGCATCACGGCTTCGGCCAGATCGGCAATGTTGGCATAGGAAAAGTCCGGAATATCAGCGGATGCATCGCCGACGTCGGATACGGTGGAGATCTGTACCGGACCGGCGGCACCGCCCTCGATGGAAAGGGCCGGATCACCGGCAGCGTACAGCATACTGCTGGTCAGCAGGACACTTAAGCTGCAGAGGAATGCAATGCTTCGTTTTTTCATATCGTTAACGCCTTCTTTCATGGATAATCGGAATGGGGTCATTCGTATGGTGGAACGACCTGATTGGAAGCATTCGGTTTATGTGCAGAAACCGAAACATCTTCTGTTTATGTTGGCATTATCATAGCCACTGAATATGTTCAAACTGTGTTCTGCTTTCGTTCATTTAGTGAAAGTGAAGCTTTGGAGAAGTTTTTGTCCGGTATAGTTTGCTTTGTGAAGAAACGTTTTAAGTAGTGGAAATTTTAAAAAACTGTTGTATAATGCCGTATAAGCAGAACTATGCCATGAGCATGGGAGGTGCTGTGTAACCAATCGTC
Organism: Lachnospiraceae bacterium; assembly: GCA_030526245.1. GTDB lineage: Bacteria > Bacillota > Clostridia > Lachnospirales > Lachnospiraceae > Merdiplasma. The sequence continues at coordinate 79,982 of JAUNDD010000002.1, forward strand.
ATTATATATAGAAGTGATTAGGAAAGAAGATAACATGGCAGATAATAAGATCATCTGTGAATCACAGGAGGTACTGTACCAGAAGGCGGTCAAGAAGATGAACGCTGACCGCGTGATCGTACAGCATGCCTACAAAATCGAGAATTATCAGATCGCAGCCGGCATGTTTGATGAGGTGGGCGATTTTGAGGACGCGGCCGAGCTGGCGGCCCGCTGCCGCAAGCTGGCAGCGCAGACGCGGGAGGAAGAGAAGGAAGAAAAATACCGGAATGCTTCCCGTCGGATCGAAGGAGATCCCACCGAGGATATCTGGAAGAAAGCAGAGGCTGAGTTTGCGTCACTGGGAGATTATAAGGACAGTGCGCAGCAGACCCTGAAATGCCGGGAGAAGCTGGATGGCATCAACAGGAAGTATCGCCGTAAGCGGAATGTGCTGGCAGGCAGTGCCCTGCTGCTGGCTTCGCTGGTGGTGGCCGGCTCTGCCAGCGGATTTTTCAAATATATGCTGGGCTGGGGCATGGTGCAGGGCGGCATGTATAACCAGGCTCTGGAGATTCTGGAAACAAAGAGCGGCTTTTTGTCAGCGGATTCTCTGGCAGACCAGTGCCGGGATGAACTGATCCGGGAGTCCAGGGTGGGCGACGAGGTCTACTTTGGCCGTTATAAATGGAAGGTACTGGATCGGGAAGACGATGTGATCACAGCTATCACCTCTGCGGTGAGCGAGGATCATGACTTCTACAGCGTGGCCTTCGACGAGCAGGGCGGTTCTTCCTGGGAAACCTCCTCGCTGCGCAGCTGGCTGAATACCACGATCTATGAGGAAGCCTTTTCGGAGCGGGAACGCGGGGCCATTCTGCCGGTGGTGACGGAGACCACACAGAACGAGCAGTATGGTACGCAGGAAAAAGGCGGCTGCGAGGATCATCTGACACTGCTGAGTGCTCAGCAGGCAGAAGACTATGCGGATATCCTCAAGTCTTTGGGACTGAATTACTGGCTTCGCACCCCCGGTCATGAGGATGGCACGGAGGCTTTTGTTTCGGCCGGTCGTCATCAGGCCATGCTCTACGGCTATCCTACCGACAGTCAGGAGCTGAGCGTACGCGCTGTGATCCGGATCGACTGTGCAGGTTTAAAGTAGGAGAAATAGGATGAGTTCATTTAAATTTAGAATCAAGATGCTGCGCCAGTATAAGGATCTGATCAAAGAGCTGGTAACGCGTGATATCAAGCTGAAGTACAGACGCAGCTTTCTGGGATATGTCTGGAGCGTGCTGAATCCGCTGCTGGTCATGCTGGTTATGACCTTCGTGTTCTCGGCCATGTTCAAGCGCAACATCGAAAACTACCCGGTGTATCTTCTGATCGGCCGCATGACCTACGATTTTCTGACCACCAGTACCAACCAGGCCATGCGTTCCGTGACCGGTAATGCAGCCCTGATGAAGAAGACCTACATTCCGAAATACATCTTTACGGTGGCCAAGGTCACCAGCTGTCTGGTGGATTTCGTCTTCTCCCTGGGTGCGCTGCTGATCGTTATGATCTTTACCGGAGCCCGTTTCCATTTGACCATGCTGGCGCTGCCGCTGGTGTTCGCCCAGCTGTATCTGTTCTGCATGGGCCTTGGCTTCCTGCTGTCGGCACTGCACGTGTTCTTCCGGGATATCCAGTACATCTATAAAGCCATCACCACGGCCTGGATGTATCTGACCCCGATCTTTTATCCGCTGGAGCAGCTGCCCTCCTCGATGCAGATCCTGATCAAGACCTTCAACCCCATGTATTATTACGTGGCCCAGTTCAGAGATATGGTACTGGCCGGTCATTTCCCGGGCAGCCGGATCTTCATCGGCGGCTGGATCTTTGCTGTATTGATGATGCTGATCGGATTATGGGTATTCCAGAAGCGGAAAGATCGGTTTATCTTGTTCATTTGATCATACCAGGGTCGGAGGACACGATACACCCGCTTGCGGGGGATAGCGTGTCCTCAGGACCCGCCCAAACATGAGAAAGCAGCCATTTTCCGAAGGAAAATGAGCGGATTTCGAATGTTTGCAGGATTTCGGGAGCGCAAAGCGCGAAGAAATCCGTATGATCGAGATGACTTCCATACCAGGGTCGGAGGACACGATACGGCCCCGCCTGCGGGGACAAAAATAGGAGATACAATGGAAAAGAATATTATTGATGTGGATCACGTATCGATCCGCTTTAATCTGGCCAGTGAAAAGGTCAATAATCTGAAAGAATATGCCATTAAGATGCTCAAGCACGAGCTGATGTTCCAGGAGTTCATGGCCCTGAAGGATGTCAGCCTGCACATCAAGCCCGGTGAGTCCTGGGGCCTGATCGGTACCAACGGTTCCGGTAAGTCCACCCTGCTGAAGACCATCACCGGAATCTTAAAGCCCTATGAGGGCAGCGTAAAGGTGCGGGGCAAGATCGCACCGATGATCGAGCTGGGAGCCGGCTTCGACCAGGAGCTGACCGCCCGGGAAAACATCTTCCTGAACGGTGCCGTGCTGGGTCACTCCCGGGAATTTATGGAGGAGCATTTTGAGGAGATCGTGGACTTTGCGGGCATTCGCAACTTCCTGGACTCCCCGATCAAGAACTATTCCTCCGGTATGAAGGCACGTCTTGGCTTCGCGGTGGCCACCATGGTGGATCCGGAGATTCTGATCGTGGACGAGGTTCTGTCCGTTGGTGACTATCAGTTCCGAAAGAAATGCTCGGAGCGTATGCAGCAGATGCTGTCCGGCGGAACCACCCTGCTGTACGTGTCCCATGATATCAATTCCGTCAAGCAGCTGTGTTCCCATGCTCTGTGGCTGGACCACGGCGATACCATCATGGCCGGTCCGGCAGCACAGGTCTGCGATGCCTACAACACCAGACAGGAGCAGCTGTTTAAGGTGGAAAAGAAGGCCAAGGAGATCAAAAAGGCGGAGGAAAAAAAGAGCAAATACGATTATCTGATCGTAGGTGCGGGTCTGTATGGTGCCGTCTTTGCCTACGAGGCCTACAAGGCCGGCAAGCGCTGCAAGGTGATCGATCGCAGGGAGCACATCGGCGGCAACGTGTATACGGAAAATGTAAAGGATATCAATGTCCACAAGTACGGAGCGCACATCTTCCATACCAATAACGAAGCTATCTGGAAGTACGTATCCCAGTTCGCCACCTTCAACAACTATATCAACCAGCCGGTGGCGGTGTATAAGGATGAGCTGTACAATCTGCCCTTCAATATGAATACCTTCAGCCGGCTCTGGGGTGTGCATACACCGCAGCAGGCAAAGGAAAAAATAGCGTCCCAGATTGCGGAGATGGGCATTACGGATCCGAAAAATCTGGAAGAGCAGGCCCTGTCGCTGGTGGGACCGGATGTGTACGAGAAGCTGGTGAAGGGCTATACGGAGAAGCAGTGGGGCCGTGACTGCAAGGATCTGCCCGCCTTCATCATTCGCCGTCTGCCCCTTCGGTTCACCTACGACAACAACTATTTCAACGACCGCTATCAGGGAATTCCGGAGGGCGGTTACACCGCCATGGTGGAAAAGATGCTGGAGAATATCGATCTGGAGCTGGGCGTGGACTATAAGACCTATGTGGCGGCCCATCCGGATGAGTTTGAAAAGGTGATCTATACCGGTCCCATCGATGAGTATTTCGATTACAGGCTGGGACATCTGCAGTACCGGACGGTGACCTTTGAGACCGAGGAGCTGGAGATGGAGGATTATCAGGGCAATGCGGTGGTCAACTACACCGAGCGTGAAGTGCCCTATACCCGGATCATCGAGCACAAGCATTTCGAGTTCGGAAAGCAGCCGGTGACCATCATCTCCAGGGAATATTCCACCGAGTGGAAGCCGGGCATGGAGCCCTATTATCCGGTGAACGACGATGCCAATATGAAGCTGTATGAGGAATACAAGGCGCTGGCCCAGCAGGAGAGCCGGGTGATCTTTGGCGGAAGACTGGGAGATTACAAGTATTACAACATGGATCAGGTCATCGAGCAGGCCCTGGCGACCGCGTCAAAGGAGCTGAACCGGAAGCTGATCTAAGTTCCGTGATCTTTCAGGCAGAGAGAGAGGCACATGATTTTGCTCTGCAGCCCTCGGGCTCTTGCCGCATACACGGCAAAACGCCTTGCGGAACCGAATCGCCTGAACTGTAACCACTCTTTCTTTAATGAAGCAGAGCGGCGAAGTCTATTCGTTGACTATTTCCGGCATTTAGTATAGAATAGAACCAATATTTTGGTTTGACAGGACAAATGGACAAAGAAATGTCGACGTGTATGTCAATGGTACTAAAGTAAATTTTACATATGGAGGGAAACTACTATGAAAAAAGTAATTCTTGCAGCTGCAGCAGCCGCTATGGTTCTTGCACCGATGAACGCTATGGCAGCCGATGAGCTGATCCTGGCTACCGGCGGTACCACCGGTACCTACTATGCAGTCGGTGGTGTTATGGCTACCGTTCTGAACCAGAAGATGGAAGATGTAAGCCTGACCGTTACCTCTACCGGTGCTTCCAAGGCAAACATCCAGCTGATCGATGACGAGGATGCTGATCTGGCGATCGTACAGAACGACGTTATGTACTACGCTTTTTCCGGCACCGACATGTTTGCAGATGAAGATCCCTATGAGACCTTCGCTTCTGTAGCATGCCTGTATGATGAGACCGTTCAGATCATCACCTGCAACGAAGAGATCAAGACCGTTGCTGATCTGGCCGGCAAGACCGTATCCGTTGGTGATGCAGGTTCAGGCGTAGAGTTCAACGCAAAGCAGGTTCTGGAAGCTTACGGCCTGACCTTCGATGACATCACCGTTGTAAACGCTGGTTTCGGTGATTCTGCAGACGGCCTGAAGGACGGCAAGATCGATGCTGCTTTCGTTGTAGCAGGCGCACCGACCACCGCTGTTGTTGACCTGGCTACCACCAAGGACGTATATCTGGTACAGCTGGATGAGGAGCACATCGCTTCCATGCAGGAAAAGTACAGCTACTATACCGCTACCACGATCCCGGGCGGCACCTATGACGGTGTTGACGAGGATGCTACCACCGTATCGGTTCGTGCAACCCTGATCGCTTCCACTGAGGTCAGCGAAGATGCGATCTACGAGCTGCTTTCTTCTATGTTTGAGAACCAGGCTGAGCTGCAGGAAGGCCATGCCAAGTTCGAAAACCTGACTCTGGAAGGTGCTGTATCCGGTGTGAGCGTACCGTTCCACGCAGGTGCTGTTAAGTTCTATGAGGAGCAGGGAATTACCGTCGAGTAACACCCGTTTCCATAAACCGTTGCTGATCGCGGCAGCTTTGATCACAGTAGTGGTTGCAGCTGCCGTGATTTTGTATACCGGAAGGTTCGGTCTGCTGACTCTGACCGATGCAAAGACCGGGGAGGTCTACGCCCGCTATCTGATGCACGGTGAAGAGGAGTTCAGCGTCGGCTTTATCCATTCCGTCAATAAGAGTCCGGTGATCGATCATTACCAGCCGGAACGGGACGGGATCTATGTGGTGAAGACGGTATACTATGGTTTTGGTGCAGGTGTTCAGACACTGATCGAGGAGGGACAGACACTCTCCTACGGAGACGACGGCAGTATGATCGTGACGGGATTTGATCAGAAGATCCCCGACCTGATCTACTTTGTCGGTACCGTGTCCGATCACACACTGACGATCGCAGATCGGAAGGAGATCAGTCTGCGTGAGCTGTGCGGCAGAAATTCAATGGTCCGCTTCAGCTATCGCCGGCTATTATAGGCGAAGTTACCGGCGTGCAGGGCACGCTGCGTTTTGATGGCCCGATTGAATGCGGGCGAGTAACCGAACAACCGCCGCAAAGCGGCTGGCGTGCCAGGCACGCTATGTTCTTTTGGAGGGCACTATTTTATGGAAGAAAAGAATAAAAACATCCATCCGGGAAGTGAGCCGGACGTTGAAGTCGGCTCCCAGGCCGATGTGGATGCGATTATGAAAAAATTTGACCGGGAATCGAATGTGCGCCCCTGGGAAGGCATCCCGGCCATGGTCATCAAGGTTCTGTTGGCTGCATTTTCAGTTTTTATGGTCTACATGAACCTGTTCACAGTCTGGGATGAGCGTATCCGTCGACCGCTCTTCTTAGGTCTGGTCATCCTGTTCGTTTTCATCCTGTATCCGATGAAGAAGAGCTATGTAAAGCCTCAGAAGGTCAACCGGATCCCGTTCTATGACATTCTGCTGGCGGTAGCCGGTGCAGGAAGCTTTTTCTATTTTGTTATCAACAACCGGACCATCATCGATCATGCGACCCGTATCAATACGGTGGAGATCGTTCTTGGTATCATCGGTATCCTGGTCCTGGCAGAGTGCTGCCGTCGTGTGACCGGTATCCCGATCCTGCTGGTGGCCGGCTGCTTCGTGATCTATGCACTGATGAACGGCGGAAAGCATCCGCTGCGTAAGACGGTGTACAACCTGTTCTACACCACCACCGGTGTCATCGGTACACCGGTAGGTGTCTGCAGTACCTACATCGTGCTGTTCATTATCTTCGGTGCCTTCCTGGAGGCCACCGGTATTGCAGAATTCTTTATCCAGTGCGCCAACTGCCTGGCCGGTTCGGCTGCCGGCGGTCCGGCCAAGGTGTCGGTCATCTCTTCCGCTCTGTGCGGTATGGTATCCGGCTCCAGCGTTGGTAATACGGTAACCACCGGTTCCGTAACCATTCCGATGATGAAAAAGACCGGTTATCCGGGTGCCTTTGCCGGCGCTGTTGAAGCGGCTGCATCCACCGGCGGTCAGATCATGCCCCCGATTATGGGTGCGGCAGCCTTCCTGATGGCGGAGATGGTGGGTGTTCCCTATTCCAACATCGTAGTGGTAGCCATCCTTCCGGCTGTGCTGTACTTCCTGGGAATCTTCCTGATGGTACATCTGCGGGCTAAGAGACTGGGCCTGAAGGGTATCCCCAGAGAGCAGCTGCCCAAGGCGAAGGAGATTCTGCCGAAGGTATATCTGCTGGTTCCGCTGGTCGCCCTGATCTATCTGATCACCAGCGGCTTCACCATGAGCCGTGCGGCCATCATCGCCACCCTGCTTTGCATCGTGGTCAGCATGGTGGACAAGGAGCATCGTCTGACACCGAAGAAATTCCTGGATGCCCTGGAGACCGGTGCCAAGAATACACTGTCCATCGCGGTAGCCTGCGGTATCGCCGGTATCATTGCCGGTGTAGTTACCATGACCGGTCTGGGTCAGGTACTGATCTCCGCCGTTGTCGGCATTTCCAAGGGTAATCTGCTGGTTGCTCTGTTCCTGACCATGCTGTGCTGCATCATCCTGGGTATGGGTGTGCCCACCACAGCAACCTATATCATCATGGCCACCACCTGTGCACCGATCCTGACCACCGGTATGGGACTGAATGCACTGTGTGCCAGCATGTTCGTATTCTACTTCGGTATCGTAGCGGATATTACACCGCCGGTGGCACTGGCAGCCTATGCCGGATCGGCCATCGCCAAGGCGGATCCTATGAAGACGGCCTTTAATGCTACCCGACTGGCCATTGCCGCATTCCTGATCCCGTATATGTTCTGTCTGAATCCGGCGATGATGCTCATCGATACCAACGCAGCAGAATTCGTGCTGATCGTTATCACCAGTATCGTGGGAATGTACGCCATCGCGGTGGCCCTGGAGGGCTACATGGTGAAGGTGCTCAATCCGCTGTTCAGAGTCATTCTGGCTGCGGCAGGTCTGGCACTGATGTATCCGGGACTGGTGACGGATATTGCCGGTATGGCAGTGGTAGCTGTGATCCTGGTGATCGAGATCGGAGCCAAGAAGCACCAGAAGGCCTGAGAGGACGGTTCAGGCAGTTTGCTTCCGCAAGGCGGTTTGCCGCACAGGCGGCAAGTTCCCGGGGAGAGCTGCCCTGAGTGCCTGGATGAAGGTACTTCGGAGAGTTTGTGAAAACAGATTTAACAACAGCTGAGAATGTGCGAGAGCACGCTATGAGGTGAAAGATTATGGCAGAAGGAAAGAAATATCCGGTCATTACCATCAGCAGACTGTATGCAGCCGGCGGACGTTCGGTGGCCAAGGGCCTGTCCGAAAAGCTGGGCATTGAATACTACGATAAGGATTTTGTCAGCCTGACGGCTAAGAGCAGCGGCTTTTCCGAGGAAGAGGTTCGCCGTGTAGGTGAGGACATGAGCAGCGGCGCCTGGTTCCTGAATTCGTTTGTCAACACGACTTCACTGTATACCAGTGCTCACGATGCGGTCTTTAAAGCCGAGCGTGACGTAGTCATCGAGCTGGCAGCCAAAGGCAACTGCATCATCGTAGGCCGCGGCGCCAACGTGATTCTGCGGGAGGTGGGCATCCCCACCTTCGATATCTTCCTGTATGCGGACATGGAGCATCGGGTGAAGAGAGCCGCGGAGCTGGGACAGAACGGCAATATCGTACTGGAGAAGTACATTGCCAAGGTAGATCGGTACCGCAACCTGTACCACAAGGCCTACGAGGGATCGGATATCGGCGATTACCGCAACTACAATATCTGTCTGGATACCGGCCGCATCGGCATCGACCGCTGCGTGGATCTGCTGGCAGATATCCTGAACAGCTAAGCTGCAGGAACGAGAGGATCGAACGAAACTGCATAAGCAAACAGGGAGACGACAGGGTTCGTCTCCCTGTTTTTTTTCAGTGGCTGGCGTGCATTGTGCTTTGGCCCGTTACACTTCACTGCGTGAACTGTAACCCTGGATCGTGTGGAAAACGTGAGAATAATGTGAGCTTTTCGGTCAGAGTCTTTACAAATGAAGGTTTTTCTGCGTATACTGAATATTACGCGAGTATTAAAAGTATGTTACAGGAATCAAATCCGTTTGCAGAGAGCTTTTTTTGCTCAGGTTTTATGCTGTGAATGGCAGCAAGGCTGCTTTACGGTCCCGGGGGCCGGAAGGGCAGCCGTTACGGGGAGAAGATCGTTTGCCGGGCGAACGAAGAAAGAGGGGAGACTTGAGAACAGTATTTGTGAGGAGCGGACGAAATAAAACATACAGGAAGGTCTTTTGGGGGATTCTTTTCTGTCTGATGCTGGCAGCCGGTGCCGGGATGACAGCCCGGGCGGCTTCCGAAAATATGATCCAGACGGCCCGGCGCCATAAGGTATCCGGCGGAACCTGGGAGCAGGAGAATGGCAAAACCTATTACCGGAAAAAGCCGACGAAAAAGAAACCGAAGGGAGAGCGTCTTCGCAATACCTGGGTCAGAATCGATGGAAGCATCTACTATTTTAACCGCAGCGGAGCACTGGAGTACGGACGCTTTAAATACCAGGGACAAAGGTATATTTCCGATCCGGATACCGGCGAGGTATTCGCTGGTGAACTGGCCGAGCTGGAGGATGCGACCTATGCGGTGAAAAAGGACGGGACCCTGGGCTCGAAGGAATGGGTCCGGCTGGACAGCTACAGCTTTTACTGCAATGCATACGGAAGGGTGGTGACGAACCGCTGGATCGGAGATCGATATGCGGGCGTAGACGGAGCTGCCCTGAAGGGTGTGAATCGAAAGAAGATCTCGAAGAATGCGACGGTCAGCGAACAGAAAATGAAGCAGCGGCTGATCATCGTGGGAGCCTCCCGGGTCTGCGATATGCGCGATGCGACCCGGAAGACCAGAAAATTTACCTACAAGGGGAAGCAATGGAATACCGTGTTCATCTGCTGCCGAGGTGCCGGGTTTGACTGGTTTCACGATGAAGCCATCGCAAAGCTGCGGGCGTATCTGGATCTGTACCCCCGAAGCAAGGTGGTGGTCCAGATGGGAAACAATGATGTGTACCATGTGGAGGATGGCAGACTGGACGAGTATGCAGAGCTGTACCAGAAGCTGATGCGTCGATATCCGAAGGCATCCTTCTACTTTATGGATGTATTGCCCAGTGTCGATCCGGACAAGAATGAGAAGAGACAGACGTATAATGAGGTGTTGAAGACAGCTTTTCCGAAGCAGTGGATCGGAGGGTATGAGTTTCTGATGGAGCTGCCCTTCCGCCCCCGGGAGGACGGGGTACATTACCGGCCGTCCACCAGCCGTGCGATCTTTGAGTACATTCGAAAGATGGTGGGCTTGAAATGATTGAAACAGGCGGGACCCGGATGGTGTTTCGATCCTGATCCGTACTGTTTTGGGGCATGCCGAACCGGGAAGCCAGGAACCGGGGAAGCCATGACCGGGGATACTATGAAAAGGGGAAACCAGGGAACAAAATGAAAAGTAAGATAAGACGCGGCCGGTTCGGCTGGCTGATGGTGCTGACACTGCTTTTGTGTCTGTGGATCGCTTTGCCGGGCCAGGCGGCTGTAAAGAAAACTACATCGAAGAATGTGATCCGGATGGCGAAGAGGAATCAGATCAGCGGAGGGACCTGGGAAAAGAAAAACGGTAAGATCTATTACCGGAAGGCGCCCACCAAAAAAAAGCCCAGAGGCGAGCGAATTGCCGGAGCCTGGGCCATGATCGACGATAATGTCTACTATTTCAATGCCAAAGGAGCGCTGGTCTTCGGAAAGTTTAAGTACAATGGAAAGCAGTACATGTCGGATCGGGAGACCGGTGAGGTGTACTACGGCGAGCTGGTCAAGATAGGAAAGAAGACCTATGGCTTTCGGACGGATGGTGTTCTGGCGAAAAAGGAGTGGATCTGGGTCGACGAGGACAAATATTATTGTGATGCCAAAGGAAGAGTCCTGACCAGCTGCTGGATCGGAAAGCGGTATGTTGGGTCGAATGGAGCCATGGTGCAGGGCTTTTCCAAAAAACAGGTGACAAAGAATGCCTCCAAAGCGGAAGTGAAAAAGAAGCAGCGGCTGATCGTTGTGGGCGCTTCCCGGGTTTGTGATATGCGGGATGCGGTGGGCACGGATCGGAAGTTCCGTTACGATGGACAGGAATGGAATACCGTGTTTATCTGTCGACGGGGAGCCGGCTTCGACTGGTTTCGGGATATAGCCTCTGCCAAGCTGCAGGCCTATCTGGACATCTATCCCAAAAGCAAGGTGGTGATCCAGCTGGGGAATAATGATGTGAGCCATGTGGAGGATGGAAGACTGGGTGAGTATGCAGCCCTGTACCGGAAGCTGATGCGCCGGTACCCGAAAGCAACCTTCTACTTTATGGATGCCCTGCCGAGTATGCATGAGCAGGCAAATGTCCGGCGCCAGGTCTATAATCGCGCTTTGCGTGCGGCTTTCCCGAAACAGTGGATCGGCGGCTTTGATTTTCTGCTGGCTCTGCCCTTCTCGCCGACGGAGGATGGTACGCACTATCAGCCCTCCACCAGTGTCGCAATCTTTAAGTACATCCGGCAGAAGGTGGGACTGATGAAACCTTCCAGTATCATTGCGCAGCCCGAGGGACTGACTGGAAGCCAGACCGGGAAACCGCCTGTGATCGTGCCGGAGCAGACACCGGAGACAGAAGGAACACCGGAAACGTAAGTAACAGGCAAAGCGGCGGAAGAGGCTGCGCCTGAAATAAGGATATGATAAGAAAAAGGGTGAGCACCTGCGCAAGGCAGATGTCTCACCCTTTTTGTCTAATGAAGTCTGTGTCGTGAAGACTTTGATTCGTTGCATCACGCACTGTATGCCAGTCAGCTTCTAAGCGGAAGCATCCGGGAATACGTGAAAAAGCTGTTGGCATCCCGTCGGAACCGGTTGTTATGCCTCGTCCGGGGAAGTCTCCGGCCAGGCCCAGGATACGTCCTCGGTCTCCCGGTCGTTGATATACTGCTGCAGCTTGCCAAAGGCATTTTTGTAGATGACGGACAGCAGTCGGTCCAGATGACGCAGGGCAGCCTGCGCCTGGGTATCCTCAATGAGATGGTCGCGCATGGCATCCGCCAGCTCGTCCAGATCCACTACCCGGACATAGCCGTCGGGATAGACCACCACATCGGCGAGGAGATCCGTAAACACGTAGGTGTTTTCGGCCGGATCGTAGGTGTGGGAGATCAGGTCGCAGTACCAGCTGATGAGCTGATTGTCGTGATCGTAAAACTTGCTGACCTTGTAGCCGCGCTCCAGAAAGTAGCAGGAGTAGCCGTGATGGAGTGTTTTCTTGGGCTTGAGAGTCCGCCAGCGGGTGACGATCACTTCATTGTCCCGATAAAGGATCTCGTCATCCCTGAGTTCTACACATTCATTGGGAATAATACGCTTGCGAAACATTTTGATTGCGTCCATGTCAGTCATCCTCGCCAGAATTCAGTCTGAATACAGCCGATCGAAGAGACACTTTTCCGGTCCTGAACCCGGATCGGGAAAACGAAATCGAATCGTCTGCTCCGTATTCTGTCATTATAGCATTCGATGACGTTACAGTTCAAGCGGTTCGATTCCGCGAGGCGTTTGGCCTCGTATGCGGAAAAACCCTGAGGGGCAATGACGTTACCGTTCAGGCGGTTCGATTCCGCGAGGCGTTTGGCCTCGTATGCGGAAAAATCCCGAGGGGCAATGACGGGAATAGCTGGTTGCAGACAAAAAGAAACGATGAAGAAAACCGCATAGTAGAGTATAATAGTAACAGTTTAATCATACAGTATTCACAGGAGAAGCTATGACGAAAAAAAAACTGGCGCTGGAAGTGATCGAGCGCCTGAAAAAGGAGTACCCGGACGCAGACTGTACGCTGTCCTATGACGACGCCTGGAAGCTGCTGGTGGGCGTGCGGCTGGCCGCCCAGTGCACCGATGAACGGGTAAATCAGATCACAGCCGTATTGTTTGAAAAGTATCCGTCCATTGAAGCTCTGGCCGGGGCTTCGGTGGAGGAGATCGAGGAGATCGTACGTCCCTGCGGACTGGGAAAAAGCAAGGCACGGGATATCAGTGCCTGTATGCGTCAGCTGCTGACTGAGCATGGCGGAGAGGTGCCGGCAGATTTTGATGCCCTGCTGCGGCTGCCCGGGGTTGGGCGCAAGAGTGCCAATCTGATCATGGGGGATGTGTTCGGGAAGCCGGCCATCGTAACCGATACCCACTGTATCCGTCTTTCCAACCGGATCGGCCTGGTGGATCACATCAAGGATCCCAAAAAGGTGGAGATGGAGCTTTGGAAGATCGTGCCGCCCGAGGAGGGAAGTGATCTGTGTCACCGGCTGGTATGGCATGGCCGGGAGGTCTGCACGGCCCGGACCGCACCCCACTGTGAGCGGTGTGTGCTTCGTTCGATCTGTCGGAGCGTGAGTGAGCCGGAGGAGCAGAGGTAAAAGAACGGACGCAGGCGGTGTTACGAAAACAGTTCAGAAGATCTGGTGACGGATATCGGCGCAGTATTCTGAAATGTAAGCGGCGGTCTGCAAAAAACGGGAGAATGTATATAGTCAGGACCATAGACTTAGAGACAAAAGAGGAAAGGCAGGGTGAATGTATGTATCAGGATGGAAAGATCTATCTGGGAAAAGCCGGTGACGAGAAGGTTTGTATTCTGCCGCAGATGGCGAACCGCCATGGCATGATCTGCGGGGCTACCGGTACGGGAAAAACGGTGACCTTAAAGGTGCTGGCAGAATCCTTCAGCGATGCGGGGGTGCCGGTATTTCTGGCGGATGTGAAGGGGGATCTGGCAGGTATGTCCCAGGGCGGCACCGAGACGGAGGATATGGCCCGGCGGCTGGATAGCTTCGGTCTGCGGGAGGATGGCTTCGCATTCAAGGGCTATCCCACCCAGTACTGGGATATCTACGGACAAAGCGGTCTGCCGCTTCGGACCACGGTGACGGAAATGGGTCCGCTGCTGCTGGCACAGATCCTGGGGCTGAACGATACCCAGGAGGCGGTGCTGACCGTGATCTTCAAGATTGCGGATGATGAGGGGCTGCTGCTGATCGATACCAAGGATCTGAATTCCATGCTGATGCATGTGAGCGAAAACTCAAAGGAGTACTCCCTGCGCTACGGCAATATCGCCAAACAGTCCGTAGGGGCGATCCAGAGGGCGCTGCTGGCGCTGGAGCAGCAGGGCGGTGAGCTGTTTATGGGTGAGCCGGCTCTGAATATTTCCGACTGGCTGACCAGAGATCCGGACGGACACGGAACCATCAACATCCTGGATTGCCAGAAGCTGATTCTGAACCCAACCATGTATTCCACCTTTATGCTGTGGATGCTTTCGGAGCTGTTTGAGACCCTGCCGGAGGTGGGGGATGCGGCCCGGCCCAAGATGGTCTTTTTCTTTGACGAGGCCCATCTGCTCTTTGACATGGCTTCGAAGGAACTGCTGCAGAAGATCGAGCAGGTGGTGAAGCTGATCCGGTCCAAGGGAGTGGGCATCTATTTCATCACCCAGAATCCGTCGGATATCCCCGGCGGCGTGCTGGCCCAGCTTGGCAACAAGGTGCAGCATGCGCTCCATGCCTATACCCCGGCGGAGCAGCGCGGCGTGAAGGCGGCGGCGGATTCCTTCCGGCCCAATCCGGCCTTTGATACCCGAGAAGCCATTGAAAGCCTGGGAATCGGGGAAGCCCTGGTGTCGGTGCTGGATGAGCAGGGAGTGCCCGGCATGGTGCAGCGGACAAAGATCCTGCCGCCCCAGAGTCAGATGGGAGCCATTGAAGATGAACGGCGCGCCGGTCTGATTCGTGAGAGCCTGTTGTATACCCGCTATGCGGAGATGGTCGACCGGGATTCTGCTTACGAGTTCCTGGAGCGGATGCGTCTGACCCAGGAGGAGAACGAGCGGAAGGCGGAGGAAGAAAAGATCCGTCAGAAGGAAGAGGCGCTGGCCGAGAAGGAACGGATGAAAGAGGAAGCAGCGGCAGCCAAAGAGCAGATGCGCCTGGAGCGCGAGGCAGAGCGCCAGCGTCTGAAGGAAGAGGTGGCGCAGCAGCGGGCTAAGGATGCGGCGGACCGCCGGAAGAAGTCCGAGATCAACAAGGTGGTGAGCTCGGCGACGGGTACCATCGGCCGCGAGCTGGGAAAATCCGTGGGCGGCGCAGTAGGCGGCCGATTTGGCAAGACCCTGGGCGGTAACGTGGGTGCCTCCCTGGGACGGGGCATGTTCAAGACCCTGTTCAAGCTGTAGAAAGAGAATGGATCAGCAGGCCGGTATGCGGTCGTATGCCGGTCGAAGCGTTTCAAAAAAAGAGTTTTAAAGACCGGATCAGGCTCGTTTCCCCTGGTTATTCCAGAGGTAAGCGGGCTTGATCCGATGATGAATGAAGGAATCAAATGAAGCAGTTTTTTAAGTATCTCGATGGATTGAAGAAGGAATGTGTGATGGCACCGCTTTTCAAGATGCTGGAGGCCTTTTTCGATCTGCTGGTGCCGCTGGTGGTGGCGGCGATCATCAATCACGGAATTGCCGGAAAGAGCTATCCGGCGATCTGGAAAAACATCCTGCTGCTGGTGGCCCTGGCTCTGATCGGGCTGACCTGCAGCGTGACAGCTCAGTATTTTGCGGCCAACGCCAGTGTGCGGTTTGCTGCCCGGGTGCGGCAGGCGGCCTTTGATCATGTGCTGGGACTCTCCTACAGTCAGCTGGATGAGCTGGGAACAGGCAGTCTGATCACCAGGCTGACGGCGGACATCAATCAGATGCAGACGGGTGTCAACATGACCCTGCGCCTGCTGCTGCGCAGTCCCTTTATCGTATTTGGATCCATGATCATGGCCTTTACCATCAATGTCCGGTGCGCGCTGGTGTTTGCGGCCGCCATTCCGGTGCTGGCGGTGGTGGTGTACGGAATCATGCTGGTGAGCATTCCGCTGTACAAAAAGGTGCAAAGTGCGCTGGATGCCGTGACGGTACGGACCCGTGAAAACCTCACCGGTGTCCGGGTGATCCGGGCCTTTGGCCAGGAGCGGGAGGAAGTAAAGGAATTCGACCGCTTAAACGGCGAGCTGACCCGGACCAATGAATTTGTGGGCCGGATCGCTGCCCTGATGAATCCGCTGACCTATGCTCTGATCAACATTGCCACCATCGTTCTGATCCGGATCGGCGCGGTGCAGGTCAATCTGGGAACGCTGCAGCAGGGTGATGTGGTGGCCTTATACAATTACATGGCCCAGGTGATCGTGGAGCTGATCAAGCTGGCGTCCCTGATCGTAACCATCAACAAGGCCCTGGCCTGCAGTGCCCGGGTAGGCATGGTGATGGCCATGGAGCCTGAGATGGAGGACGTGCAGACATCTGGTTCGGATGTGGCCGATCCGGCAGCAGCAGAGAAAGGGACTCCGGCGAAGGGAATGGCCGGCGGAAATGACCGGCTGCGTGAGAACGGCCTGGACAAGGCGGGAAGCATCGGCCCGGGACGGATCCGGTTTGAACAGGTGTCCTTTACCTACCGCGGGGCAGGCGATGAGACCTTAACGGACATCAGCTTTGAGGCAAAGCCCGGAGAGGTCATCGGTATCATCGGCGGCACCGGCAGCGGCAAATCCACTCTGGTGCAGCTGATTCCGCGTTTCTACGATGTCACAGCGGGACGTGTGCTGGTGGACGGCGTGGACGTGCGGCAGATTCCCAGGGAAACCCTGTTAGCGCGTGTGGGCATCGTACCCCAGAAGGCGGTTTTGTTTGCCGGCAGTATCCGGGACAATCTGCGTTGGGGAAATGAGCAGGCCACGGATGCGGAGCTGATGGCCGCGGTGGAAGCGGCCCAGGCCGGTGAGGTGGTGGCCGGAAAGGAAGGCGGACTGGATCATATCCTGGAGGCCGGCGGCCGGAACCTGTCCGGCGGCCAGCGGCAGCGTCTTACCATTGCCCGGACGCTGGTGAAAAAGCCGGGAATCCTGATCCTGGACGACAGCGCCAGTGCGCTGGACTTTGCCACGGATGCGGCCCTGCGCCGGGCGATCCGCGGTATGGCCGGCACCACCACGACCCTGATCGTTTCCCAGCGCTGTTCCAGTATCCAGAGCGCCGACCGCATTCTGGTGCTGCAGGACGGACAGCTGGTGGGCAGCGGCCGGCATGAGCAGCTGCTGGAAAGCTGCGAGGAATATCAGGAGATCTACTACTCCCAGTATCCGGAGAAAAGGCATTCATCCGAGGGGGGAGAACGGCCGGCACCGCAGGGCGGCGTGTCAGCGGTCTCGGATCATAAACAGGAGGCTTTCGGTGACGTGCCGGATCGAGCCATGACAAACAAAGGTAATCGAGCCATGACAAACAAAGGTAAAGGAGGTGCGGCCGGATGCTGACGAAAAAGATGAAAAAGCAGCCCGCCTCCGGAGCGGGCTCCATGCAGACGCTGAAAAAGGTGCTGGGAATGCTGGGGCGTTATCGCCTCTATCTGCTGATGAGCATTGTACTGGCCACGGCCTCGGTCATCCTGCAGCTGTATGTGCCGATCCTGTTTGGCGATGCCATCGACGGGATCATCGGCAGCGGCCGGGTGAATTTTGCACTGGTGTCGACCTATGCACTGCGGATCCTGATCCTGGTGCTGAGCTCTGCGGCAGCCACCTGGATCATGAACATGATCAATAACCGGATGACCTACCGGGTGGTTCAGGATGTCCGGAGCCGGGCCCTGCATCACATCCAGACGCTGCCCCTGTCCTATCTGGACGCCCACAGCGCCGGCGATATTGTCAGCCGGGTCATTGCGGATGCGGACCAGCTTTCGGATGGACTGCTGCTGGGCTTTACCCAGCTCTTTACCGGTGTGATCACCATCGTGATGACGCTGATCTTTATGCTCAGCAAGAACATCCCCATCACACTGATGGTGGTGCTGCTGACACCCTTAAGCTTTTTTGTGGCCCGGTTTATCTCCACCCACACCTTTAACTACTTTTCGGAGCAGTCCAAAGCCCGGGGTGAACAGACCGGCCTGATCGAAGAGATGATCGGCAACGCCAAGGTCGTAAAGGCCTTCGGCTACGAAAAAAAGGCCAGCGCGCGGTTCGCAGATGTGAACGCAAGGCTGGAACAGGCCGGACGCAAGGCGGTGTTTTATTCCAGCCTGACCAATCCCTGTACCCGTTTCGTCAACAACGTGATCTATGCGGCGGTGGCGCTGGTGGGAGCCTTTGTGATCCTGGCCGGGCACCTGAGCGTCGGCGGTCTGTCCGTGCTTCTCAGCTATGCCAGCCAGTATACCAAGCCCTTTAATGACATCAGTTCGGTGGTAACGGAGCTGCAGAATGCGCTGGCCTGTGCTCAGCGGCTCTTTGCTCTGATCGAGGAAAAGCCGGAGCCGGCTGCGGTGGAGTGTGATGGTGACATGGAAGAGAGCCGGGAAAAAGCCTGCACAGATAAAGGAAACGCAGGTGGAACGACGGAAGCGGAAGGTGGACATTCGCTTGCTCTGAGCAGAAAGGATGGAAAAGAAACAGCGAGGGATCCGCTGCCGGAGAGAGAAGCGGCGGGCTGCGTCGAGCTTGATCATGTCTGCTTCAGCTATGTGAAGGACCGGAAGCTGATCGAGGACTATTCTCTGTGCATCCGGCCGGGTATGCATGCCGCCATCGTCGGCCCCACCGGCTGCGGCAAGACCACGCTGATCAATCTGCTGATGCGCTTTTACGATGTGGACAGCGGTGACATCCGGATCGATGGCCGCAGCATCTATGAGATGAGCCGGCATGAGCTGCGCAGTCAGTACGGCATGGTGCTCCAGGATACCTGGATCCGAAGCGGAACGGTGCGGGATAACATTACACTGGGCCGGACGGATGTGACGGATGAAGAGATCATCGCGGCCGCGAAGGAGGCCCACAGCTGGAGCTTTATCCGCCGTCTTCCCAAGCGGCTGGATACGGTGCTGACCGAGGACAGCTTAAGCCAGGGACAGAAGCAGCTGCTGTGCATCACCCGGGTGATGCTCTCCAAGCCGCCGATGCTGATCCTGGATGAAGCCACCTCCAGTATCGATACCAGAACAGAGCTGCGGATTCAGAAGGCCTTCGACCGGCTGATGGAAGGCCGGACCAGCTTTGTGGTGGCGCACCGTCTGTCCACGATCCGTAGTGCGGACGTGATCCTGGTGATGAAGGATGGACGGATCATTGAGCAGGGAAGCCACGAAGAGCTGATGGAGCAGAATGGCTTCTATACCAGGCTCTATAACAGCCAGTTTGCACAGGGGTGAGGAGTACATGGAAATTCGTGAGATTTTGACAGGTCTGCAGCAGGGAACCGTCCCCCTTGAGGAGGCGGAGCAGCTGCTGAAGGACCTGTCCTATGAGGAAATGGGATATGCGAAGCTGGATCATCACCGACAGAAGCGTACCGGCTTTGGCGAGGTGATCTACTGTGAAGGAAAGAGCCTGGAGCATCTGCAGCAGATCTATCTTCATTTTTCGGAAAAGACCGGCCAGGTGCTGGGAACCAGAGCCAGCCGGCAGCAGGCAGAGGCTGTGCAGGAGGTGCTGCCTCAGGTCAGGTACGATGCACTCTCCCGCACCCTGCTGTTGCAGAAGGAGGATGTAAAGGCACAGGAGAGGATCGGAAAGATCACAGTCTGCACCGGAGGTACCTCGGATATTCCGGTGGCGGAGGAGGCGGCCATCACAGCGGAATACTTTGGAAGCCGGGTGACCCGGCTCTATGATGTAGGCGTGGCCGGCATTCACCGGCTGTTATCCAATACGGATAAGCTCCGGGGCAGCAGCTGCGTCATCGCGGTAGCCGGGATGGAGGGCGCGCTGCCGGGAGTGGTAGCCGGACTCTGCGATGTGCCGGTGATTGCCGTGCCTACTTCGGTGGGATACGGAGCACACTTTGGCGGACTGTCGCCGCTGCTGACGATGCTTAATTCCTGCGCGGAGGGAATCGCCGTGGTGAATATCGACAACGGATTTGGGGCCGGGTATATGGCCACGCAGATCAATCGGCTGGCGGTGAAGGGCAGCACGCACGTGGAAGTATGATACCGGGCGTGTCAATAAGACACAGTATGGCTTACATGCAGGCATGATGCCATACTGTGTCTTTTGACACTGTAAACTTAATAATCTAAAGAAAATTGGTCAATAGACTTAAAATGAGCCGATTTTGTGCTATACTAATTCATCAATCTCAGATATTTCATAACAGTGGAGGGCGAAGATGAGCGACATGCAAAAGGAACTGATCATAGTTCTGGACTTTGGCGGACAGTACAATCAGCTGATCGCCAGACGAGTTCGTGAATGCAGTGTATACGCGGAGGTGCATCCGTACACCTTAAGTATTGACAAAATTCGGGAGATGAACCCCAAGGGCATTATCTTCACCGGCGGACCGAACAGTGTCTACGGGGATGAGGCAATTCTGTGCTCTCCCGAGATCTTTGAGCTGGGGATTCCGATCCTGGGTATCTGCTACGGTTCCCAGCTGATGGCTCATATGCTGGGCGGTCGGGTAGAGACCGCACCGGTCAGCGAATACGGTCATACGGAAGTGAAGGTGGACAAGCGGGACGATCTTCTGTTCCATGGTGTCAGCAAGGAGACCATCGTGTGGATGAGCCATACGGATTATATCGCACAGGTGCCGGCGGGCTTTGAGATCACAGCCCATTCGGAGGTTTGTCCGGTGGCAGCCATGTCGGATCCGGCCAGAAAGTTCTATGCGACCCAGTATCATCCGGAGGTGGTTCATTCCAAGGAAGGCCAGCAGATGCTCAGAAACTTCGTATACGAGGTCTGCGGATGCCAGGGCGACTGGAAGATGGACTCCTTTGTGAAAACGACCATTGAGCAGCTGCGGGAAAAGATCGGTGACGGTAAGGTACTGTGTGCCCTGTCCGGCGGCGTGGATTCCTCGGTAGCAGCGGTTCTGTTATCCCGTGCGGTAGGCAAGCAGCTGACTTGCGTATTTGTCGATCACGGTCTGCTCCGAAAGGACGAGGGAGATGAGGTAGAGGCTGTATTCGGACCGGAAGGACCCTATGAGCTGAACTTTATCCGTGTCAATGCACAGCAGCGTTATTATGAAAAACTGAAGGGTGTGACCGAGCCGGAAGAAAAGCGTAAGATCATCGGTGAAGAGTTCATCCGTGTCTTTGAAGAAGAGGCCCGCAAGATCGGTGCGGTGGATTTCCTGGTACAGGGAACCATCTATCCGGACGTGATCGAATCCGGCCTGGGCAAATCCGCTGTGATCAAATCCCATCACAACGTAGGCGGTCTTCCCAGCGTTGTAGACTTCAAGGAGATCGTGGAGCCCCTGCGTCTTCTGTTCAAGGATGAGGTAAGAAATGCAGGCCGTGAGCTGGGCATTCCGGAATATCTGGTTGCACGTCAGCCCTTCCCGGGTCCAGGTCTTGGCATCCGTATCATCGGTGAGGTGACCGAGGAAAAGGTCCGTATCGTGCAGGAAGCCGATGCGATCTACCGTAAGGAGATCCAGAAGGCAGGAATCGACAATTCCCTGGGACAGTACTTTGCGGCCCTGTCCAATATGCGTTCCGTAGGTGTAATGGGAGACTTCAGAACCTACGATTATGCGGTCGTGCTCAGAGCAGTCAACACCTCTGACTTTATGACCGCCGATGCAGCCCAGCTTCCCTGGGATCTGCTGGCTAAGGTGACCAACCGGATCGTAAATGAGGTCAAGGGTGTCAATCGTGTTTTGTATGACTGCACCGGCAAACCCCCGGCGACGATAGAATTAGAGTGACAGATGTTTGTTCGCAAACCTTATTATTCAGTTTTTTGTAAAAATGAATAATCTATACACTTTAAGGTTCTGAATCTACATAGTAGGTTCGGAGCCTTTTTTTGTGGGAGAAAAGAGTGGTGTTGTGGGGAAAGTAGTTCACTATTACTGGATAATAGAAAGTGCGAAAAAGTGGATAATGGAGTGTGTTAATGAACAAGAACAAACATTCGAATACTTTGGTCGCTGAATTATTTTTTAACATGAAAAATCCCCTGCTGAGAGAAATTCCAGCAGGGGATTTTTGCACTTTCTAAATCAGTCCTCCAGTACATGGGACTTCTCGAGTGCCGGACACAGGGCTAGAAACAGAACAACGGCACAGACGGTGCTTAAGAGGGAGTTGACCAGCGTCACTCCGCTGGAGATCTTGGTCATGACGACGGCGATATCGACCGTCTGACCAAACAGGTAGCGGTTGCGGAAATAACCGATGAACGGATCGGTGAAGACGTTTACAAGCAGACCGCTGAAGGCACTGCCGATTACGGCAAAGAGATAACGGGAGGTCTTGCGCTGTGCAGGGGAGTACTCCCGGATGCGGAAGACACGGCGGGCACACAGGCCGCAGACAAGACCGATGATAAATTTCAGAATAAAGGTTGTAACGGCATAGCCGGGATCACCTGCAAAGATATCCGCCAGAGTCAGACCAATGGCACCGGCCAGTCCGCCGGATACGCCGTCGAGCAGCATGGCCGTCAGGGCAGTGAAGGTGTTGCCCAGATGGAAGGATGAACCGGTTCCGAATACATTCGGGATACGGAAGAATTCATAGGCAATAAAGCTCAGAGCTGCCATCAGGCCGATGATGGTGATTTTTTTTGCAGTAAATTTTACATGGCTCAGAACTGCGATCAGAAGACCGAGGGCAAAGACGGCAAACAGCAAGAGCCAGAGGGTTGAGTTCGACATAAGGATACTCCTTTCTTATGCAACATTTGCAACATTCGATGGTTAATAACCCGTACAACAGATGAGCGTTGCTTCATTTTGTTGATGAATATGGGGGTTTCTTTATGTGGGGTATTATAGTGTGGAGGTGGACGTATATAAATAGCCAGAATGATGAAAAAATATAAGGTCAGTCTGGGGAATGCAGAGCCGGCACAATTGAAAAATTGCAAAAAAAGACCCTGGCAGATCGCTCTGTCAGGGTCTTTTTTTGTTTCGCTAAAGCCGGACCGGGAAATCGGTCCCGGACTTAGTTTTCCAGCAGCAGGCAGGCACAGAAGCCTTCCATCGGCTGGAAACAGTGGATGGTCAGTGTTTTGTCTACCTCCGGGCTGTAATCCGTGATGGTACAGGTGGTTCCGTTCAGGGCAACGTTGGCGTAGGAGATGAGCCACTTTTTATCCGCGTTGGGGAATATATCGTAGAAGGAGCGGTCGACCATTTCGTCCAGGGTCTTATTCTCCAGCTGCTCCATGGCTTTGTTGCAGTAACGGAAGATGAAGTCGATGCCTTTTCCGAGATCATCAAACAGAAGCTGAATCACGCAGAAGGCCGCCGGCATGTCGTCGAGAATGCGGAAGGCGGAGGCAATATCGTTGATCCCGGCAATGGGGAGGTTGATATTGCGGTTTAAGGAGTCATTCAGCTGCTGATGTTCCTTCAGACCACGCTTTCGACCGTCGAAGACCCGGCCGTCCAGCATGGAATACATATTTCTGTCGATGGAAACAATCTGGTTTTTGGCAACCAGGATTCCTTTTTTGATCAGACAGAAGTGTTCCTCCGGCAGGACTTCCTTTAACGCTTTGATGGTATGAAAGCAGGAGACCACACGATTGTCCAGCAGGTAGATGTTGGTTCGGTTATCCTCCCGGATGATGTACTTGATGTTGGAGGCATGAACCGAGTTTTTCTGAAGAAAATGTTTAATTGTAATACTTTGATTCATAGATTGTACGTTCTCTAATTCCAAAATTGTGTGTGCAGGGTCAGTATGCCGGTGAATTTTGCCATAGCTTTTCATAGATCTATAGACCCTTAGTGGAATGGTGCAGAAACAGTATAACAAATAATTAGAAAAAGTCAAATAAAATGCAGAAAAAGAGAGTTATATAAATTAAACACAAAACAAGTGCAATATAATGCGAAAAACAACAAAATAAAGAGCTCTGTTCATTGACGGGTAAATCAATAGACTATACACTTGTTACATATAAAAGCCCGCAGCCGGTCATGCGGAGAGAGGAAAGGGTGTTGGTCATGAAACAAATCACAAAAAAAGCCATAGCTGCGGTGCTTCTGGAGGGCATCGGTGCTGTGCTGCTTGCGATGCTGATCTTTTATTCATATAACCAGGCAGCGATTCGCAGGCAAACCGAAAATTCCAGGCAGAAGCTGGAACTGATCCGGCAGCAGATGGAGGAACTGGAGCCTATCGGGGTGTCAAATGGCAGAGCATGACGGTGGAACAGAAGCTGCAAGCGGTGGTCAGGAATATCCTGACACTGCTGGCACTGGCATTTCTGGCGGTGATGGTGAATGCAGACCGGATCTTTGAAAACGACTCCATCATTCATTATGTACTTCGGGGAACCTGGCAGAGCGTGCTGAACATGACCAAGGATTATTCGATCGTGGCCTGCAAGATGAGCATCGAATACGGCGAGGACCTGATCTATGTGGAGAAGGTGCTTTCCCGAGAACTGGATAAAATTGCTGGTAAGCTGCCGACCATCAAGGAAGGTCCCTTCTATACTCTGAAACGGATCGAGCGAGACATTTTGGTGGAGAGATCCGTCAGGGATTTTTATGCGGCATGGGTGTACTCTAATGAGTAAAAATCCCGAAAAGTTACAGTTTACGCATGAACTGGAACCCCGAATAAATCAAGGCACACACAGAATGAAAAAAACATGGAAGATAACCGAAAGACGGTATAGAATAGTTTTAGTGTTGATAAAAAACAGGAAGGGGGAGGAATGTGGACTATACCATGAGCTATGCCTCGCCGTTGGGGTGTCTGACACTGGCCAGTGATGGCACCGCACTCACCGGGCTGTGGTTTCAGGACCAGAGCTACTATGGATCCACATTGAAGGATCCGTCAGAGGAAAAACAGCTGCCGGTATTTGATGACGCAAAACGCTGGCTGGATCTGTATTTTAGCGGCAGCATTCCGGAGTTTATGCCTCCTTTATGTTTGCGCGGAACCGCATTTCGCAGGCGTGTCTGGGAGATTTTGCTCACCATCCCCTATGGAGAAACCATGACCTACGGAGAGATTGCCGGGCAGATCGCCCGGGAACGCGGCGCAGAGAAGATGTCGGCGCAGGCCGTAGGCCAGGCTGTGGGGCATAATCCCATCGGGATCATCGTTCCGTGCCATCGCGTGGTGGGAACCGGAGGAAATCTGACAGGATATGCGGGAGGCTTGGATAAGAAGATCTGGCTGCTGGAGCATGAGAAGGCAGCGGGCTGGAAGAAAGAGTGAATGTTGATCAATGGATTTTGAGAAGAGTTTTGTGACAGGAAATGATTAAGCGAGTTTGCAAAGGAAAGGGGGAGAAGAACGTGTTGGCTCGCTTTTAACGGAAGATAGTATTCTGTACATAAAAAGGAGATTGTTATGAAAAAAAGGAAAGTAATGGCATTGCTTCTGACGGCATGCATGTGCCTGCAGCCGGGAACTACATGGCTGGCAGAAGAGTCTGCAGAGGATTATGCGGAGGAACTGGTGCTGGCAGGTGAGGATGCGGAAGGCGAAGAGGCGTATGCAGAGGATGAGCTGTATGTGTCGGAAGAAGCGTTATCCACGGAGGCGGAGTGGGACGAAGTGGATGATGAAGGGGACCTGTTTGAAGAGGAGGAAATGGAGGAAGCGGTCGAGGGCCTTTCGTCGAATATTAGTGTAAAAAGACCTGACTGGAATATTCTGTTTGAAAAAGGCGGCGTGATTATTTCGCCTGGAATAGTGGAGACAACAGCTGCGAATAAGAACCTGAGGTACACCTGGTATTATTATGAATTTTCTGACTATAATTCTTATGGAACATCTAAGGATTGCCTTCAGGACGGAGGCAGAGCGACTCTGTTAGCCACGAGATATGGCAGGTACCGGTGTAAGATTTCGGATATCTACGGATATAACAAGTCAGTTGATGTTTTCGTGGTTCCGTTTCTTTGTAAAGGGAATATTCAGCAGACCCGAGACGGCTCCATGATCAAGCTGAGTGCACCGAAGATGGATGTGGTGCCGGGTGAGAGTATCAGTTATCAGTGGAAGGTGAGAGATGAGGAGAATGAGGATATAGAAATATCCACCGAACCATCCATTACAGTGCCGGCAGATGGAAAGCATTATTCACTTTATCTGCGGTGCGGAACATACTGGGAAGGTCTAAGTACAACCGTAGATGGCATCAGCATTGACGATGACAGTGACTATATAAGTGATTTGTTTTTTGATGAAAATGGACAGGTATCCTTGCGTTTTCCGGAGGTAAATAATCCGCTGGAGAAGGAACTGGATTATCGCTGGTATGTTGAGGGGGAAGCCGAAGAGGAGAATGAGATTCCGGAACTTCGAGGGAAATCTGCAGTGGTAGTTTCTATGGATCCGACATCTTCATACAATTACAGAAATTTCTGTGCGGAATGTATTTCAGGTGAGGCTGTTCGTCAGGTGGTATTTAATGTCAAAGTATTTGATTGTGAATGGCCGGATAATTACGTCAGGATAAAGAACGGGACAGCTACGTTGAATGCTCCGAAAATAAAGGGAGTGGATCCGTCGAGGGCTGAGTATCTCTGGTACCGTTGGGATGAAGAGGAAGGCGATGATTGTTATGTGGGACAAGGAGCGGCTCTTACGGTGCAGAAGGCGGGATCCTATGACTGTATAGTAAAAGTGGGAAATGCGGAAGACCTGTATGGCTATGTGGTATACGAAGAGTATGATCCGCTTGCATCGGTAGCTGATGCAAAGAGAATGGAGCTTGATAAGCCGATTGTGGTGGATAACATCCGAAATCAGGAACAGGATGTGCAGTTTTCTGTTGCTTCCTGCGGAGTATATCGCCTGCGTGTCGACTACAACAATAATGCGGAGCTGGACCCGAATTTTTATCCATATCTGATGGCGTATGATGTGGGCAATGATGAATTGTCATCCTGGCATGATTGGGATATGACTATAACGAAAAATGATTATTCCCTGCAGATGAACAAAGATGTTGTCTATTATCTCAGGTTGGGAAAAACAGAAAATTGGCTGGATTGGCATGATGAAGAGGATGCGGATATGTTATCGCAGCTTCCGACCCAGGCCACTGTTTCTCTTACGAAGATCGAGAATCATCATGCTGTAGAAGTGGCTATACCGGATACGCCGGCGACGGCAACAGCCCATGGCACCACCGGCGGTACGAAATGTGCATGGTGTAATGAAGTGATTCAGGCTCCGGTGCAGAATGGAGACCATGTTCTGAAATGTGTGCCCGGTAAAGCAGCCACCTGTTTGGCCGCCGGCTACAAGACCTACTGGGTCTGCAGTATTGACAGCTGCAAAAAGATGTTTTCGGATGCAGCCGGCAAAAACCAGATCACAAAGCCGGTTGCCATTGCGAAGCTGCCGGCAACGATTAGTCTGACAAATACGACGATTCCGCTGCAGGTTGGAAAGACCGTGAATCTGGCTCCTTTTGTTGGAGGACTGGCAAAAGGGGACTCTATTGTAAAGTGGTCTTCGGATAGGATTGCGGTGGCAACGGTTGATAAGAGCGGCAAGGTTAAGGCGGCTAAAAAGATCAACAAGAAAAAGGAAGTAGTCAAGATCAAAGTAACCCTTAAGAGTGGAAAGACCGGTACCTTTACGATCAATGTTCAGAAGGGTGCGGTCGCTACCAAGTCGATTACGGGAGTTCCGTCGAAGCTTACGATGAAGAAAGGCACTCAGAAGAAGCTGACGCCGGTCATCGCACCGGTCACGTCCCTGAATAAGGTGAAATTCAAATCCTCTGCTCCGAAGATCGCATCGGTCAGCAGCAAGGGACTGATCAAGGCGAAGAAGGTTGGTAAGGCCGTGATCACAATTACGTCTGGTAAGAAAACAAAGAAGGTGACCGTTAGGGTCGTAAAATAACGGTTGGGGAGAGCCCTGATGGAGAGATCTGTCAGGGTTCTTTCTTTTTGGGAAACGGCATTGTCTGGTTGCAGGTCTGTTGAAATCACTTTGGCCAACCTGAATGCAGAAGAGTATATATTTCTGACGTATTGACGCATTTTGCGACGTGAAATATAATGTTTATCGATGAAGCGCAGGATGAAGCAAGCTAAACTTTATGAGGTAAAGCATGGTGAATAACAGTCAGATTACGGGCTTTTCTGAAGAAGAGAAAAAAAGGTATGTTGATCGACTTGCAGATGAGTTGCCGGTATTAAGAATAAAGCTGGGGAT
>JAUNDD010000017.1 GCA_030526245.1 Lachnospiraceae bacterium
CCAGCTGCCGGATTTGTCCTTTTCCCTTCACACTCAGAATGCTTCGCTCTCTCCTTCGCATTCCTCCAGCTGCCGGATCCGCAGCGCCAGGGTGGTATACCGCTGGTGCTGGGATGTATTGTCGATCATACGGTCAAAGACCGCGGCATCTCCCACCAGAGTCACACAGCTTTTGGCTCGTGTGATGGCTGTGTACAAAAGGTTCCGGTTCATCAGCATATGGGGTCCCGGCAGCAGCGGTATGATCACCGCCGGATACTCGCTTCCCTGGGACTTATGAACCGTCACCGCGTAGGCCAGCTCCAGCTCATCCAGCCCGTTGAAGGGATAGACCGTGTGCCGGCAGTCATCGTACAGCACCGTCAGCTCACCGGCCGCCTCATCGATCCTGGTGATCACGCCGGTGTCTCCGTTAAAGATCCCCGTGCCGCTCTCGATGACATAGCCAGCCACGCCCCGGATCTCCCAGGGCAGCTGATAGTTGTTGTGGATCTGCATGACCTTATCTCCCTCCCGGAAGATGGTGTCCCCGTGCATATGCTCATGCTTGGTCTTATCCGCCGGGTTCACGTAGGTCTGCAGGATCCGGTTCAGCCGCTCCACGCCCAGCACGCCCTTCCGGGTGGCCGTCAGCACCTGCACATCGCAGACCCGGGCCCCCACATAGCGGGGCATCTTTTCCGTCAGGAGCTGGATCACGATGCTGATGATCACGTTCGGATCGTTTCGCTTCAGGAAGAAGAAATCCCGGCTCTTGTTGTCCAGGGTCGGGTGCTCGCCCTGATTGATCCGGTGAGCGTTCATGACGATATCGCTCTCCTCCGCCTGACGGAAGATTCGGGTCAGACGCACCACCTCAAAAACCCCGGAGCTGATCAGATCCCGCAGAACACAGCCCGGTCCCACCGAGGGCAGCTGGTTCACGTCGCCCACCAGGATCAGTCTGGTTCCCACCGGAACCGCCAGCAGCAGCGCATGCAGCAGATAGATATCCACCATGGACATTTCGTCCACAATGATAACATCCTTGTCGATGGGGTTATCCGCATTGCGCTCGAAGAAGACCCGATCTCCCTCTTCGCCGCCGCCCTGGACCTCCAGCAGACGGTGGATGGTCCGGGCCTCGTAGCCCGTAGCTTCCGTCATCCGCTTGGCCGCCCGGCCGGTGGGCGCCGCCAGTTCCATGGACATCCCCTCCCGGCGGAAGTATTCGATCATGGCGTTGATGGTGGTGGTCTTACCGGTTCCGGGACCTCCGGTGAGGATCAGGACGCCGTGACCGGCCGCCTCCTCCACCGCCTGACGCTGACGCTCGTCCAGAGACCGGCCGATCTTTTTCTCGATGACCCCCAGCTTTTTCCGCACTTCCCCGGTATCGACCTTTTCCGTCACGTTCAGATCCCGGAGCATCCGGGCGCAGCCCAGCTCCAGCTGGTAGGCCGAGGCCGTGTACACACGCACCTGACCTTCCTCCTGTTTGATGCTGACCCGATGCTCGATGGCCAGATCCATCAGCCGCTCCTTCAGGCCTTCCACCTCGATCTGAAGCAGATCCCGTACGCGACCGGACAGCACCTCTTCGGGCAGGAACATATGCCCTTCCCCGGAGGCCTGGGACAGGATGTACAGGATCGCTCCCCGGATCCGGAAATCCGAATCCGCCTCGATGCCCGCCCGGCGAGCGATCTCATCCGCCGTGGCAAAGCCGATGCCGGTGATGTCATCTGCCAGCCGGTAGGGGTTCTCCCGGATGATCCGGTACAGCTCCATGCCGTAGCGCTCGTAGATGCGCATGGACATCCGGGGCGTGATGCCGTACTCCGACAGATACATCATGGCCTGCCGGACGCCCTTTTTCTCCTCCATCTGGCTGGCGATCTCCCGGGCCTTTCGGAGACTGATTCCCTTGATCTCCGCCAGCCGCTCCGGTTCCTCCTCGATGATCCGCATGGTGTCATCCCGGAAATGCCGGATGATCCGGCCGGCCAGGGCCATGCCCACTCCCTTGATAGCACCGGACCCAAGATAGCGCTCCAGGGCCTCGGTGCCCTCCGGCCGCTTTTCCATATAGGAGGTCACCGCAAACTGCCGGCCATAGGTGGGGTGAATCGTAAACTGGCCCTGGGCCTCAATGGTCTCTCCCTGGGACAGATAGGGCGTAGTTCCCGTACATGTAAGTTCATCCCCGTCCTTTTCAAGAACGAGGATGAATACTGTGTAGCCGTTTTCTTTATTCTGATAAATGATATGGTCAACAAACCCTCTGATCGTTTCCATCCTGCAGGTTCTTCTCCTTTTTCCATACCGCGGCGGTCCGGTTTCGCTTCCGACACCACTCTGCCGCACAGGGGACACGCAGGCTCCCTGAGACCTTCTCTTTCTCCGGTCTGCCCGCCTACTCCTCGTCCCGGTCGGGATCCATCAGCTGCGCATACATACCGGTGCCGATGGCCACCGCCAGCATCGGATCATCTGCCGTAATGGTGTTCACACCGGTGCGGGCCTCGATCAGCTCCTCTAATCCGCCGATGAGTGCGCCGCCGCCCACCAGGACGATTCCGCGCTCCACCACATCCGCCGCCAGCTCCGGCGGCGTTCTCTCCAGTACCGTGTGGACCGTATCCAGCACCTGGCTGACACAATCCTTCAGAGCTTCCCTGGTATCCTCCGAGGTGATGCGGACTGTCTTGGGCAGACCTGTCACCAGGTCACGGCCGTCCACATCCATGGTCACCTTGTCCGGCCGTTCGAAGACGGTACCGATGTTGACCTTGATCTCCTCCGCCGCCTGCTCGCCGATCATCAGCCCATAGGCATTCTTCATATGACGAACGATGGCCTCGTCGAAATCATTGCCGCCCAGTTTGATGGAATGGCTCACCACCACGCCGCCGATGGACAGCACCGCTGCCGTGCAGGTTCCTCCGCCGATGTCCAGGATCATATTGCCCGCCGGCTTGGAAATATCGATGCCGGCACCGATGGCCGCTGCCACGCATTCCTCTACCAGCTGCACGTCCCGGGCACCGGCCTGGTAGGCGGCATCCTCCACCGCCTTGCGCTCCACCTCGGTGATATTGCTGGCCACCGTCACGGCCACTCGGGGCTTGCGGAAGGACAGCCGCCCCGAAGCCTTCTGAATGAAATAGCGCAGCATTTTTTCCGTGACCATATAGTCAGCCACCACGCCATGCTCGATGGGCCGCATGCCGACGATGTTGCCGGCGGAGCGGGACAACAGCAGTCTCGCTTCCTCACCGATGGCCTTGATGACACCGCTGTCACGGTCATAGGCCACCACCGACGGCTCCTTGAGCACTACGCCCTTGCCCCGGACATACACCAGTATGCTCGAGGTTCCCAGATCAATTCCGATATCACTGACCGTCATTGCCATGATTTTCTCCCCAATTCTTTCCGATTTTTCTGCAGCCCTTTTCGTCATGCACAGGCATGACCTGCAGCCCATTTATCTGTCACACACATACCCCGCCGTACGTTAGCCGCCACTGACAGGCAATCGCTGTGACAATATTATCTTCGCCGTCCCACTGCCCCCAAATGCCGGTCCAGCAGCAGTCCGATGCCAATCAGCACCAGCACCGCCGACAGCACCTGGGATACTGCCAGGTCCGTCCCGGCGATCAGAAGCCGGTCCGTCCGGATCCCCTCGATCCAGAAACGACCCAGACCGTAGCCGATCAGGTACAGACAGAACACATCTCCCGCCAACCGCCGGGACACCTTAAAGGTCACCAGCAAAAGCAGGGTCATCACACCCAGGTTCCAGAGCGATTCATATAAGAAGGTGGGATGCACCCGAATCATCTCGATCCCGTCCACCATCCGGCTGTGCTCCCGCATCTCCCGGGTCACATCACCGGCATACACCGCCTCCAGGGGCAGCTCCATGGCCGTCAGCGAATCCGTATAGCCGCCGAAGACCTCCCGGTTGAAGAAGTTTCCCCAGCGACCGATGGCCTGTCCCAGTGCCAGCCCCGCTGCCGCTGTATCCAGAAACTGCCAGGTTTGCAGCCTGCGAATCCGGCAGAACACGATCACCACCAGTATGCCGGTCAGCACACCGCCGTAGATCGCCAGCCCGCCGCCCCGCAGATTGAGGATCTGCAGCGGATGCTCCCGGTAATAATCCCAGGAAAAGGCCACGTAGTAGGCCCGGGCTCCCAGCACACACAGCACCATGGCGACCATGGAAAAGTTAAGGTATTCTTCCGGATCCTGCCCGGTGCGCTTCGCCGTCCACATAGCCAGAGCAATGCCGCCGCCCATGGCCAAAGCGATCATCACACCATACAGGGCAACATAGAGGCTTCCCACCTCAAAGCCCCGGGGAACCGATGAAAGTACGATCCCCAGGTGCGGAAACGCGATGCGCTGCATCAGACATTAAAGCGGAACAGGATGACATCGCCGTCCTGTACCACGTACTCCTTGCCCTCCATGCGGACCAGACCCTTTTCTCTGGCACCGGCATAGGAACCGCAATCCAGCAGGTTCTGGTAGTTAACGACCTCGGCCTTAATGAAGCCGCGCTCGAAGTCCGTGTGGATCTTGCCGGCTGCCTGGGGTGCCTTGGTGCCGATCTTGATGGTCCATGCACGGCACTCATCCTCACCGGCGGTCAGGAAGCTCATCAGGCCCAGCAGACGATAGCTGGCTGTGATCAGCTTGTCCAGACCGGACTCGGCAATGCCCAGATCCTCCAGGAATTCCTTCTTTTCATCCTCTTCCAGCTCGGAGATCTCCTCCTCGATCTTGGCGCACAGGCTGAAGACCTCACTGCCTTCGCCGGCTGCATATTCACGCACTCTGGCTACCAGCTCATTGCTGGCTGCATCGTCCGCCAGATCCTCCTCGGCCACGTTGGCACCGTAGATCACCGGCTTACCGGTCAGCAGGTTGTAGCCGCGGATCAGACCGATCTCCTCGTCATCCTCGGTCTCAAAGGTCTTGGCCAGCTGGCCATCCTCCAGATGCTTTTTGAGGCGCTCGATCAGAGCATATTCCCGGCCGTCCGCCTTGTTCATCTGACGGGTTCTGGCTACCTTGGCCATACGACGGTCCAGGACTTCCAGATCCGCAAAGATCAGCTCCAGATTGATGGTCTCGATATCGCGGAGCGGATCCACACTGCCGTCCACATGGATCACGTTGGGATCCTCAAAGCAGCGTACCACGTGCAGGATCGCATCCACCTCACGAATGTTGGCCAGGAACTGGTTGCCCAGACCCTCACCCTTGGAGGCACCCTTTACCAGACCTGCGATATCCACAAACTCGATCACAGCCGGGGTCACCTTCTTGGTGTGGTAGAAATCACCCAGCAGACGAATACGCTCATCCGGCACAGCCACCACGCCCACGTTGGGATCGATGGTGCAGAAGGGATAGTTGGCGGATTCAGCTCCGGCTCTGGTCAGCGAGTTAAACAGTGTACTTTTTCCGACATTCGGAAGTCCGACGATACCTAATTTCATATATCTAAAATCTCCTTTTTACGTAGCATGCTCCGGTGAAGCGCTTACCCTCCGGCCTAAAAATCATCGGCCGGATCCTCCCGCTCCACTCTATGCGTATAGAATCCATACGATTTTATCAGAAGCGCAGGGATTTCTCAAGAACCTATCTTTGCCTTTTGACACTGCAATTAAAAAGCGGTTACCCATCGGGATTTTGCCGCATACGCGGCAAAACACCTCGCGGAAGCCAACCGCCTGAACTGTAACAAAAAGCGGCCGATTTGATCCGGCCGCTTTTCCTGCACATATTTATCACAACTTACTGCTTCTGCGCCTCGTACTCACGGATCGCAGCGATCACCTGATCATAGCTGGCCTCTACCTTGGCCACCAGTGCCGGATCGGCGGGCGTTGCACAGTCACGCAGCTGCTCAGTCAGCTCCGATGCATCTGCCTGAAGCTGACTGAAAGCCAGATTGGCTGCTACACCCTTCAGGGTGTGGGCTCCACGGAAGGCCGTTGCCCAGTCCTGGGCTGCGATGGCATCCCGCAGGATCGTGATGGAGTTATCTGCCGGGAACTTCAGCATAAACCGCTCGATCAGCTTGTCATTCATCAATCTGAGTGTTGCCTCTTCATAGTTGCCATTCAGTGCAGCATAACATTCTTTAATCGTCATTGTTCTTCTCCTGTTTGTCTCTATATCTCAGCGATCCTTTCGTAGCTTCCGGTCTGATGTAACCGCCTTTGGCTCCACCGGATCACCGATGTTTCCTGTTTCTATCTATCATAAATCGTCTGTACCTTTTTCATGTACAAACCCCTTGTTTTCTCACCAGCTGCGCAATAGCTTTTCAGATTTGTGAGATCGGAAAAGCAGGCAGATATTCGGTCTGGTTATTTAAGATACGAACTGCTAACCATCCAGCAGAGCTTCAAATTTCTCCGCGTCTGTCGGCTGATAGAAATAATAGCCCTGGATCTGATCACAGCCAATGGAGTTTAAAAACTCCACCTGTTCCTGCTTCTCAACCCCTTCTGCCACGACTTCCATACCGACCTCCTTGGCCAGTCCAACCATGTAGCGCAGCAGCGAATTGCCCTTCTTCTTTCCGATATGCTCATTCAGCGATTTGTCGATCTTCAGCACATCGAAGGGCATGGACGCCAGACTCGACAGCGAGGAATATCCGTTGCCAAAGTCATCCAGATGCAGGTAAAAGCCGTTGCGGCTGAAGCTCTCCGTCAGCTCGATGATCCTTGGTCCCTCCATGGCCGCCGATTCCGTCAGTTCAATGGGAACCAGATGCTTGGGGACCCGGATCTCACTGGTGATCCCACGATAGATCTCCAGGGTGTCCTCCCGGTAAATGCTGTTTCTGGACATGTTCACCGAGATCGGCACGACCCGTTTTCCCTGATCGATCCGCCGCTTCTGGAAGAGGCAGACCTCGCGAAATACATATCGGTCCAGCTCACGGATCCGTCCATTCCTTTCCAGCAGGGGAACGAAGACGCCGGGCGGGATCATCTGACCATCCTCTGTTTTCCAGCGCACCAGTGCTTCCGCACCGATGATCTTTCCGGTCACCGCATTCACCTTGGGCTGATACCAGACCACAAATTCCTTATTCTGCATGGCCTCTTCGAAGTCCATCTCCATCCGCTGGTTTGCCAGCAGCTTTCGATGGATCTCCTCATCGTACTCTGCAATAGCCCGAATGGCATCATCCTTGATGGTGGCCACCGCCATCACCGCCCGGTCACACAGAATGCTGACCGGCGTGTTCTTATCCACAGTCCGATACACCCCGAACTTGATCGTCAGGTTGTGGGCTGCCTGTTCTGCCGTCTTTTCAAGCTGGCGATACTGCTTCTCGTGGTTTTCTACCGCTTCCATCAAGGCAAAAAACATGTCCCCCTGTCGACTGATCAGCGCTCCCTTAAAGTTCGAGCGCATGACCTCGCCCACATGGATCAGCAGTTCATCGCCTCTGGCCGAGCCGTAGACACTGTTTACCAGCTTGAAGTCCTTGAGATCCGCCACGATCAGATCAAATTCCTTCCCCGGCGCCCCGTGCATGACCAGTGCGGCATGATGATAAAATGCCGACATGGTATACAGTCCGGTCAGATCATCGTATTCCACAGCCGACAGGGCCGCCACGGATTCCTTCAGCTTGATCATACTGTGGACCCTGGCCCGCACCACCTCTGGGTTGTAGGGCTTGGTCACAAAATCCGAAGCTCCCAGCTCCAGACAACGAACCTCATCCTCCCGGCTGCTGCTGCCTGTGGTCACAATGATCGGGATCCGCGACATAAACGGATCCTTTCCTGCAATTTCCAGGAACTCAAACCCGTCACAGACCGGCATATGCACATCCAGCAGAACCAGAGACAGCTCGCTGCTGTGCTGCGCCAGCATTTCCAGCCCCTCCCGGCCGTTCTCCGCCTCCAGCAGGACATACTCATCCTCCAGCATAGAGCTGAGTATCTCACGGTTCAGTGCATTGTCTTCAACGATCAGAAGCTTTCGTCTGGCCTGCTGATAGAGCGCCGCTGTCCAGGTCCCTTCCAATCCATGTTCGATCCTATCCGACATCCTTGTTTCCTCGCATTCAGTCAACGGTCTTCGTCAGCAGCTTTACAAACTCTTCCGCCGGCATGGGTCTGGCCAGATAATAGCCCTGGGCATAGTCACATCCGGCTTCCTCCAGACGCTCCGCCTGGCTATCCGTCTCCACACCCTCTGCGACGACGGTCATGTCCACCTGATGAGCCATACTGATCACATTCTCCAGGAAGCTGCGCTTAACCGGCTTGGCGATCTCATTCTGGGTAAACTTCATATCCAGCTTCAGAATGTCCAGCGACATCTGGCTGAGCATGTTCAGCGAAGAATAGCCGCTTCCGAAGTCGTCCATCTCGATCACAAAGCCCCGCTCACGCAGGCGGCCTACCGTGCTGACGATCTGATCCTGATTATCGGCATAGGCACTTTCGGTGATCTCCAGATGCAGCAGCCTGGGCGGAATCGCATAGCTTTCCACCAGCTCATGGATGGTCACCGCCAGATCCTCCTGGAAGATGTCCGCCCGGGATATATTGACGGACACCGGCACCACGTCATAGCCCTCGTCCATCCAGCGGCGAAGCTGTGCACAGACCTTCTCCCGCACATACAGATCCAGTCGGGGGATAAAGCCGTTCTTTTCAAAGAGAGGAATAAACTCTCCCGGCGACATGAAGCCCCACTCCGGATGGATCCAGCGCACCAGCGCCTCGGCACCCGAAAGCCGATGCTCCTTCAGACTGTATTTCGGCTGATAATAGATCACGAACTGCTCTTCCTGCAGGGCCTGGTCCATGGCTGCTGTGATTGCCCGCTCCCGCAGCAGCTTGTCCCGCAGGGATTCATCATACACCGCATAATGCCGGTTGTACTGACCCTTGACGCTGTCTGCCGCCAGCAGGGCCCGGTCACACATCAGCTCCACGCTCATTCCGGGATCCTGGATCTCATAAATGCCGAGTCGAAGCGCCACATTCTTCAGATACTCCTGTGTCTTTCCGTCATACTCCTTCTCCAGGAATTCCTTGGCCCGCTCCGCCTTGCAGCGCGGGAGGAAGCACAGGAATCGGTCACCGCTGAGCCGGGCCGCAAAGCCGTCTTCACCGGCCATCTTTCTGGTCAGCTCTGCCAGTCTCTTCAAAAGCTCATCGCCCCGCTGCACGCCAAAGATATCATTGTACAGCTTAAAATGTTCAATATTGGAGCAGACGATGCAGAATTCCTGATCGGGCTTCTGCAGCAGATGCTCCCGCACGATCTGATAGAAGTATTCCTTCGTAAACAGTCCGGTCATCCGGTCATACTGTAGCTGATTCACAATAGCTGCCGTTTCGCGCAGCTTGATCAGACCGGCCACACGATGGAGAATGATCCGGGGCCGATAGGGCTTGGGCAGGAAATCCGTGGCCCCGTGCTCCAGCGCCGCCAGCTCGTCCTCCTCGCTGTTTCCCTGGGTCATAACGATCACCGGGATCGAGTCCAGCCCCTCGTCCTCCTTCATTCGATCCAGGAAGGTATACCCATCCATCACGGGCATCTGCACATCCAGCAGGATCAGGGAGATCTTTTTCTGATGCTCCCGCAGCTTTTCCAGTGCCTCCTGGCCGTTTTCCGCTTCTATGACATGGTACTCCTCGGAAAGGATCTCAGTTAAAATCGTGCGGTTTATCTCATTATCTTCAACATTTAATAAATATCTCTTCATAACCGGCTCCCCTCCACGAAAGTCATCCCGGCTGTAAACATAATCTCCACCTGCTTGCTTGCTTGCTTGCTTGCTTGGGGATTGTAATCGTTCATCATCATCTGATCAACCTCTTTATTCCAGAACCTTTGACGTATCGCTGTCTGCGCAGCAAACACTGTGAGCCAACCGATCAACGGACCGGCCACGCACCAGCCACTTTACTGTCCAATCACCTCGGTCAGCATGGACAGCAGCTTCCCCATCTCGATGGGCTTCGCCAAATGTCCGTTCATACCCGCTGCAAAGGCATTCTGTCGGTCCTCCTCAAAGGCATTGGCCGTCATCGCCAGGATCGGAATCCCCGCCTTTTCGGGATCTGCCAGCGCCCGGATCTGCCGGGTGGCCTCGTAGCCATCCATCACCGGCATCTGGATATCCATCAGCACTACATCATAGTAGCCGGCCTGCGCCTGTTTCAGCATTTCCACACAGACGCTTCCGTTCACAGCCCGCTCGATCACCAGCCCTTCCTCGCTCAGAAGTGTGATCGCGATCTCCGCGTTCAGGTCATTATCCTCCGCCAGCAGGACTCTGCGTCCTGTCAGCTGATTCGGCAGCAGCTCCTCGCATTCTCCCTGCCGCTCCTGTGCCAGATCCTCTTCTGCCATACGATGGGGCAGTGTGATCGTGATCCGCGTGCCTTCTCCCACCCGGCTGTCCGCCGTGATGGTGCCCTGCATTGCATCCACCAGCTTTTTGACGATAGGCATTCCAAGGCCGGTTCCTTCGATCCGGCTTTCCGTACTGCTGTACTCCCGGGAGAATTCCTCAAACAGGTGCGGCAGGAATTCTTCGCTCATGCCTTTTCCGGTATCCTCGATCACGGTCTGATAGACCACATAGCCTTCCCGCTCCGAGGGAAGCTCCCTCACCTTCATCGAGATCCGGCCGCCTTCCGGCGTATACTTGACCGCATTGCTCAGGATATTCAAAAAGACCTCCCGCAGCTTGGTCTCATCCACATAGACTTCGGCATGCTCCACCTGAATGTCCCTTTGGAAGTTCAAGTTTTTGGCACGCATTTGTCCGTCAAACATATCCGCAATGGAATTATTGAACTGGTACACATTCTGGCACCGTTCCACCAGAGCGATCTTGCCGCTGGAGATTCTGGCCATATCCAGCACATTGTTGATCAGCGAAAGCAGGAAGGCATTGATGGTCTGTACCTTTTCAATATAGCCCTTCACCAGCTCCTTGTCATCCAGATGCTTTGCAATCAGATCCATGTAGCCGATGATCACATTCATCGGTGTCCGGATATCATGGGACATGCTGAACAGAAAATCCGTCTTGGCCTGGTCCGCCACCTTGGCGGCATCCAGCGCCACCTTCAGCTTGGCCGCCGTTTCCTCGGTATCCGCCAAAGCCTGGGACAGCTGACGGGCACGCCGCTGATCCCGCAGCACCTCGTCGTGTACATTGTAATGATAGCCGCGCAGGATCCAGCCTTTGCCCGGCACCTTTTCCGCCACGCCGCCGCAGCGAACGTACTGCTCGCCCTTGACCGGATCCATCCACAGGTAGGTGTTTTCATCCCGCACCCCCTGCTTCATATTTTCCACCGAAGCATGCACACTTTCCAGCGACTCCGGCTTGATTCTGTCATACCAGGCCTGATAGATCTCCGCTTCATCGGTGACCTGTGCCGGAAGCGACAACAGCTCCCGCATCTTTCCGTTGGCCTTCATCCGGGGCTTTTCCCCGTCAAAAAGATAAATGTTCCAGATACCCATATTGGCATTGGTGATAATGGTATCCGTTTCCCGAATGGCGGCTTCCGCCAGCTTTGCCTTGCGCAGCAGAACCAGGATGACCGACAGCACCACAAAAGATACCGCCAGCACCAGCCCCAGCACAGTCAGAGCATTCTCCTTGAGCACCTCTTCCAGTGACCAGGTGATATTTCCATCCACATACCGGTACATCAGCTGCGAAAACTTATCCGTTCCGACCAGTCGAAGTCCTCGTGACAGGAGCAAAAACTCCGTCATGTTTCCTTTTCGCACGCCGAAAGAGAAACCAATGCTCTTTCCGATGGTCATCTCATTCAGACCTTCGTATTTGCCCGTGATGGCCTCGTGAATTCTGGTACTGTTATAAAGTGTACAGCCCGCCTCTCCACGGCGAACCGCATCCAGACACTCTGTCTGGGAATTGCACCAGATGATCTCACTCTCCGGATAGCTCTCCTTCATAAATACCGCTTGAAGGACCGCATTGCGGTTGACCGCGATCCGATCCAGCTTCTCAAGGGAAAAGCTGCCGGTATAAACAGCGGACAAAGAAGAATACACCAGTGCATCCGTTTCCATCATACCGCTCTGCTCTGCATGCCAGACGCTCTTCATCACCGGAAAGGCCACGTCGATCTCTCCGCCGCCAAGGGCCGCCACCATATCATTATAGGAGGTATAGCAGACATAATTCGGGGTGATCCGTTCATCCAGCTCCATGGCTGTCAGCAGCTGGCCGACGATATCCATCATAACGCCGCTGGGATCTCCGTTCTCGTCCCGACCGCTGAAGGGCAAATAGTCGTCCACAAAACCGATGGTCAGCTGTTCATGCTCACGGACCCACTGCTCCTCCTCTTCGGAAAGTTCGGTACGGATCTCATCCGTCCCGTAATATCGCTGTCTCAACTCGTGGAACAGCTCCGGCTGATCCTCATCCAGTCGAATCCTGGCCTCCTGCAGCTGCTCCAAAAGCTCTGCCCTGGCCGGACTTACAGCCAGGCCGTACCCCAGCTCTTCACTTTCATCAATCCGCAGCCAGTTTTCTTCATCTGCCGCCAGGTCCTGCTCCCGACCGGGCCACCCGCTTTCAACCACCTCTGCATGACCTTCCATGCCCGGAAACAGGTCGATCTGTCCATCCCGGTACTGCTGATAAAGCTCATCCCAGCTGCCATACACATATTCATAGATCCAGCCGGTATAGTTGGAGATCTTATGCAAAAGCTCATAGGAATAGCCTGATTTTACCGCATCATCCGCAGTACCCTCCTGAAAGGCTTCCGCCTCAAAGTAGGCCACCCGGACAGGCTGCTGCGCAGACAGCTCCGCCGCCTGTGCCAGCCCTGTCAGGACAAGGCAAAACAGCAGACAGGCCATAACCGCTCTGATTTTCCTCCGCATTTGTTTCTCCATACGCATTACCTGATTTCACATTCTGAAGCAGGAAAGAATTCCAATGTATAGTTAAAAACATTATAGCATCTTTTTCCGCAAATGGTAGTTATATGATTCGGTTTTCTCGGTCGCGGCTGTCGCCTCCTTTTTCTCTCGCAGCGCTCCTCGTAAACCTTCGGTTTCCTCAAGGCTTACTCGCAGCGTTCCTCGAAAACCTTCGGTTTTCTCGGTCGCGGCTGTCGCCGCATAAAATCAGAAAAACAAAGAAAACCCCCGGAATGCAAGCATTCCAGGGGCTTTTTTGTTTTCTGATTTTCGCTGCTCGTAGCAAACGCGGATATTATCGTTTGCTGAACTGCGGAGCGCGACGAGCGGCTTTGAGACCGTACTTCTTACGCT
Organism: Lachnospiraceae bacterium; assembly: GCA_030526245.1. Classification (GTDB taxonomy): domain Bacteria; phylum Bacillota; class Clostridia; order Lachnospirales; family Lachnospiraceae; genus Merdiplasma. Next base: position 13,336 of record JAUNDD010000017.1, read on the forward strand.
CTTTCATTCTCGGGTCACGAGTCAGGTAGCCAGCTGCCTTCAGAACCGGTCTGTACTCAGCATCTGCCTGATTCAGGGCACGAGCGATACCGTGACGGATTGCACCAGCCTGGCCGGTGGTTCCGCCGCCATGTACGTTTACAAGTACATCGAACTTGTCAGCAGTCTGAGTAGCTGCCAGCGGCTGACGAACGATTACCTTCAGGGTCTCCAGACCGAAGTAATCATCGATGTCTCTCTTATTGATGACAATCTTACCGGTTCCCGGTACCAGATATACACGGGCGATAGATTTCTTTCTTCTTCCTGTTCCGTAATACTTATCTGCCATGATATCCTCCTATTAGAAAGTAAGCTGCTCCGGCTTCTGAGCCTGATGCTTGTGTTCCGGTCCTGCATAGACGAAGAGCTTCTTGTACATCTGACGTCCCAGCGGTCCCTTCGGAAGCATACCCTTAACGGCAAGTTCAACAACTCTCTCCGGCTTCTTAGCGAGCATATCGCGGAGAGAAGTCTCCTTCATGCCGCCAATGTATCTGGAGTGATGATAGTAGATCTTCTGGTCCAGCTTCTTGCCGGTAACCTTGATCTTATCAGCATTTACTACGATAACATAATCACCCATATCTTCATTCGGAGTGAAGATCGGCTTGTTCTTTCCTCTTAAGATCTTTGCGACTTCAGAAGCCATGCGGCCAAGCGTCATGCCTGAAGCATCGACAACGTACCATTTGCGGTCACAAGTTGTCGGATTACCCATAACTGTCTTCATGGTAATTCCTCCCTAAGCTTAATCTTCGGTTTCACCGGCTTAACCCGACCGGTCGCGGTCACCCAACCTGCAGGATCTTACTCCTGCCTGAAAGACTATATAGTAAAATGCCTTCTCCGGGGCTAATGGGTCCGGCATTTCCCGTCTTATTGCAGACTGATACCCTGTTCGGCACAGTCACACTGAGAGAGTATACGGATTTTCTCCATATATGTCAAGAATTATTTCAGTTTTTCACTTCTGCCATCTGTCGTTCCCATCCACATACCGGATCTCCATCAGGGTCAGTCCTTCCGGCCGGGCTGTATCGCCGGCCAGCTGCCGGTCCTTTGCCTCCAGAATCCGGCCCACCTCTTCCGGCTCGATCTTTCCGGTGCCCACCAGCAGGAGGGTCCCGGCGATGATCCGCACCATATTGTAAAGGAAACCGTTTCCTGTGATATAGAGGCTCACCATATCCCCCTGGCGCTCCACCCGGATCTCATAGATGGTCCGGACATGGTTCGGCTTGGCCGGGTTATTGGTGCAGAAGCTGGTAAAATCATGCTCTCCTACCAGATAGTCGGCTCCCCGCTGCATCTTCTCCTCATCCAGGTTCCAGTAGTAGTGCAGACTGTAGCGACGATTCAGCGGGTTCGGAAAACGCCGGTTGGAGATCTGATAGCGATAGGTCTTCACCGTATGACAGAAGCGGGGATGGAAATCCGCCGGCACCTCCATCGAATCCACGATCCGGATATCACCGGGCAGTCTGGTGTTCATGGCATAGCAGATCCGGTCCGCCGCCATCCGGGCGTTCGTATCAAACACCGCCACATTCCCCTCCGCATGCACACCGGCATCCGTACGGCTGGCTCCGATCACGTGGATCGGCTCGCCCAAAAGCTCACTCAGATGGTGATTGAGCACCTCTTCGATGGTGATCCCGTTGTTCTGCAGCTGCCAGCCACAGTAATCTGTGCCGTCATAGGCCACGATCATCTTTACTCTCTTCATCCCACCAGCCCCATCAGAAACTTCAGCGTCATAAATCTGGCTGCGATAAACATCACCACCACATACAATGCCAGCACCACATAGGCCATGCGGTCACGCTTTTCATAGCACAGCGGATACATACGGGTGCGTCCTTCGCCGCCCTGGTAGCCTCTGGCTTCCATCGCCATGGCCAGGTCATTGGCACGGCGGAAGGCCGAGATGAACAGTGGCACCAGAATAGGCACCAGGCTTTTGGCCTTCTGTATGATGTTGCCGCTTTCAAAATCCGCGCATCTGGCCTTCTGGGCCTTCATGATCTTATCTGTTTCATCCATCAGGATCGGAATGAACCGAAGGGCGATGGACATCATCATGGCGATCTCATGCACCGGCACCTTGAAGGTACGCATAAACCGCAGTCCCTTCTCCATACCGTCTGTCAGACTGGTGGGGGTGGTGGTCAGCGTCATGATAGAGGAACCCATTACCAGATAGATCAGTCGCACCGCCATATGGCCGGCCGCCTTCAGGCCTTCTTCGGTGATCTTCAGCTTCCAGACGGTTACCAGGACGGTTCCCGGTGTCAGAAACAGATTGAAAGCCACGGTGATCATCATCAGCACCAGGATCGGCTTTAAGCCCTTGGTGATAAAGGAAAAGGGCACCTTTGAGAGTCGGATCAGACCGAAAAGCACCAGGGATGCCACCAGATAGCTGCCCACTGAATCAAAAACAAACAGTGAAATGATGAACACCAGAGTCCACAGCAGCTTGACGCGGGGATCCAGCTTGTGCACCACCGAATCCGCCGGATAATACTGTCCGAGGGTAATATCCTTTAACATATCTCTCCTCTTACTTTCATGCAGAATTTTCTGTTTATTCTACGCTACAGGTTTTCAGAACGCGGGCAATCTCATCCGCCGCCTCCGCGATGGTGGTCACTGAATCGGAGATGTCCCAGCCATCCTCCTTCAGCTGCTGGCAGACATAGGTCACCTGTGGCGCCGCCAGTCCCACTTCCTCCAGCTCTTTTCTGTGGGCAAAGACCCGGGCCGGCTCGTCATCCAGCATTACGCGTCCCTTGTTCATGACGATGATACGGTCCACATAGTTTGCCACATCCTCCATACTGTGCGACACCAACAGAATGGTCATGTGCTGTTTTTCATGCAGCTGTGCTACCAGGTCCAGGATCTCGTCCCGGCCCTTGGGATCCAGTCCCGCTGTGGGCTCATCCAGAATCAGCACCTCCGGCTTCATGGCCAGGATGCCGGCAATGGCCACACGGCGCTTCTGTCCGCCGGACAGTTCAAAGGGCGATTTATCATAAAAGCTCTTATCCAGGCCCACCATATTCAGGGCCTCCACAGCCCGCTCCAGCATCTCCTCCTGGGACAGACCCAGATTTTTCGGCCCGAACTGTACATCCGCCAGCACGCTCACTTCAAAAAGCTGATGCTCCGGATACTGAAACACCAGGCCGACCCGGCTGCGCAGCTTCTTCATATCGCTGCCTTCCCTGAAAATATCCTCCTCATCCGCATAGATGGTACCACCGGTGGGACGGATGAGTCCGTTCAGATGCTGCATCAGGGTGGATTTACCGGATCCGGTATGTCCGATCACACCCACAAACTGTCCCTCCGGGATCTCCAGATGCACATCCTTCAATGCATTCTTTTCAAATACCGTCCCGGCTCCATAGGTATATTCCAAATGTTCGATCCGCAGATTCATACGCGCTTTCCTCCTGCCAGCTTGTTCAGCTCGCTTCGAAGCTCCTCCAGGGACAAGATGCCGTCCGGCAGTTCAATGCCGCGTTTTTTCAGCTCGTAGGCCAGCATGGTCACCTGGGGCACATCCAGACGCAGTCGACGCAGCGTTTCCACCTGGGAGAAGATCTCCCTGGGCGTTCCCTGGAGCACCACCTTGCCCTGATCCATGACAAAGACGCGGTCTGCATGGATCACTTCTTCCATATAATGGGTGATGAGCAGCACGGTGACCCCGTCCTCTTTATTGAGCTTCAGTGCGGTCTCCACCACTTCATGCCGTCCGTTCGGGTCGAGCATCGCTGTGGGTTCATCCAGCACAATGCACTTGGGATGCATGGCGATGACGCCGGCAATGGCTACTCTCTGCTTCTGTCCGCCGGAGAGCTTGTTGGGTGAGTGTGAACGATACTCCCACATCTCCACTGCCTTCAGACTCTCTTCCACCCGTTTGCGGATCTTTTCCGTGGGCATTCCCATATTCTCCGGGCCAAAGGCTACATCCTCATCCACAACAGTACCGATGATCTGGTTATCCGGGTTCTGGAATACCATACCGGCCGCTTTTCGGATCTGCCAGAGCTTGGATACATCCTTCGTGTCGTGTCCATCTACCCAGACCGTTCCCTCGGTGGGAGTCAGAATCGCATTGATATGCTTGGCCAGTGTTGACTTGCCGGATCCGTTATGCCCCAGGATCGCAATGAACTCCCCGGGCTGTACCTCCAGATCCACGCCGTCCACTGCCGGCTCTTCCATCTGTGTATTTCCCTCATCATCTACCTTCAGATAGCGGTAGATCATGTCCTTGATCTTTATGATACTCATGTTTTTCCACACCCTTCTTCTGACGCAGAATTTCGGTCCACCTTGGTGGACGGCTACACGCGGGGCATCCCCCATGATCAGTGTGTTTTTGTCGAATCTTATAGATAATAGCAGTATGCAGGGGTTTTTGCAAGAACAGGGAGCAAGTTGTTAACGTATTGACCCGGATCTGTTAACATTTGTCAGCCAATGCGCTTTGATACCGTTCCTTACAGCTCCTGTCCAGATTCAACATTCGCTATGGCAACGTCTGCGAAATGCTTACGTTTGGATACCGGAACAGTTCGCTGTCGACAGATCAGATCCACCCATGTATAATACGGGTAACCTTGAAACAATTGCATACAGTATGGAAGGAAAAACTATGAGTCAGAATCCTATCGTAACCATTACCATGGCCAACGGCGATGTCATGAAAGCTGAATTATATCCGGAGATCGCTCCGAACACTGTCAACAACTTCATCAGCCTGATCAACGCCGGCTTCTACAACGGCCTGATCTTCCACCGCGTAATCCGCGGCTTCATGATCCAGGGCGGCTGCCCGGACGGTACCGGCATGGGTGGCCCGGGATACAGCATCAAGGGTGAATTCAAGAAGAACCGATTCGACAACACCCTGAAGCACGATGAAGGCGTTCTGTCCATGGCCCGCGCCATGAACCCCAACTCTGCCGGTTCCCAGTTCTTCATCATGCACAAGAAGGCTCCGCACCTGGATGGCGAGTACGCTGCTTTCGGTAAGATCACGGAAGGCATGGACATTGTGGACAAGATCGCCTGCTGCGAAACCGACTACAGCGACCGTCCGCTGGACGAGCAGAAGATCCAGTCCATGACCGTAGAGACCTTCGGCACCGAGTATCCGGCTCCGGAGAAATACTGATCGTGGGGCTGTTAAAAACAGTTTTTCTTCTGATTGACAAAAACAAACAGGAGCCCCTTCTGGAGTCTCCTGCCTATCGCTTCTTTGAACGCGAACTCAAAGCTGCCGGCATTTCCCGGCAGCTTTTATTCGATCCGGAAAAACTGGAGGCCGAGCGCTCTTCTTCTCTGATCATTACCACCGAGTGCGACTGGATGGACCGACTGGATACCGCAGCTTATTGCTGTCTGGGACTCGCTGATCCCGGCTTTTCTGCTGACAGCCTTGTCAATGACGATCCCTTTATTCTTGATGTTTCCGTACAAGGTGATATGCCTCTCCCTTCCTTTCCAGGTGCGGCCGCCCTTCTCCTGTCCCTACAGGATGTTTCCGCATCGTATCTGGAGATGCAGCTGTGTCATTTTCTGGGCGAACCTTTTGTGGTGGCCGAGACCGGGCATCTGATCCTGCGCGAAAGCACACCGGCGGATTTCAACGACCTTCTGCCCTTGATCCTTGAACTGCCGGATCCACCATTTCCGGTTGTTGAGCCTGATCCACGGCTCAAGGAGGCATACCTGGCTTATATCGAACATGCCTACCAATTTTTCGGATATGGTGTCTGGACTATTGTAGAGAGATCCAGTCGTCAAGTGATCGGCTGGTGCGGTCTCTATAACGATCCGGAGCTGCATCTGGGCTATGTGATTCACCCGGATTTCAGACGACGCGGCTATGCCCTGGAGGCCTGCCAGGCAATATTACGTTATGCCGCCCAGGATCTGGATACTGAGATCGTGTTCGCCCGCATTCGCCGTGAAAACACAGCCTCCATTCATCTTGCGCAGCAGCTGGGGCTTGATATCCTTCTGGTATAACCACCCAAAGCAAAAAAGCCGAACCGATCCATACGGATCAGTTCGGCTTTTTAATTTACTTAATTGCTCAACCGAGAATTAAACGAGCTCCAGTACGCAGATCGGAGCACCGTCACCACGACGCTGGCCAAGCTTTACGATACGGGTGTAACCACCGTTGTGCTTGGTGCCTGCGTACTTCGGTGCGATCTCATCGAACAGTACGTTGGTCATGTCGATCTTCTTGGTGTTGCGCTTGCGGCCTGCTGCCTCAGTCGGAACTTCGGTAACCGGAACCAGAACCTTCAGCATCTGACGACGAGCGTGCAGCTTGCTTGCTTTGTCCTTCTTAACTTCCTTGGTAACCTCATCGTATACGGTAACCTTCTTGCCGTCTACAACTTCCTTTACTCTCTTACCGTCAGCATCCTTGCGAGCTGCCTTAACGGTAACAGTAGCCATCTCGAAGTTGTCCTTTTCTCTGATAGCCATAGCGATCAGACCTTCAGCGATCTTACGAACTTCCTTAGCCTTAGCTTCGGTAGTAACGATCTTGCCTCTGTAAAGCAGTGCGGTAACCTGGTTCTTAAGCAGAGCCTTTCTCTGATCAGAAGTTCTGCTGAGTTTTCTGTAACCTGACATGTTTTTTCCTCCATTCGGGATCACCGTTCATGCACATTGGGCTTACTGTTCGGTGCCGTGTCATTCTATATCTTATTAAGCTTCTTCGCTGGTATTCAGGCTGAGTCCCAGCTCATTGAGTTTAGCCAGTACTTCGTCCAGAGACTTGCGTCCCAGATTACGTACCTTCATCATATCGTCCGGTGTCTTGCTGCACAGTTCCTGCACGGTATTGATACCTGCACGCTTCAGGCAGTTGAAGGAACGAACAGACAGTTCCATCTCATCGATGTTCATGTCCATCGTTGCATGCTTTTCGCCTTCTTCTTCGCCACCGATGATCGGTCCCACATTCGGAACCTCGGTTAACTCTTCAAATAATTTCAGATGCTCGATGAGCACTTTGGCAGCAATGCTGACTGCCTCATCCGGCTCAGTCGTAGCGTTGGTGTAAACCTCAAGGGTGAGCTTGTCGTAGTCGGTAACCTGACCAACACGAGTATTCTCAACTGCCAGATTTACACGCTCTACCGGTGTGTAGATGGCATCCACTGCAATCACGCCGATCGGCATATCGTCACGCTTTGCCTTATCTGCACCGATATAACCTCTTCCCTGAGTAATGGTTAACTCCATGGAAAGCTTTCCGCCGTTAACATGAGCGATTACCTGATCCGGGTTCATGATCTCGAGATCAGAATCTACCTGGATATCTGCACCTGTAACGACACCGTCTCCCTCAAAATCGATGTAGGCGGTTTTGGTTTCCTGCGCATCGCCGGTATTCTTGATGGCCAGAGACTTGATGTTCAGAATGATCTGAGTTACATCTTCCTTGACACCCGGGATTGAGCTGAACTCATGAAGAACGCCATCGATCTTGACCTGACTTACTGCAGAGCCCGGCAGAGAAGAAAGCATGATTCTTCTAAGGGAGTTTCCAAGTGTTGTACCATAGCCACGCTCCAGCGGCTCGACAACAAATTTTCCGTATCTACCGTCATCAGACATCTCGGCCACTTCAATCTTCGGTTTATTGAAATCGAACATTTAATTCCTCCTGTTAGTTCAGACCTGCCCGCAGACAGATCCTTGCTCATACGTAACGGCACAGCCCGCTGTCGTTCCCATCAAAAGACAGGACAGCCTGCGCAGCCCTTTGCAGATATCCATCTGCCGGACTGCGCAAAAACGCACACGTGCCATGCTGCCAATAATCGATTTTTCTGTCCGAGGGAATCTATTATTTAGAATACAGCTCGACGATCTGCACTTCATCAACCGGAACGTCGATCATTTCTCTGGTCGGAAGCTGCTTGATGGTAGCCTTCATAGCATCTGCATCGTAATCCAGCCATTCCGGAACCAGTCTGCCGTTGGTAGCTTCAGCGATATCCTTGAATCTCTGATAGGACTTGCACTTCTCAGTGATCTCAACAGTGTCGCCAGCCTTTACCAGGTAGGACGGGATGTTAACCTTCTTGCCGTTAACCAGAACCATCTTGTGGCCAACGATCTGACGAGCCTCTGCTCTGGTTCTAGCCAGACCAAGACGGAAGATTACGTTGTCCAGACGGCTCTCCAGGATGGTCATCAGGTTCGGACCAGTCATGCCCGGCATCTGGTCAGCCTTCTTGTAGTAGTTACGGAAAGGCTTCTCAAGAACGCCGTAGATGAATTTAGCTTTCTGCTTTTCACGCAGCTGCATGCCGTACTCGCTCATCTTGCGGTTTGCACGGATCAGCTGTCTGTTGGATTTCTTATCAATACCCAGAACGCTCGGCTCCATACCGAGGGATCTGCATCTCTTAAGTACAGGTACTCTATTAACTGCCATGTCGATCGTTCCTCCTCATCAAACTCTTCTGCGCTTCGGCGGGCGGCATCCGTTGTGCGGTACCGGGGTTACATCCTTAATGCTCAGAACTTCCAGTCCGTTTGCTGCAAGTGCACGGATAGCAGCTTCTCTGCCTGAACCCGGTCCCTTTACAAATACATCTACAGTCTTCAGACCGTGGATCAGAGCAGCCTTGGTAGCGGTCTCTGCTGCCATCTGTGCTGCGTAAGGAGTAGATTTCCTTGAACCTTTAAAGCCAAGTCCACCGGCACTTGCCCAGGAAAGAGCATTGCCCTGTGCATCCGTCAGGGTAACAATCGTGTTGTTAAAGGAAGACTGGATATGTGCCTGGCCACGTTCAACGTTCTTCTTGACACGTCTTTTGGTCACTTTTTTCGTAACTTTCTTTGCCATTTTAAACTAACCTACTTTCTTAAATAAATGGATTATTTCTTCTTGTTAGCAACAGTTCTCTTCGGACCCTTGCGAGTTCTGGCGTTGTTCTTGGTGTTCTGTCCACGAACCGGCAGACCTCTTCTATGACGGATACCTCTGTAGCAGCCGATCTCCTGCAGTCTCTTGATGTTCATAGCGATGTCACGGCGAAGGTCACCCTCTACCATAACGCCCAGCTCTTCCATCGTAGCACGGATCTTATCTACTTCTTCGTCCGTCAGATCTCTAACACGGGTGTTCGGATCAATATTCGCTGCTTCTAACACTTTGTTCGAAGTGGTTCTGCCTACACCGTAGATGTAGGTAAGACCGATCTCGATACGTTTTTCTCTTGGTAAGTCTACACCAGCTATACGAGCCATGGTTTTTCCTCCATTAATTCTGGGATACGCTTTTTCGTATCCGTTGTATTGTTTCTAATTGGGGTCCACATAGGGTACCCAGCTTTCATGCGAAAGCCTTTCCAGCACATTAAGCCATGGGTCTTAATGATAAGCCCTTGCCAAAGACATGCTTTTCCTGCGAGATAGCGGATAGCGCGGAACGTGTACTGTCAATCCTGTGTTGGTATTAAAACAATATCCGAGCGAAATAAATCCTTTTACTGTTACTGCGAATAAGTCACTTTAAAACGTCAAAATGCTTTACGCTGCGGTTTTATTTCATCGTCTATTGAACCGGCATATCTTCATGCCGTCGCCGCTATACATACATGTTGTTGATCAACCCTGTCTCTGTTTGTGCTTCGGATTCTCACAGATGATCATGATGCTTCCTTTTCTCTTGATAACCTTGCACTTTTCACAGATCGGCTTCACAGATGATCTTACCTTCATGCTCTTCCTCCTTTCCCGAAATATACATAGCCTTCTCAAACCAGTATATCCTGTTTTGAATGAAGTCACGTTTGCGATTTCATCTGCACCTAAAAAAGGTATAATGCAGCATGTGAAATTTGGGCATAGTAATACACCCGCAAATACACGTCTAACATTATACCTCAGCACTTTCCAAAATGCAACTAGTATTTTTTATTTATCTCTCCAGATAATACGGCCCTTGGAAAGGTCATAGGGAGAAAGCTCGATCTTAACCTTATCTCCCGGCAGGATACGGATAAAGTTAACACGAAGCTTACCGCTTAAGTGAGCCAGCACCACATGGCCGTTCTGCAGTTCTACGCGGAACATGGCGTTCGGGAGCTTTTCAAGTACCTTACCTTCTACTTCGATCACATCTGTCTTAGACACGCTATTTCCTCCTGTGCTTGTCAGTTCATCGGCTGTCACAGCCGCTTTATTGTCTGGCTATGCGTTACCGTTCACACTGTGAACTGCAACGGCTGTTACCTCTCCTTATAAGAAGAAAGCAGTTCACGGATCATTCCATCCGCGGTTTCAGCAGTCTCCGTCCCCTGAGCCAGGCGGCGGATCTCATCGATCCTTTCTGCCATGGTTTCCCGGAGATGGATCACCGGCTGCATATGTATTTTCTTCTTCTTTTTCGGTTTTGATACAGTCCTGGACTTTCCGTCACATACATAATAGTATGCCTCATCCTCGCGAATGATCACATACACGGTATCCTTGTCATGCCCTGCCAGGGATGTGGCAAGGCCGGGCCTTACAGCATTCATCTCACACGACCTATCTCAGGGTGAGGATCTCCGGATCCCCCTCCGTGATCAGAACCGTATTCTCATAGTGTGCGGCCAGGGAATCATCCGCTGTCACAACCGTCCAGTCATCATCCAGCCAGTCCACTTCCCAGGTACCGGCAGTGATCATCGGCTCAATGGCCAGGGTCATGCCCGGAACCAGCTTGACGCCGCGGCGCTTCATGGCAAAGTTGGGAACCTGGGGATCCTCATGCAGTGAGGTTCCGATTCCATGTCCCACCAGGTCGCGTACAACGCCATAGCCAAAGGACTCGGCATAGGCTCCAATGGCACTGGAGATATCATTGAGATGATTTCCGGCACGGGCAAACTCGATTCCCCGGAAGAAGCTTTCGCGGGTCACGTCAATCAGCTTCTGCGCCTCCGGCGAGATCTGTCCTACCGCAAAGGTACGGGCCATATCGGAATGATATCCCTGCCAGATCAGACCGCAGTCCAGGCTGATGATGTCGCCTTCCACCAGAATACGATCTCCCGGGATACCATGTACCACTTCCTCGTTGACAGAAGTACAGATGGAAGCCGGATAACCGTTATAATTCAGGAAATTCGGAATACCGCCATGAGCGCGGATCAGACGCTCCGCCTCACGATCGATCTCCTTTGTGGTAATGCCCGGTTTGATCATCTCTCCCAGACATTCAAAAACCTCGGACAGCCGGGCACAGGACTCGCGCATCAGCTGAATTTCTTTCGCAGTTTTGATCGTTACCGACATAGATCAGCCCTCTGTAATCTTAACAATGGCAGCAAATACATCGTTCATGTCCATGGTTCCGTCCACGCTCTTAAGGATGCCCTTTCCGCTGTAGAAATCGATCAGCGGCTGAGTCTGCTCATGATATACATTCAGTCTCTTCTGGACGGTTTCCGGCTTATCGTCGTCACGAAGAATCAGCTTTTCACCGCAGGAATCGCAGACATCTTCTGTCTTCGGTGCATTGAATTCTACATGATAGGTCATGCCGCAGTTTACGCAGCATCTTCTTCCGCCCATGCGGTTAACGATGACTTCATCAGCTACATCTACGTCGATGGCGTAGTCCATCTTCTCACCGCGTGCTTCCAGGGCACGATCCAGTGCCTCAGCCTGGGGAATGGTGCGGGGGAAGCCATCCAGAATGTATCCCTTAGCGCAGTCGTCCTGAGAAATGCGGTCCACAACCAGATCACAGGTAAGCTCATCCGGAACAAGCAGACCCTGATCCATGTAGGACTTAGCCTTCTTACCCAGCTCGGTTCCGTTCTTGATATTGGCACGGAAGATATCTCCGGTAGAGATGTGCGGGATCTCATACTTTGCAGCGATCATCTTCGCCTGAGTGCCTTTACCTGCTCCCGGGGCACCTAACATAATGATTTTCATAATACCTAACCTCCAAAACCGTTACAGTTCACGCAATAAACTGACGCTTAAACTGTAACCAAAAACACCTTTAATGCCGATGTTTTCTAATAAAACAAAAGTGTACATCTCCATGCCAGGCATACGAGATGTACACTGTAGATCCTGAAATACTATTCCTGAAAAGCCTTAGGCTTATGCATTCAGGAAGCCTTTGTAATTGCGAACCTGCATCTGGGACTCGATCTGTTTGATCGTCTCAAGGATAACACTTACGATAATGATGATCGAAGTGCCGCCAAAAGATACAGATGCATTGAACAGTCCGTTGAATACAATCGGCACCAGTACAACAATGCTCAGTGCGATCGCACCGATAAAAATGATGTAGTTCAGTACTGAGTTCAGATACTCCGTGGTGGGTTTACCCGGACGGATACCCGGAACAAAGCCACCCTGCTTCTTCAGATTATCTGCTACCTCGATCGGATTAAAGGTGATAGAGGTATAGAAATATGCGAAGAAAATGATCAGAACCAGATAGAGTACGAGACCTACGGAATAGATCGGGTTGGCCGGGCTGAACCAGTTATTCTGATTGAGCATGCCAAAGATCGTTCCTGCTACACCACTCGGCGTCTTGCCTGCAAAGCTTGCGATCATCTGCGGGATCGACATCAGAGACGATGCGAAGATGACCGGGATAACACCGGCAGTATTGACCTTCAGCGGAATGCTGGAGGACTGACCACCGACAAGTCTGCGACCCTGCATCTTCTTAGCGTACTGTACCGGAATACGGCGCTGTGCGTCATTGATGAAGATAACCAGGATGATCGTTACCAGGATGATCGCCAGGATAATGATGGCATTCAGACCGCCCTTGGCAATCGTCTTGCCGCTGACGAACTGTCCGAACAGTGTCGCCATATCCTGCGGTACACGGGAAACGATGTTGATGACAAGTACGATGGAAATACCATTTCCAACGCCCTTTTCGGTGATCTGCTCACCGACCCACATCAGGAAAGCACTACCTGCCGTGAGAGCTACAACTACCGTCAGCACGCTGAGGAAGTTCATGTTCTCGATCAGACCGCTGCGTCCGAAGCCGATGGCCATAGCCAGAGACTCGAATACGGCAAGTCCTACCGTCAGATAACGTGTAATGGTACGGATCTTCTTACGTCCGTCATCACCGTCGCGATGCATCTCCTCCAGAGCCGGAATGGCAATGGAGAGAAGCTCCATAATAATGGAGGATGTGATGTACGGAGTAATGTTCAGGGCAAAAATGGTCATCTTTTCAAAGGATCCACCAGTAAAGGCGGAGAAGAAATTGAATGCTCCATTTCCCTGCTGACTGGCGAACCAGTTGCTGAAATAATCCCTGTTTACACCCGGAACCGGCAGCTGTGAGCCAAGTCTCACAACTACCAGCATCATGAAGGTATACAGGATCTTGCGTCTGATATCCTTAACGCGAAATGCGTCTCGAAGAGTCTTCAGCATGATTAGATAACCTCAGCAGTTCCACCCAGTTCTTCAATCTTGGCCTTGGCACCAGCACTATAAGCATTTACTTTTACATTAAGCTTCTTTGTCAGAGTTCCGTTACCAAGTACCTTAACGCCGTCTTTAGCATCGTGAATGATGCCTCTCTCAATGAGTGCCTCGATCGTAACTTCTGCGCCGTCTTCGAAAGCTTCCAGAGCGCTGACATTGATTGCTTCAATGTCAAGACGATTCATGTTCTTGAAACCTCTCTTCGGAAGTCTGCGGTATAACGGCATCTGACCACCTTCGAAACCAATTCTCGGTGCTCCGCTACGAGCCTTCTGACCCTTGTGGCCCTTACCGGCAGTTTTGCCGTTTCCTGAGCCGTGTCCGCGTCCTCTTCTGAAATTATTGCTCTGCACGGAACCAGCCGCCGGGCTCAAATTAGATAAATCCATGATGACACCTCCTTACGCCTCAAACTTCTTCTACTTTTACTAAATGTCTAACAGATGCGATCATACCGCGAACTGCCTTGTTATCCGGCATTTCAACAGTCTTGTGCAGCTTCTTAAGGCCAAGTGCCTCAACAGTTGCACGATGCTTCGGGATCGCACCGATGGTGGATTTCACCAGTGTGATTTTTAACTTATCAGCCATGTTAAACCTCCTGTTCAGCCCTGACTTAGCATCAAGGGGCTAATTAACCCAGAATCTCTTCTACGGTCTTGCCGCGAAGTCTAGCTACTTCTTCCGGGCTCTTCAGCTGCTGCAGAGCAGCCAGGGTAGCCAGGACAACGTTCTGCTTGTTGTTGGATCCAAGGGACTTGGTACGGATATTCTTTACGCCTGCCAGCTCAAGCACGGTACGTGCCGGACCACCTGCGATGATACCGGTACCTTCAGGAGCCTTCTTCAGAAGTACAGAAGCACCTCCGAACTTGCCAATGTAATCATGCGGTACAGATGCAACATCGTTCATAGCAACGGTGATGAGCTTCTTCATAGCGTCCTCTTTACCTTTGCGGATCGCTTCCGGAATCTCGGCAGCCTTACCCAGGCCTGCACCAACGTGACCGTTCTTGTCACCTACAACAACGAGGGCAGAAAAACGCATGTTACGGCCGCCTTTTACTACCTTAACAACTCGTTTGATAGCAACGACCTTGTCTTCCAGCTCGAACTGGCTGGCATCGATGATCTCATGTCTCATGTGTCATTCCTCCCTTTCTTAGAACTTCAGACCAGCTTCTCTGGCTGCGTCTGCTAATGCTGCGATCTTACCCTGGTAGATGAAACCACCGCGGTCGAATACAACCTCTTCGATTCCCTTTTCCAGAGCCTTCTTAGCAATGACAGTTCCAAGATGTGCTGCTGCTTCTACGTTATTGGTCTTTTCGAGTTCTGCTTTAACATCCTTCTGAAGAGTAGAAGCTGCTACAAGCGTATTACCAACGGTATCGTCGATAATCTGCGCATACATGTGATTGTTGCTTCTGAATACAGCAAGGCGCGGTCTTTCAGTCGTACCGCTGATACGGCTGCGCATTCTTCTGTGCTTATTCTGACGAATTTTTGTTCTGCTTTCTTTGCTAACCATCTTCACACTCTCCTTACTTATTTCTTACCGGTCTTACCGACTTTACGACGGATAACCTCAGTAGAGTACTTGATGCCCTTGCCCTTATACGGCTCCGGCTTTCTCTTCTCACGGATCTCTGCTGCGTACTGACCAACCTTTTCCTTGTCAATACCAGCAACATTGATGATGTTGCCATCAACAGTGGTGGTGATGCCGTCCGGATCGATCATCTCTACCGGATGAGAATAACCAAGAGACAGTGTAAGCTTGTTGCCAGCCTTAGCAGCCTTGTAACCTACGCCGTTAACTTCCAGTTTCTTTACATAACCTTCCGTAACACCAACGATCATGTTGTAGATCAGTGTTCTGGTAAGGCCGTGAAGAGATTTGTTCTTCTTCAGATCATTCGGTCTGGTAACAACAACCTGACCCTCTTCAACTTTGATATCCATTTCCGGAACCATGACTCTTTCCAGGGTTCCCTTCGGTCCTTTCACTGTTACCTTGTTGTCAGCGGTGACATCTACGGTAACACCTGCCGGAATAGCTACTGGCATTCTACCAATTCTTGACATGCCATTTTCCTCCTTAACTTAGATTCTCGGAAAAGCGTCTGCCGCTTCTCTGTTTTCAGTTTACGCCAATTACCAAACGAAAGCGAGAACTTCGCCGCCTACCTGCAGCTTTCTAGCCTGCTTGTCAGTAATAACGCCCTGGTTTGTAGAAACAATAGCGATACCAAGTCCGCCAAGTACCTTCGGCATATCATCCTTGCCTGCGTATACACGAAGACCCGGTTTGGAGATTCTCTTCAGACCAGAGA
>JAUNDD010000018.1 GCA_030526245.1 Lachnospiraceae bacterium
GCCGCCGAGCTAAAGCGAGGGGGCGCAACCAACTCAGCGAGCGTTGGATCTGGACAGGAGCTGCAATTGAACTGTTTCAAAAAGTATACTCCGCGAAACGCAGGATGAAAATACCTTTCAGTTCTGATAGAATAGATGCAGCTATGACATGAAGTGCACCGAAAAGGAGGAAACATATGAGCAAGGCAGAAAAGGTATATATCTTTGCAGCAGACGGCACGGAAGAGATCGAATGCCTGACCGTCGTGGACCTGATGCGCAGAGCGGGTATTGACATCGAGCTGGTCTCCATCACCGGTCAGCTGGAGCTGACGGGAAGTCACGGAATCGGAATGAAGGCAGACCGGCTCTTTGAGGAAGAACTGCTGGAGAGCGGATGCATGTTTGTGCTTCCGGGCGGCATGCCGGGGACAAAGCATCTGGATGCCCATGAGGGACTGGGCCGGATCCTGAAGGCAGCGGCAGCGGATCCGGAGAAAAAGGTGGCGGCCATCTGTGCTGCTCCCAGTGTTCTGGGACATCTGGGTATTCTGGAAGGAAAGACAGCCGTGTGCTATCCTGGCTTTGAAGGAGAACTGACCGGTGCACAGATCGGAACAGAACGGGTCGAGGTATCCGGCGATGTGATCACCAGCCGGGGGCCGGGCACGGCCATGGCTTTTGCACTGGAGCTGATCCGGCAGATCAGGGGGGATGAGACCAGAGATAAGGTGGCGGACGGCCTGCTGTATGCCTGGCATAAGTGAGCAGGGAAAGGAAAATCGTTACAGCCTGGGTGACGCATTGCTGTTCACTGCGTGAGCTGTAACGGAAATTCCTTTGAATTCAAGGGAAAAACCGCTTTGCAATTTTGAAGGGCTATGCTATACTTCTAAAATGATTGCGATTAACGCATATATGAATTATCAGGAAAACATACGAAACAGCGTGTGTACAATAAGGAGGAAATGACAGGTCATGAGTTACCAGATCGAGAAATTAGAGCACAATATGGCGAAGCTTACCATTGAGGTGGCTGCAGAAGAATTCGACAAGGCAGTGGATCAGGCTTACAACAAGCAGAAGAACCGCATCAACGTTCCGGGCTTCCGTAAGGGCAAGGCTCCGCGTAAGATGATCGAGAAGCTGTACGGTGCAGGTGTGTTCTTTGAGGATGCTGCCAACATCGTAATTCCGAAGGCCTATGCTGAGGCTCTGAAAGAGTGCGAGGAGACCATCGTATCCCGTCCGGCAATCGACGTAACTCAGATCGAGCCGGGCAAGCCGTTCATCTTCACTGCAGAAGTAGCTCTGAAGCCGGAAGTTGTTCTGGGCGAGTACAAGGGTCTTGAGGTTAAGGAACAGAATACCGAAGTGACCGAACTGGAGGTTCAGGCTGAGATCGATAAGGAGAGAGAAAAGAACTCCAG
The DNA here is from genome assembly GCA_030526245.1 of Lachnospiraceae bacterium. Taxonomy (GTDB): domain Bacteria; phylum Bacillota; class Clostridia; order Lachnospirales; family Lachnospiraceae; genus Merdiplasma. Next base: position 1,410 of record JAUNDD010000018.1, read on the forward strand.
CATGATCAACGTTGATGACAGAGCTGTAGAAAACGGCGACATCATCAAGCTGAACTTCGAGGGCAGCGTAGACGGCGTTCCGTTCGACGGCGGCAAGGCAGAAGATTATCCGCTGACCATCGGCAGCGGCAGCTTCATCCCGGGCTTTGAAGATCAGCTGATCGGCGCAAAGATCGGTGAGGATGTAGAAGTAAAGGTTACCTTCCCGGAGGAGTACCATGCAGAAAACCTGAAGGGCAAGGAAGCTGTCTTTGCATGTAAGGTAAATGCGATCCAGGTTAAGCAGCTGCCGGAGGCAGATGATGAGTTCGCTCAGGATGTATCTGACTTCGATACCATGGCTGAGTATCGTGCTGACATCGAGAAGAAGCTGGCTGAGAAGAAGGAAGCTGCTGCTAAGAACGCCATCGAGGCTGCTGCTGTAGAAAAGGCTGCTGAGAATGCACAGATGGATATCCCGGAAGCTATGGTCGAGGATCAGGCTGCTCAGATGATGGATGATTTCGCTAGAAGAATCCAGTCTCAGGGTATCTCCATGGATCAGTACATGCAGTTCACCGGTATGGATGCTGCCAAGCTGGCAGAGGCTATGAAGCCGGACGCTCTGAAGAGAATCAAGAACAGCCTGGTACTGGAAGCTGTTGCAAAGGCTGAGAACATCGAGATCACTGAGGCTCAGGTAGATGCTGAGATCGGCCGTATGGCAGAGCAGTACAAGATGGAAGCTGCCAAGATCCGTGAGATCATGGGCGCTGAGCAGATCGAGAACATGAAGAAGGATCTGGCTGTTCGTGCTGCAGCTGAGATCATCCGCGACAGCGCAAAAGCAGTTCTGAAGGAAGAAGCTACGGAGGAATAATATGCCGTTAATCCCTTATGTCATTGAGCAGACCAGTCATGGAGAGCGTTCCTATGACATCTACTCCCGTCTGCTGAAGGATCGCATCATTTTCCTGGGGGAAGAGGTGACCGATGACAGCGCCAATGCCATTGTGGCACAGCTGCTGTTTCTGGAAGCAGAGGATCCGAAGAAGGATATCCATCTGTATATCAACAGCCCGGGAGGAAGCGTTTCAGCCGGCTATGCGATTTACGATACGATGCAGTACATCAAATGTGATGTATCGACGATCTGTGTCGGTATGGCGGCTTCCATGGGAGCTTTCCTGCTTGCAGGAGGTGCCAAGGGCAAGCGTTTCGCACTGCCGAATGCAGAGATCATGATCCATCAGCCGTCTGGCGGTGCCAGAGGTATGGCCAGTGATATTAAGATCGTGGCAGACCAGATCCTGCAGACACGTCAGAAACTCAACGAGCATCTGGCGGCCAATACAGGACAGCCCCTGGAGGTCATTGAGCGGGACACGGATCGTGACCGTTGGATGAGCGCTCAGGAAGCGAAGGAGTATGGCCTGATCGACGAAGTCGTGACACGTAAGGATGCCTGACACTGCTGTGCAGGTAAAAAGATGAATGATGCAAAGGGCTGCCGGGTATCTGCAGCCCTTTTTAGGCGTATTGCCGCCGGAAATGAGGAGAAAGAATGCCACCAAGAAAGATACATTGCAGCTTCTGCAATAAATCCGAGGATCAGGTTCGTAAGCTGATCGCAGGCCCGAATGGTGTTTACATCTGTGATGAGTGCATCGATCTTTGCGCGGATATCCTGGATGAAGAGTTTGAGGATATGGGAAGTCCGGATGTTGGTCTGGACGAGATCAATCTGATTCCCCCTGCTCAGATCAAGGCGTTCCTGGATGAATATGTCATCGGACAGGATGAGGCGAAGAAGTCACTGGCTGTAGCCGTGTATAATCACTACAAGCGCGTCATCAACGGAAAGAAGCTGGAGTCGGATGGTGTAGAACTGCAGAAGAGCAATATCCTGATGCTGGGCCCCACGGGTTCCGGTAAGACCTACCTGGCCCAGACCCTGGCCAAGATGCTGAATGTGCCCTTTGCCATTGCGGATGCCACCTCTCTGACGGAGGCCGGCTACGTTGGTGAGGACGTGGAAAACATCCTTCTGAAGCTGATCCTGGCTGCCGGAGGAGAACCGGGTTCACCGGAGAATATCCGCCGGGCGCAGATGGGCATCATTTATATCGATGAGATCGATAAGATCACCCGAAAGGGCGAGAATGTGTCCATTACCCGTGATGTGTCGGGTGAGGGCGTTCAGCAGGCACTGCTGAAGATCCTGGAGGGAACGGTGGCTTCGGTGCCGCCCCAGGGTGGACGCAAGCATCCGCATCAGGATATGTATACCATCGACACCAGCAACATTCTGTTTATCTGCGGCGGTGCCTTTGAAGGCCTGGACAAGCTGATCCAGCAGCGTATGGACAAGGGTACCATGGGCTTTATGTCTGAGGTGAAGGATAAGAACGAGCAGAATGTGGGTGAGCTGCTTAAGCAGGTGCTGCCCCAGGATCTGATGAAGTTCGGTATGATTCCGGAGTTTATCGGTCGTGTGCCTGTGGTGGTTTCCCTGGATGAGCTGGATCGGGATGCGCTGATCCGGATCCTGACCGAGCCGAAGAATGCCCTGATCCGTCAGTATCGCAAGCTGTTCGAACTGGAGGGTGTTGATCTGGAGTTTGACGAGGATGCGGTGGCACTGGTGGCCGATCGCACCATGGAGCGTCATACCGGTGCCCGTGGTCTGCGTGCCATCATGGAGCATGCGCTTCGGGATGTTATGTTTGATCTGCCCAGCCAGGACAATGTAAAGGGCTGCCGGATCACGAAGGATGTGATCGATGGAGAGGGTCAGCCGGTACTGACGCTGGCCTGAACTTTCGTCTCAGGAATTACGATATGAATCATGAATAGCGATACAAATCATGAAGTGTGATACGAGTCATGCAGCATGAGCATAAACAGGAAGGGAAGGAGCGTGACACAGTTTATGGAAGAAAGCAGAATATTTCCGGTCATTACCCTGCGCGCTCTGACCGTTCTGCCGTCCATGATCGTCAATTTTGATATCAGCCGTCCCCAGTCCGTGCGGGCCGTGGAACAGGCAATGAATGCGGATCAGCAGGTCTTTCTGGTGACCCAGAAGGATCCTCAGGAGGCGGAGCCGGGAGAGAAACGGCTCTATCCGGTGGGCATCATTGCCCGGATCCGCAGCATGACCAGACTGCCCCATGGATTGGTCCGCGTGACGGTGGAGGGCGTACAGCGAGGTCTGCCCGAGACCTATGAAAAGGGTGACGGATGCCTGCTTTGCCGGGTTCGTCCGGCACAGATCCTGGCAGAGGACTGGACCGAGGCGGAGAGCACCGCCATGATGCGGGCTCTGAAGGATCTGTTTTCGGCGTATCTGACCGGAGGACCAAAGAACAGTCAGGAGATCCTGATGCAGGTTAGCGGAGCGGATAGCCTGGAGGAGACTATTCGTCTGATCAGCATCAATCTGCCGCTGCAGTATATGGAGCGTCAGCAGATCCTGAATGCATCGGATATGAGCATGCTTTGCGATGTGCTGACGACAAGACTGGTGAATGAGATCGAGGTGCGGCGCATCCGGGACGAGATCCAGCAAAAGGTCCGGGAGCGTGTGGACAAAAACCAGAAGGAGTATATCCTGCGGGAACAGCTGAAGGTGATCCAGGAGGAGCTGGGCGAGTCGCTGCCGTTAAGTGAGGCGGAGGAATTTGCTCAGAAGCTGGAAACGCTCGATGTACCGGATGAGATTCGGGAGCGCATCGCGAAGGAGATCCGTCGCTACCGGAGCCTGGGAGGCAATTCGGCGGAGGCTTCGGTAGCCAGAGGTTTTATCGAAACGCTGCTGGCCATGCCCTGGAACAAAGCCACCACAGACCGGGAGGATCTGAAGTTTGCCCGGAAGGTGCTGGAGGAGGATCATTACGGCCTGGAAAAGGTCAAGGAGAGAATCCTGGAATTTCTGGCGGTCCGCTCTTTAAGCGGTAGCAGTGAGAGTCCGATTCTTTGTCTGGCGGGACCGCCTGGAACCGGAAAGACATCCATTGCCCGGTCCATCGCCAGGGCGCTGGAAAAGAAATATGTCCGGATCTCCCTGGGCGGTGTGCGGGATGAAGCAGAGATTCGGGGACACCGGCGCACCTACATCGGCGCGATGCCCGGCCGAATCGCCGACGGAATCCGGCAGGCGGGGGTGAGCAATCCTTTGATGCTGCTGGACGAGATCGACAAGCTGGGCTCTTCGGTGAACGGGGATCCCTCGGCTGCCATGCTGGAGGTCCTGGATTCAGAGCAGAACGTGCGGTTCCAGGATCACTATCTGGATATGCCGCTGGATCTGTCCCAGGTGCTGTTCATCGCTACAGCCAACGATCTGCAGTCGGTACCGGCACCGCTGCGGGACCGTATGGAGATCATCGAGGTCAGCAGCTATACGGAAAATGAGAAGTTTCACATTGCCCGGGAGCACCTGCTGCCCAAGCAGATCAAAAAGCATGGCCTGAAAGCCAGCCAGCTGAAGGTGACGGACAAGGCGCTTCGCAATGTGATCTCCGGATATACCCGGGAGGCCGGCGTCCGCTCGCTGGAGCGAAAGCTGGGAGATCTGTGCCGCAAGGCCGTCTGCCAGGTGCTGGAACAGGGGCAGGAGCAGGTCAAGGTCAAGCCGGGCAATCTGACGGAGTACCTGGGACGACCGCTCTATGAGGTGTTTGAAAAGAACGAGACGGACGAGGCGGGCATCGCCCGGGGTCTGGCCTGGACCCAGGCCGGCGGTGTGACCCTGGAGGTGGAGGTGTCCGTGATGCCGGGCACCGGCAATCTGAAGCTCACCGGCCAGATCGGCGATGTGATGAAGGAGTCGGCGCAGACCGCCTTAAGCTATGTCCGCTCCAAGGCGCCGGATTATGAGGTCTCTGCGGACTTTTTCAAGGAGCATGACCTGCATGTGCATATCCCGGAGGGGGCGGTTCCCAAGGATGGCCCCTCGGCGGGCATTACCATGTCCACGGCGCTGCTGTCCGCCATTGCGAAACTGCCGGTACGGTCGGATACGGCGATGACCGGTGAGGTGACACTGCGGGGACGGGTCCTGCCGGTGGGCGGACTCAAGGAAAAGCTGCTGGCGGCCTCCATGGCCGGCATGAAGCAGGTGATCGTTCCGGCCGGAAACCGCCGGGAGATCGAGGAGATCTCCGAGGAGATCACCGGAAAGCTCAGCATCGTCTATGCGAAGCAGATGGATCAGGTACTGGAGCATGCGCTGGCTGAGCGCAGCGGAAAGGGGAAGGCATGATCATCAGAGATGTTCAGTTAGAAACAGTCTGCGGCATCACCAGCCGCTTTCCGGAGAATGAATTTCCGGAGATCGCATTCGCAGGCAAATCCAATGTAGGCAAATCGTCGCTGCTGAATACACTGGTCAACCGGAAGAGCCTGGCCAGGACCAGTGCCCAGCCCGGCAAGACCCAGACCGTCAATTTTTACCACATCGTGGGATATCCGGAATTTAAGGCGCCTGCGGGACAGGCGGAGCCGGAGGTGGAAGGCGTTCAGGCATCGGCTGCGAAGGAGCAGCGGGTGGCGGAGGATATCTATTTTGTGGATCTTCCGGGTTACGGTTATGCCAAGGCATCCAGAGAGAGCGTGGCAGCCTGGGGACGTATGATCGAAAAGTATCTGCATACCTCCCGGCAGCTTAAGTATGTGCTGCTGCTGGTGGATATCCGGCATGCGCCGGGTGAAAACGACCGGCTGATGTACCGTTGGATCGTAGAGAGCGGGTTCAAGCCTGTGATCATCGCCACCAAGCTGGATAAGATCAAGCGCAGCCAGACGGCTAAGCAGCTCAAGCAGATCCGGGAGGGCCTGAAGGCTCCGGGGGACACCATCATGATCCCCTTCTCGGCTGAAACGAAGCAGGGACGCGATGAGATCTGGAAGCTGCTGGAAAGCGTATCGCAGGCACCGGCGGAAGGATAATTGTAACGGTTCAAGTGGTTCGATCCCCCGAGGTGTTTTGCCGTGTATGCGGTAAAATTCCGAGGGCTGCAGCTTACGGCGTGAGCTGTAACGGATAATTGTTATAGATCAGGAGGATATTATGAGCAAGGAACTTGCCAAGGCATATGATCCGAAGGGGATGGAGGATCGCATCTATTCCCGTTGGATGGAAAAGGGATATTTTCACGCAGAGGTAGATCGGGACAAGAAGCCCTTTACGATCGTGATGCCGCCGCCAAACGTAACCGGACAGCTGCATATGGGACATGCACTGGACAACACTCTCCAGGATATTCTGATCCGCTGGAAGAGAATGCAGGGCTACAGTGCTCTGTGGCAGCCGGGTACGGACCACGCCGCCATCGCCACCGAGGTAAAGGTCACCAATATGCTCAAGGAGCAGGGAATCGACAAGCATGAGATCGGACGCGAGGAATTCCTCAAGCATGCCTGGAAGTGGAAGGAAGAGTACGGCAGCCGTATCGTAAGCCAGCTGCATAAGCTGGGAGCTTCCGCAGACTGGGAGAGAGAGCGTTTCACCATGGATGAGGGCTGCTCGGCTGCGGTTGAGGAAGTGTTTGTTCGTCTCTATGAGAAGGGCTGGATCTACAAGGGAAGCCGTATCATCAACTGGTGTCCGGTCTGCCAGACCTCTCTGTCTGACGCAGAGGTCGAGCATGAGGATCAGGACGGCTTCTTCTGGCACATCAAGTACCCCATCGTGGGCGAAGAGGGACGTTTCGTGGAGATCGCTACCACCCGTCCGGAAACGCTGCTGGGTGATACCGCAGTTGCTGTCAACCCGGGAGATGAGCGCTATCAGGACATCATCGGCAAGATGCTGAAGCTGCCGCTGACGGATCGCGAGATTCCGGTGGTTGCGGATGAATACGTTGATAAGGAGTTCGGAACCGGCTGCGTAAAGATCACGCCGGCTCATGACCCCAACGACTTCGAGGTAGGAAAGCGTCACGATCTGGAAGAGATCAACATCATGAACGATGATGCGACCATGAACAGCCTGTGCGGCAAGTATGCCGGTATGGATCGGTACGAGGCCCGCAAGGCGATGGTCAAGGATCTGGAGGAGCTGGGGCTGCTGGTTAAGGTCGTTCCCCATACCCATGCAGTCGGTACCCATGACCGCTGCCACACCACAGTTGAGCCCATGATCAAGCCCCAGTGGTTCGTGCGCATGAAGGATATGGCCCAGGCAGCACTGGATGTGGTGAAGACCGAAGACCTGAACTTCGTTCCGGAGCGCTTCGAAAAGACCTACGTACACTGGCTGGAGAATATCCGTGACTGGTGTATCTCCCGTCAGCTCTGGTGGGGCCACCGCATTCCGGCCTACTACTGCGAGGAGTGCGGCGAGGTACATGTACAGCGCGGCGGTGCACCGGCGAAGTGCAGCAAGTGCGGCTGCACCAGCTTCAAGCAGGATGAGGACTCCCTGGATACCTGGTTCTCCTCGGCTCTGTGGCCCTTCTCGACACTGGGCTGGCCGGAAAAGACGCCGGAGCTGGATTACTTCTTCCCGACGGATGTGCTGGTTACCGGTTACGATATCATCTTCTTCTGGGTCATCCGTATGGTATTCTCCTCCATGGAGCAGATGGGTCAGTCACCCTTCAAGCATGTGCTGATCCACGGCCTGGTACGCGACTCCCAGGGCCGCAAGATGAGTAAGTCTCTGGGCAACGGTATCGATCCGCTGGAGATCATCGATACCTACGGTGCCGATGCACTGCGTCTGACCCTGGTGACCGGTAATGCACCGGGTAACGACATGCGCTTCTACCATGAGCGTGTGGAAAATTCCAGAAACTTTGCCAATAAGGTCTGGAATGCATCCCGTTTCATCATGATGAACCTGGAGAAGGCACAGGTGCCGGAGACCATGGATCTGAAGGATCTGACGGATGCGGATCGCTGGATCCTGACCAAGGTGAACCAGGTAGCGAAGGATGTTACCGAGAACATGGACAAGTTCGAGCTGGGTATTGCCGTACAGAAGGTTTATGATTTCATCTGGGAAGAGTTCTGCGACTGGTACATCGAGATGGTGAAGCCCCGTCTGTACAGCGAAACCGACACCACCAAGTCGGCTGCCCTGTGGACTCTGAAGACGGTTCTGATCGAGGCACTGAAGCTGCTCCATCCGTTCATGCCGTTCATCACCGAGGAGATCTTCTGCACCCTGCAGTCCGAAGAAGAGTCGATCATGATCTCTTCCTGGCCGGTCTATCGTGAGGACTGGGTGTTTGCAGAGGCAGAGCACAGCGTGGAGACCATTAAGGAGGCCGTACGCGGTATCCGTAATGCACGTCTGAGCATGAATGTGCCGCCCAGCAAAAAGGCAGAGGTGATCGTAGTATCGGAGGATGAGCAGATTCGTCAGATCTTCGAAAACGGCCGCACCTTCTTTGCGACCCTGGGTTCTGCCCAGGAGGTAAAGGTTCAGTGCGACAAGACCGGTATCGGCGATGATGCGGCTTCGGTACTGATCAACAAGGCGGCCATCTACATGCCGCTGGCTTCCCTGATCGATGTCAGCAAGGAGATCGAGCGTCTGAAGAAGGAAGAGGAGAAGCTGCAGAAGGAGCTGGATCGCTCCAATGGCATGCTGGCCAACGAGCGCTTCCTGAGCAAGGCACCGGCTGCCAAGATCGAGGAAGAAAAAGCCAAACTGGCAAAATACGAACAGCTGATGAGTCAGGTAAGAGAACGTCTGGCACAGCTGGCATAAGACCAACGGGAGGTACGCGAAAAGCGTACCTCTTTTTTGTTTCATAGGAAATTCCGTCTGGAATTTCCTACGGGCCCGATATAAAATCGGGCAAATATCCGGACAACCGCCGCAGAGCGGCTAGCGTGCTTTGCACGCTTTGTCCCAGGCAGAATCGCAGGCAGGGCTGCAGGTCCGGTGACATGTGTTTAGCGCGGAGCGAAGGGTGAGGAAGTTACAGGCATCGTGTAAATCTTAAGAAAACCTGCGCTGACGTGTGTGTTGAAAAAAGGGACAGCAGTGGATACAATACAGTCAGTAAGATTGAAAGGATGCTGTGGTCTGTGCAGCAGATGACGGCGAAGGGAAACAGTAGAGATGAAAGAATGCACATACAGGATGGTCAGAGGCAAAGGCAGGCTGTTGGCGCTGGCATGCCTGTTTTTTATTTGGAGCGGGATCCGGGTACGGGCGAATGAAGCCTATGGCTATATTCTGCCGGGAAGCTCCTCCATGACCTATTCGGAGGCGGAGCTTGCCGGCATGCCGCCCCAGGTACTGTGTTATGCAAAGAATGAGGTGTTTGCCAGAAACGGCTGCATGTTTGTATCCGGCGAGCTGCAGAGCTACTTCAACCAGCAGTACTGGTATACACCGGTATGGCAGCCTGCCCAGTTCAGTATGGATATGCTCAATACCTATGAGGTAGCCAATGTGGAGCTGCTGACTTCGCTGGAACAGCGGGCCGGCGGCTATGAGCTGGATCAGACCGGTTACAGCTTTGATCCGGTCTATGCCTATATGGATGGCTATGCCAGTGATTACGACAGCTATACCGTGGATCCGGACAGCTATATCTTTTACGACAGTGACAGCCGGTATCTGACGGAGCAGGAGCTGCAGGCGCTGTCCCTGCAGGAGCTGTGCTATGCGAAGAATGAGATCTATGCCAGACACGGGCGGCTGTTTCGTTCCTCGGAGCTGCAGGGGTATTTTAATCAGAAGAACTGGTACTGGGGTTTTGAGTCGCCGGATCAGTTTTCGGACAGCGTGCTGAACTCTTTTGAAGTGACCAATGCGGCCCTGCTTCAGGCGGCGGAGGATCTGAGAGCTGCCGGCGGGTATGCGCTGGATCAGCCGGGATACTCCTACGAGGGGATCGGCAGCTATACCGGCTGGCAGGTATATGTGTGCGACGAACAGGATTATATTTTCCCGGACAGTGCCCAGCGGTATCTGACAGAAGCAGAGGTTTCGTCTCTGTCGATCCAGCAGCTGTGCTACGCCCGCAACGAGATCTATGCCCGCCGCGGTTATGTATTCAAATCCCAGGAGCTGCGGGATTATTTCGGCAGCAAGCCCTGGTATTATCCGACAATACCGGCGGACAGCTTTTCGTCCTCGGTACTGAATGTGTATGAGACCGCCAATGTGGAGCTGCTGCGTCGTTTTGAGTACAGCATCAGTCCCAACGGCTATGCTTTGTATTAGTCGTTCATCTAAAATAACCAGCCCGAGTACTGGCCGGCCTAACCGATAGAACGATCTGAAAAGCCTCGACGTTAGACATGAGCTGCGAGGCAGAATGACTTGATAAAAGGAGAAACAGATGTCACTTCAGCTGATCCTCGGCAGCTCCGGCTGCGGTAAAACCACCTGCATATTCGACCGGCTGATCCGGGAGACCTCGGCCGGTTCCACCCGGCAGTATTTTCTGATCGTGCCGGACCAGTATTCCCTGTCCGCTACCCGAGACCTGATCGCCCGGCATCCCAGACACGGCATTCTGAATATCGATGTGCTCAGCTTCAAACGGCTGGCGTACCGGGTATTTGATGAACTGGCGGTGGATCCCGGGCTGATCCTGTCGGAGACCGGAAAAAATCTGCTGATCCGCCGGGCGGCCGGACAGATCGACGATCAGCTTCGGTTCCTGAAGGGAAAGATGGATCGCCAGGGCTTTGTTTCGGAGATCAAGTCGGCGCTGTCCGAGTTTGATGAATATGCCATCGGAAGTGAAGAGCTGGAAGCGATGATCGGGAAGGCGGACCGCCGTCCGACGCTGCAGGGAAAGCTCAGGGATCTGGCCCTCATCCGCCGGCAGTGCCGGGAGCTGATGCGGGATCATTTTATTACGGCAGAGGATATGCTTCTGCTTCTGGCGCAGTATGTGCCTCAGTCAGAGCTGCTTAAAGGAAGCAGCTTTATTTTTGATGGATTTACGGGATTTACGCCGGTGCAGATGAAGGCCATGGAAGCCATTCTGCAGACGGCCGGGGATGTAACGGTGGCCCTGACCATCGATGAGCGACTGGATCTAAGTGGAGCCATCCGGGAGCATGAGCTGTTCTGTCTTACCAAAAAGACGGCCCGTGCCCTGACGGAATGCGCCCGGCGCAACCATGTGGAGATCCTGCCGGAGATCCGGCTGAAGGCCGGAGCCCGGTTCCGGGATCAGGAAAACAAAGGGAAGCAGCCCCTGGCTTTTCTGGAAAGAAACCTGCTCCGGTACGGAAAACCGCCGGTCTTTGCCGGCCATCTGGACGGACAGATCAAGATCAGCTGCAGCAAAATGGTTCCCCAGGAGGTGCGGCGTGCCGCGGCGCAGATCAGTGAGCTGGTACGCGAGGGCGGACTGCGCTGGCGGGAGATCGCCGTGGTGGCGGGGGATCTGCCTACCTATGAGCCCTTCCTGACAGAGGTGTTCCGGCAGTATGAGATCCCGTTCTTTGTGGACCGGAAGATTCCGGTCACGCTCAATCCCTGCCTGGAATTTGTACGCGCCGCCATCGAGATCGCCGAGGAAAACTATTCCTATGAGAGCGTGATGCGCTTTTTGCGCACCGGCTTTGCCGGGGTGAGCCGGGAGGAAGCGGATCTGCTGGATAACTATCTGCTGGCCCGGGGAATCCGGGGCAGCCGGAGATGGAAGGAGGAGTGGACCCGGAGGACCAGACTGATCGACGAAGAGCAGACGGCCCAGTGCAATGACCTGAGAGGGCGGCTGATGGAAGCATTGCAGCCCTTTATGAGCGTTTTTTCCAAAAAACAGGCGCAGGTGAGCGATTATACGGCCGGATTATGCCAGCTGCTGGAGAGTTTCCGGATCGAAGAGCAGCTGATGGAGGCCAGGGAGAGCATTGTCGGTCGGGCACGGCAGATGGAGTATGAACAGATCTACGAAATGGTGACCGGCGTTCTGGAGGAGATGGAGCGGCTGATCGGAAGTGACAGGATCGAGCGGCATGAATTTGCCCTGGTGCTGGATGCGGGCTTTGCGGAGGCGCGGATCGGTATCATTCCACCGGGACCGGATCAGGTGCACATCGGCGATATGACCAGAACCAGACTGGATAATATCCGGGTACTGTTTTTTGTCGGGGTCAACGATGGATGGATTCCCAGAAAAGAGGATAAAAACGCCTTGATCGGAGAAGCAGATCGGGAGTTTCTGCAGGGCTTTGGCTATGAACTGGCACCGGGTATGCGTGAGAATGCCTTTACCCAGCGTTTCTATCTCTACAGTCTTCTGACGAAGCCCTCGGAGGAGCTTCATTTGTCCTTTTGTATGGCAGACAGCCAGGGAGCGGCCAGGAGGCCGGCGTTTCTGATCTCGGACCTGCGGCGCATGTATCCGGGACTGGAGGTGCGGCTGCCGGAGGAAGAGGATAGCCGGAAGGTCTATACGGACGGTCAGGCCCTGGCACGGCTGGCACAGCTTTTGGGAGAGACGGAGCCGGACGCACCTTTGCCGCCGGCGCTGCAGGCCCTGAGCGAGGTCTGTCTTGCCAGAGAAGAGACGGCCTGGCAGGCCCGGCAGATTCTGGAGGCCCGGGAGAAGATTTTTGCACACACGCCTCTGGGACAGGAGCTGGCCCGGGCGTTAAGCGGCCGGTGTCTCACTGGTTCGATCACTTCCATGGAGACCTTTGCCCGGTGCCCCTTTGCCTATTTTGCTCAGTTTACGCTGAAGCTGCAGGAACGTGAACAGTTTCGGATCAGCACCCAGGATATGGGTATTTTCTTCCATCAGGTGATCGAACAGTTTTCGGAAAGCATCCGGGAAGATCCCAGGCTGGACTGGCAGAACCTGACACAGCAGCAGCGCGCAGATGTGCTGACCGCCTGCATCGAATACTGTGCCGACCAGACCAGTGCGTCCATCTACCGGGAAACAGCCAGAAACCAGTATGCCTTTGTGCGGATCCGCCGTATGCTGGAACGGACCGTGGAGGTGCTGGTGGAGCAAATCCAGGCGGGAAGCTTTGAGCCCAGGGATTTTGAGGTGCGCTTCCCTGAAACGGGAGCGGCTGCCGGGGGACCGGTGCGGGAGCGTGATCCGGAGGAGAAGGTCCGCCTGATCGGAAAGGTGGACCGCGTGGATGTACTGCGGGAGGCGGATCAGGTCTATTTGAAGGTGATCGACTACAAGTCCGGCAGTCAGAAGTTCGACCTGACCAGACTCATCGAGGGACTGCAGCTGCAGCTGATGATCTATCTGGGAGAGGTATTGAAAAAGGAGCGGGAGATCAGCCCGGAAACAGAGGTGAAGCCGGCGGGAGTCTTTTACAGTCATCTGGATGATCCGGTGATCGAGGCGGATACGCCGGAGGTGGATGAGGAGATCATCCACCGGGAGACTTTGAAGGCGCTGCGGCCGGATGGCCTCCTCAGCGAGGAGGATCCGGTGCTGCGGGGCATGGCGGAGGATCCCGGGCAGCTGGAGCTGTACGCGCCGGCGAAGTTTAAGAAGGATGGGGGACTGGCTAAGACTTCCTCGGTCTGCGCCTCCGCAGATCTGGAAGCGGCAGCGGATTTTGCCCGGGAGAAGATCCATGAGATGGCGGCGAGGATCCAGGCCGGTGAGATCGAGGCCAGGCCCTATCGATATAAGGATGAGACCGGATGTGAGTACTGCGATTACCGTTCGGTGTGCGGATATGACCGGGGACTGCCGGGAGCCGGAAGCCGAAGACTCCGGGAGCGTTCGGCCCAGGAGTGCTGGCAGATCATTCGGGGAGGAGTTGACAGATAAATGGGAAAGAACTGGACACAGGAACAGAGCTCGGTGATCGAAAGCAGAGGCAGCTCTCTGCTGGTTTCGGCAGCCGCCGGATCGGGTAAGACGGCGGTGCTGGCGGAACGTATCCTGCAGCTGGTCATGGATCCGAAGGATCCGCTGGATGTGGACCACCTGCTGGTGGTGACCTTTACCAAGGCGGCCGCGGGTGAAATGAGAGAGCGGATCCGCCGGGTCCTGGAGCAGAGTCTGGAACAGGATCCTCATAATGAGCATCTGCAGCGGCAGTGCGCGCTGATCAATCAGGCTTCGATCATGACCATCGACAGCTTCTGTCTGGACGTGATCCGGACCCATTTTTCCCAGATCGACCTGGAACCCGGTTTTCGGGTGGGAGATCCGGGAGAAATGGAGCTGCTGGGACAGGATGTTCTGGAAAAAATGCTGGAGCAGGAATATGAAGAGGCCACCGAGGGCTTTCGCCTGGCGGCGGACATGCTCAGCAACGGCCGTTCGGACCGGGAACTGGACAATGCGATTCTGCGGTTCTTCCGTTTTTCCATGGCCTACCCCTGGCCGGCGGAGTGGAGAGAGGCCTGTCTGCTTCCCTATCGGTGTGAAACGCCCCGGGAGCTGGAGGAGCAGTCCTGGATGAAGGAGCTGCTGCGCCGCACGGGCAGCCGGGTAAGGGACCTGCAGTCCATGCTGCGGCAGGCCATTGAGCTGTGCCGGACCGAGGGCGGCCCCTATATGTATGAGAAGACGCTGGAGAAGGAGGTCGAAGGCCTGACACTGCCGGGGGAAGACCTGAGCTTTACGCAGATGCGGCTGTTTCTGCTGGGAGCCGAAGGGGGATTTGGGCGTCTGTCACCCTGCCGGGACAAGAGCGTGGATCCGGAGCTGAAGAATCAGACCACGGAGCTGCGGTCGGAAGTGAAAAAGCAGCTGGGCAAGCTGATCGCACAGTTTTATCGTCAGGACCTGGAGACAGTGCTGGATATCCTGCATCGGACGGCCCCGCTGATGGAGGAGCTGGTACGGCTGACCGGGAAGTACGAGGAAAGCTTTGCGGCGGAGAAACGAAGACGCGGGCTGGTGGATTTTGCGGATATCGAGCACATGGCCCTGCAGATCCTCATCGACCGGTCGGAGGGGGCGGATCGTCCCAGTCCGGTGGCCCGGGAATATGCGGAGAATTTTGCCTGCATCATGACGGATGAATACCAGGACAGCAACCTGGTGCAGGAGCTGCTTTTGTCCAGTATTTCCGGCGAGGAGGACGGGCGCTTTAACCGGTTCATGGTGGGAGATGTGAAGCAGAGTATCTACCGGTTCCGTCTGGCCAGGCCGGAGGTCTTTATGGAAAAGGATGCCCAGTACGCATCCGATGGTCAGGCTCATCGCCGGATCGGACTGACCCGAAATTTCAGAAGCCGCCTGGAGGTGCTGGAGGCGGTCAATACCGTGTTTGCCCAGATCATGCTGAGCGATGTGGGCGGTGTGGAGTACGACCGGGAGGCCAGGCTGAATCCGGGAGCTTTTTTCCCGGAGGAGAAGGACGGAACAGACTATACGCCTGAGATCTGGCTGGTGGCCCCGGAGCTTGAGGAAACGGAGGGGGCAGGAGAGGCAGAAAACGGTCAGTTGGAACTGCCGGCGAACTGCGTGAACGAATCTGCTGAAAAGACAGAGCAGGAAGCCGTGGCAGAAGCACCTCGACAGCTTGAAACGGATGCAGCGGTAATTCGAAGCCAGGAAACGCCGGAGGAATTGCGCGGTCTGGAAGAGGAGGCGGCCCTGGTGGCCCGGCGCATCCGGGAGATGGTCGGAAAGGAACGAATCTATGACCGGGCCAGCGAAAGCTACCGGCCGGTTCGTTTCGGGGATATTGCGATCCTGCTGCGCAGCGTCCGGGGCGCCGGAGATATGTTTCTGGATATTCTGTCCAGGGCAGGTATTCCGGCCTTTACCGGAATTGGTGAGGGATATTTTGATGCTCTGGAGGTACGGACCGTGCTGGCCTGGCTGTCGGTGGTGGACAATCCGCACCAGGATACGCCTCTGGCAGCGGCGCTCCTGTCACCGGCGGGACAGCTTTCTGCAGCACAGCTGGCGGGGGTGCGTCTGGTGGGACGGGAGCTTCCCTTGTATGAAGCCTGCCGCTTTTATCTGGAGGATGAGCTGGCAGAGCCGGAAACAGCGGCAAAATTGCGTGTATTCTTTGAACGGATCGATCAGCTGCGTGCCATGGCAGTATATCTGCCCATCCATGAGCTGATCTGGCAGCTGCTGGATCTGACCGGCTACAGCCGTTATGTTCAGGCCATGCCGGGCGGACAGCGGCGGGAAGCGAATCTGCAGATGCTGGTGGAAAAGGCCATCGCCTTTGAAAACGGAAGCTATCGGGGCCTGTTTCATTTCCTGCGCTACATTGAACAGCTAAGGAAGTATGAGATCGAGTATGCGGAAGCCTCGGTGACCGGAGAGGATGAGGATGCCGTCCGGATCATGACCATCCATAAGAGCAAGGGACTGGAGTTTCCGGTGGTATTTGTATCCGGTCTGGGGAAAGGCTTTAACCAGATGGATCGCCGGGAATTTGTGCTGCTGCATCCGGTTCTGGGGGCGGCGCCCCGGCTGATCGATACGGAAAAGCATCTTCGGCTTCCGGTGCTTCACCGGGAGGTGCTGGCCAGCCGCAGTCAGGAGGAGGAACTGGGCGAAGAACTGCGTGTTCTGTATGTGGCCATGACCCGGGCCTGCGAAAAGCTGATTCTTACCGGACGCTGCGCGGATCCGGGGAAGGCAGTCTATGGCTGGAATACCCGGGTGCGCCGGGGGGATGGCCGGTTGTCCTACAGCGCCCGCATGGATGCCGGCTGTTTTCTGGACCTGCTTATGCCCGCGGCGCTGCAGCATGACAGTGCGGTATCCTTTTTATCGCGGTTCGGTCTGGAACGCTCCTGCCCGGAGGCAGCCGGAGAAGGCCCGGGCTTTTGCTTTGGCCTGGCCAGCGCCCGGGAACTGGGGCAATGGCTCCAGGCGCAGTCGGCAGCCGTGCCGGGGGACCACCCGGAAGAAGAAGCACTGGATACGGGGCAGATCCGGCAGCTGTGCCGGGAACTGATGGCGAGCCTGCAGGCAGATCCGGAAGGAAAAGCCCGGGAGCTTCTGCTGGCGCAGATCCCGGCCAAGCTCTCTGTTTCCGACCTGAAGATGGAGGCGATCCACGCGGATGAGGATGTGCAGCGTCTTTATGGAAATGCGGAGGACGGAACGCAGCCGGAGGACGGGGCCGGTCAGCAGCCGCCGGAAGAATGGCAGAAGCCCATCGGTGGGGAAACAAAGCCGCCGGCAACGGAAGAAAAAAACGGCGGGACCGATGAAAAGGGACGTCTGCAGCTGTCCGGAGCAGAGAGGGGAACCATCTGGCATCGGGTGATGGAGCTGATGGACTTCACGGCGATGGACGAGCCGGACTTTGTTGAGAAACAGTTGGAAAGCATGATAAAGTGTGGTAAAATCAGCAGGCTGCAAAGCCGGGTCGTGAAAAAGGCCGGTCTGCAGAGGTTTTTTGACTCGGAGCTGGCCCGGAGGATGGGGCTGGCCGCCGGGCAGGGTAAGCTGTATCGGGAAACTCCCTTTGTGATCAGCCTGCCGGCCCGGGAGATCCATGCCGAGTGGGACGTGGATGAGACGGTACTCATTCAGGGTGTCATCGATGCATGGTTTGAGGAAGATGACGGCATTGTGCTGGTGGATTATAAAACCGACCGGATCGGCGAGGACGGACCGGAAGGGCTGCTGAAAAAATACCGGGTGCAGATCGATCTGTACCAGAAAGCGCTGGAGACGCTGGGCCGCGGCCGGGTGAAGGAGAGGAGTCTGTATTCCTTCAGTCTGGGCGAGACCCTGACCTATCCGCCGGATGTAGAGGAAAGTGACCGGGCGGCGGACTGACCGTACGGACGGAGCAACCGGCGGGCGGCCCCGTGCCGTATCCGTTTGGATGCAAAACGTGATTTTGGCTGTACAGAGAACGGGTCTCACGGCAGGCGTCGAATAAGGAGGGCTATGGATAGAAAAAAGAAGATTCAGAGGGCGCCCAGAGGCGGTGCCTACTATTTCTGGCTGGGGTTTCTGATCCCGGCTTTGATCACGTTGATCGGATTTATCGTGATCAAGGTCTGGCCCTTCGGAGACGGAACGGTGCTGATTATCGATTCGCTGCACCAGTATCTTCCGTTTTACACGGAATTTCATGAGAAGCTGACCCATGCCGAGTCGTTGTTTTATTCCTTCAAAGGCGGCTTTGGCTTCAACTTCTGGGGAACCTACGCCTACTACATGGCAAGCCCTCTGAACTTTCTGATCGCACTGGTGCCTACGGCCCATGTCTGTGACTTTATGGATCTGATGATCCTGCTTAAGATCGCCCTGTGCGGGGGAACCTTTTCCTGGTATCTGCATAAGCGCCGTCCCGACAGCGGCTATCTGCCGGTGGTGTTTGCCAGCATGTACGCGCTGGGAAACTTCCTGATCGGCTACTATTTTAATCTGATGTGGCTGGATTCCATTGCCATGCTTCCGCTGATCATGTATGGTATCGAGAAGCTGGTAAAGGGCAAACGGGCCGGCGTCTATCTGGCATCGCTGGCCTATGGAATCTGGTGCAACTACTATATCGGCTTTATGCTGTGCCTGTTTTCCTGCCTGTATCTGGCGGTCTGTCTGGCAGGGTATAAAGGGCTGACACTGAGACAGCTGTTGCGCCGGTGCCTTCGGTTTGGCGGCTATTCCCTGCTGGCCGGCGGTATTGGCGGCATCATTCTGGTGCCGGCTTACATGACACTGGCTTCTTCGGAGGCCATGCTCAGCAACACCTTCCCCACAAGAGTGAAGTTTTATACGGATTTTGTGGAGATGATGATGACGCATTTTGCCGGAGAGCATCCCATCAACATCGCCGACGGGCAGGTGGGACTGAATGCCTACTGCGGCGTGGCGGTACTGATTCTGGTGGTATGCTATATCCTGAATGACCGGATCGATCCGTCCGAGAAAGCAGGCAAGCTGTTTCTGACCGGCTTTATGCTGCTGAGCTTTTCCACGAATATTCTGAATTATATCTGGCACGGTTTTCATAACCAGAACGGTCTTCCGAATCGTTTTGCCTTTATTTATGTTGTGATCCTGCTGATCATGTGCTTTGACTGCGTACAGGAGCTGTGGAGCATGGCGCCCTGGAAGATCGCAGCGGCCGGAGCCGCCGTAACGGGCTTTGCCATCTGGTGTGTCCAAAGCGGCGCGGCCAGTCCGGAGGGATACGATGGATGGCCCTGGCTGACGACCCGGCTGCTCAACCGGATCACTCTGGTGCTGCTGGTGGTGTATACCCTGGCTATTCTGATCCTGCGCGTGCTGCGGGTCAGACCTTCGGTGGCTTCGGCGGTCCTGGGAGGCCTGCTGTTTACCGAGGCAGCGGTGCATGGAATCTGCGGCATCTGCTACAATGAAAATGTGCCCCGGCGCACCTATCTGAACGATCAGGCCCGATACCGGGAGCTGACGGCGGAGCAGGAGGAGACCGGCTTTTACCGCAGTGAGATCGACAGCCAGCGGATGCGCAACGTGACGATGTTTGCCGGCGGCTATTCCACGGTGATGTTCAACTCTACCATGCTCAGCTCGGTGACGGACTTCTGCGATAAGATCGGTATGGAAGCCCGAACCAATAAGAATGGCTATATCGGTGTGACGGGTCTGATGAACGATGTATTCGGCATTCGGTACGTACTGTCCACCTATGGAAAGGGCAGCACGCTGTACGGATTCGAAAAGGTGGGAGAGAGTGACAACTACGCCATCTATCGCAATGAAGATGCCCTTTCCATCGGCTTTATGGTCAATGAGGAGATCCTGGACTGGGAGCTTTCCGGTGCCGGCCCCATGGCTGAACAGAATGAGTTTGTAGTCCGGGCCACCGGTATGGATCCCATCTTTGTGCTGGACCGCAATGTGCTGCTGTCCGGGGATCAGACCGAGAAATGCCGCATTCCGGAGAATAAACAGGTCTACCTGGAGCTGAAGGAACGGGCCTCCAAGATCGCCCTGGACACCCCGGAATATGAACGGAGCTATGCCACCTATACGGATCATCTGTATGTGCTGGACAGCTGTGACGGGGAGGATCTGGCGGAATTTACGCTGACCCTTAAAAATGAGGAGGACACCCAGAATGTGGCCATCTATACCTGCGCGGACAGTGCCCTGGAAGCAGTGAACCGCGTTCTGGCTCAGTCTCAGCTGGAGGATGTGACGCTGACGGGTGACAGCCTGACCGGACGTGTGCAGGTGCAGCGCAGCGGGGTGCTGATGATCACCGTGCCCTTTGAGAAAAACTGGGCGGCCCTGGTGGACGGGGAAGCGGCAGAGATCGAACCCATCGCCGGCACCTTTATGGGAATCCGCCTGGAGGAAGGGGAGCATGAGATCGAGCTTCGTTACCATCCGGCCGGATTTAACCTGGGGATGATCCTGACACTGGTGTCTGCACTGCTGGCCGGACTGGTGCTGTGGATCGAGAAAAGATATGGAGACGAGCTGCCAGTGAAGCCGGCAGCGGATCAGAAGGATGCTGACGAGCTGCAGGCTTCATCTGTGGCTGAAGGGAAAATCAGCGACGGGCCGGAGAACGAAACCGTCGCGGATAGAAATGATGAAGAGGATCGGAAGGAACCGGTTGAGGACAGCGCCGAAGAAAACGCTGCAGAGGTTCCTTTGAATTGAGGAGGATAACTATGGAGCAGATGTGGATCGAGCAGCTGGCAAAGGCCGTGGGAGAAGAGAACCTCCTGGTCAATGAGCCCATGAGCCGGCATACGACATTTCGGATCGGAGGACTGGCCGATGTGCTTATAACACCCTGTGATGAAACGGCCCTGGCCGATGCGATCCGAATCTGCCGGGAGCACGGCACGGCGTATACGCTGATCGGAAACGGAAGCAACCTGCTGGTTTCAGATCAGGGCTATCGCGGTGTGGTGATGGAGATCGGACGCAATATGAGCCGGATCGAAGTGGAAGGGCGTTGCATGAAGGCCCAGGCCGGTGCGCTGCTGATCTCCCTGGCCAGACAGGCAAAGGAGCATGCGCTGACCGGTCTGGAATTTGCTTCCGGTATCCCCGGAACGCTGGGCGGTGGTGTGATCATGAATGCCGGCGCCTACGGCGGAGAAATGAAGGATGTGATCCGGTCTGTACGTGTGATGAATAACGATCTGGAGATCTTTGAGGTCAGCGGTGAGGAGATGGACTTTGGGTATCGGACCTCCCGGGCCCAGAAGGAGGGCTGGATCATTCTGGGAGCCGGCCTGGAGCTGGCTCAGGGCGATGAGGAAGCGATCACCGCGCGCATGAATGAGCTGAAGCAGCAGCGTGTGACCAAACAGCCGCTGGATTTCCCCAGTGCCGGCAGCACCTTTAAGCGTCCGGAGGGGTATTTTGCCGGGAAGCTGATCATGGATGCCGGGCTGAAGGGCTATCGGGTCGGCGATGCCATGGTATCGGAAAAACATGCGGGCTTTGTGGTGAATGCCGGACAGGCCACTGCGGCCCAGGTACATCAGCTGATGACGGATGTCACCCGGATCGTGGAGGAAAAGTACGGTGTGACACTGGAGCCGGAGGTAAAGAGACTGGGAGATTTCGTATGAGCTTTGTCATTGTGACCGGTCTTTCGGGCGCCGGAAAGAGCAGCGCCTTAAAGACCTTTGAGGATGCCGGATATTTCTGCGCGGATAACCTGCCCCTTCCCCTGGTGGAGCGTTTTGCCATGCTGGCGGTCAGCTCCCAGGAGTATGAGAATGTGGCCCTGGGCATCGATGCCCGGAGTCTGAAGGATGAAGAACGGATCCGGCAGCTGCAGGAGCTGCTGGACAGCGGGCAGTTTCCGTTTCAGATCCTGTACATGGACGCGGATGAGCGTACTTTGAACCGAAGATATCAGGAGACCCGCCGGCAGCATCCGCTGGCTAAGCACGAGCGGGTGGAGGAAGGAATCCGCCGGGAGCGGGAGCTGCTGGCACCGATTAGAAGCCGGGCCGATTATGTGATCGACACCAGCCGTCTGCTGAGCCGGGAGCTGCGCCAGCAGATCCGGGAGATCTTTCTGGAACAATCGGATTTTCGCAGTCTGTTCGTGACCATCGAATCCTTTGGCTTTAAGCACGGAATCCCGGAGGACGCAGATCTGGTGTTTGACGTGAGATTTCTGCCCAATCCGTTCTATGAGCCGGCACTTCGGCAGAAGACCGGCGAGGACAGCGAGGTGCGGGATTATGTGATGCAGGGCGGCGTGGGGGAAACCTTCGAGAAGCTCTGGTTTGAGATGATCGACTACCTGCTTCCCCAGTATGAAAAGGAGGGGAAGACCAGCCTGATCATTGCGGTGGGCTGCA
This sequence comes from Lachnospiraceae bacterium, assembly GCA_030526245.1. Classification (GTDB taxonomy): domain Bacteria; phylum Bacillota; class Clostridia; order Lachnospirales; family Lachnospiraceae; genus Merdiplasma. The sequence continues at coordinate 23,569 of JAUNDD010000018.1, forward strand.
CCGGCGGACACCATCGGTCGGTGACCATGGCGCTGCATCTGTATGAGCATCTGAAGGGCAGCAGCCGGTACGGACTTCGTATGGAGCACCGGGATATGCATCATTGAAGGGAGTAAAAGGCTTGTCATTTTCTGGTGATGTGAAACATGAGCTGGCGTACCAGCAGCAGAGCGGTGCCAGGCACTGTCAGCTTTCGGAGATCGCGGCCATCATCACGATGTGCGGCGGTGTCAGTATTTCAACTACGGATCGCATGCGGCTGAAGGTGCGAACGGAGAATATCTATGTGGCGCATAAGTTCTGCATGCTTTTGCGAAAGGCCTTTCAGATCTGCGCCCATGTCCGGGTGTCCCGACGCATGAAGCAGGCGGATACGGCGATGTATACCGTCTGGATCATGGATCATGAGGAGACGCTGACGGTGCTGAAGGCGGTCTCGCTGCTGCAGGGGACCTACGAGATCGAGGAGCAGCTGCAACTGGAGAACAATAAGCTCCTCAAGCGGGCCTGCTGCCGCCGGGCCTTTCTGCGGGGGGCCTTTCTGGCCAGTGGAACCATCAGCGATCCCCATAAGTTTTATCAGCTGGAGATCGTCTGCAATGAGGAAGGAAAGGCCGCGCAGCTGATGGAGCTGATGCAGACCTTTGAGCTGGACGCGGGCAGCAGTGTGCGCAAGGGAAAGTATGTGGTCTATTTGAAGGAAGGCGCCCAGGTCATGGACATGCTCAACGTGATGGAAGCCCATCGCTGTCTGATGGAGTTCGAGAATGTCCGGATCCTTCGGGGCATTTCCAACGAAGTGAACCGCAGGGTCAACTGTGATGCGGCCAATATCAAGAAGACGGTAACGGCGGCCATGCGGCAGATCGAGGATATCCGGTATATCCAGGCCAACATGGAGCTGGATAAGCTTTCGCCGGTGCTGCGGGAGACCGCGCTTCTGCGGCTGGAGTATCCGGAAACACCCCTTCAGGAGCTGGGTGCCATGCTGGATCCGCCGGTGGGAAAGTCCGGCATCAATCACAGACTGGCCAAGCTCAGTGAGATCGCCCGGCGGCTGCGGGGCGAGGAGTAACACGATCGGGAGGTATAACGACAACACATGATTTGGGATTTGATTTTAGATACACTGCTCGATACGGCAAAGCTTTTGCCGTTTCTGTTCCTGACCTATTTGCTGATGGAGTACCTGGAGCATCGGACGGGGGATAAGACACTGGCGGTCATCCGCCGGGCGGACCGCATGGGCCCGCTTTTTGGCGGTGTGCTGGGCATCGTGCCTCAGTGCGGCTTCTCGGCAGCGGCTTCCGGCTTTTATGCCGGCCGCGTGATCCGAATCGGAACGCTGATCGCCGTATTTATGTCCACCTCGGACGAGATGCTTCCGATCATGCTCTCGCGAAGAGTGCCGGTGCTGACGGTGCTGAAGATCCTGCTGGTGAAGGCGGGGCTGGCTGTGGCCGCAGGCTTTCTGGTGGACTATCTGTTCCCGAAGTTTAACATCCGGAAGATCGGCTCGAGCATCCACGACCTGTGTGAGCATGACAAATGCGGCTGTGAAAGTGATAACAGCGAAAACATTTTCCGTTCCTCACTGATGCATACGCTGCAGATTGCCGTCTTTATCCTTGCAGTATCCTTTGCCCTGAACCTGATGGTGGAAGTGCTGGGAGAGGAGGGACTGCGGGCCCTGATCCTGAATCAGCCGGTGGTCGGTGAGCTGCTGGCCGGCGTGATGGGCCTGCTGCCCAACTGTGCTGCCTCGGTTATGATCACGACACTGTACCTGGACGGAGCCATGAGCGCCGGAGCCATGATGTCCGGACTGCTGGTAGGGGCCGGCGTAGGACTGATCGTTCTGTTCCGGACAAATCGAAATCTGGTGGAGAACATAAAGATCACCGTGCTTTTGTACGGCTGCGGTGTTCTGGGTGGTCTGCTGGTCAATGCGGCCCGGATCACATTTATCTGAGGAGGACGATCGCCGCAAAGCGGCTGGTGTGTAAGCAGGCTTTGTCCTTTCAGTAAGAAATTTCGAATGGAATTTCTTATGGACCCGATATAAAATCGGGCAAGGGGCCGGACAACCGCCGCAAAGCGGCTAGTGTGCAAAGCACACTTTGTCCTGGCTAAGCGGAGAGCGCGAGAGATTGAGAAAGAAGGATAGACATGAGTGATTATTTAGTCAGAGCAACAGCGGCCCAGGGATACATCCGGGCCTTTGCAGCCACCACCCGGGAGCTGACCGAGCAGGCAAGACAGATCCATGAGACCAGCCCGGTGGCCACGGCGGCCCTGGGCCGTCTGATGACCGGCGGCCTGATGATGGGCAGCATGATGAAGGGGGATAAGGATCTGCTGACGCTGCAGATGCAGGGCGACGGTCCTATGCGGGGGCAGATCGTCACCGTCAATGCCCGGGGACAGGTGAAGGGCTATGTGTATGAGCCGGGGGTGCTGCTGCCTCCCAATGCTCTCAAAAAGCTGGATGTGGGCGGCGCCATCGGAAACGGAACTCTCACCGTGATCCGCGATCTGGGACTGAAGGAGCCCTACACGGGCAGCGTGGAGCTGGTCAACGGAGAGGTGGCAGAGGATCTGACCTATTACTTTGCCGCTTCGGAACAGACACCCTCCGCTGTGGGTCTGGGTGTACTGATGAACCTTGATAATACGGTACGTCGTGCCGGTGGTTTTATCATTCAGCTGATGCCTTTCATCGCGGACGAGGTGACGGACCGGTTGGAGGAGAAGCTGTCAGCCGTCAGCTCCGTGACATCGATGCTGGATGCGGATATGTCGCCGGAGGACATCCTGCAGGAGCTTCTGGGCTGGGCCGGACTGGAGATCAACGATACCATGCCGCTGAGCTATCACTGTGACTGCTCGCGGGAGCGGGTGGAAAAAGCACTGATCAGTATTGGCGACAAGGAGCTGGATAAGCTGATCGCAGAGGGGGAGACCATCGAAGTGGGTTGCGAATTCTGCGGCAAACGCTACAGCTTCGAAACAGAGCAGCTGAAGGAGCTGCGAGGGTGCGCAGCACAGAGGGAACGGTAACACAACGCGGGTTTTGGCCTGCAAAACTCGGGATTTTTTTCGCATACGCGGCAAAACACCTCGAGGAAGCGAACCGCCTGAACCGTGACGTTTTAAACCCTGAAAAAGGACGTCGGATGATTGACAAAAACCTAACTAATTGGTATATTATTGTCAGTATGGTTGAACTCAACGAGTCATGCTGAAAATGGTAGATTAGATAGTTGTGCGTTAAGTGTCACGTCGAGGGAAGAGCTGATGACGTGAACGAAGGACCGGAACGGGCCCGCGTTGCAATGTCGCTTCCGCTACTGCGATTAGGATGATAGTATCTCCTTGCGCAGTCTGCGTTTGCAACGGTGGGAAACGGACAGATCCGAGAATAGTGCGGAAAGCATTCGGGTATGTGACGGGTCCGGAATTAGTCCGCGGCGATCAAAGATAGTTTAAGGAGATTCTGCAAAGCAGGACCTCCTTATTTTTTTCGGCAGATGAGGGAGGGCAGCCAGATGACAAATCATTTATTTCATATTAGGAGGCAAAAGCCATGGGATTCAAATCTGATATTGAAATCGCTCAGGAAAGCGTAATGAGCCCGATCACCGAGATCGCTGAGAAACTCGGAGTAGATGACAAGTACCTTGAGCAGTACGGTAAGTATAAGGCAAAGATCGACTACAATCTGCTGAAGGAAGACGATAGAAAAGATGGTAAGCTGATCCTGGTTACCGCTATTAACCCGACTCCGGCCGGCGAAGGTAAGACCACCACTTCCGTAGGTCTGGCTGACGGTCTCTCCAAGATCGGCAAGAAGGTCTGCGTAGCTCTTCGTGAGCCGTCCCTTGGACCGGTATTCGGTGTTAAGGGTGGTGCTGCCGGCGGCGGATACGCTCAGGTAGTTCCGATGGAAGATATCAACCTGCACTTCACCGGTGACTTCCATGCAATCGGTGCTGCCAACAACCTGCTGGCTGCTATGATCGACAACCACATCTATCAGGGCAACAAGCTCAACATCGATCCGCGTAAGATCACCTGGAGAAGATGTGTAGACATGAATGACCGTCAGCTTCGTTTCGTAGTAGACGGTATGGGCGGAAAGACCAACGGCTGCCCGCGTGAGGACGGCTACGATATCACGGTTGCATCCGAGATCATGGCAGTTCTTTGCCTGTCCAAGGACATCACCGACCTGAAGGAGCGTCTGTCCAAGATCGTGATCGGTTACACCTACGGCAAGGTTTCCGAGCAGAAGCCAGTTACCGCTGGTGACCTGAATGCACAGGGCGCTATGACTGCACTGCTGAAGGATGCTCTGAAGCCGAACCTGGTTCAGACTCTGGAGCACACTCCGGCTATCGTTCACGGCGGACCGTTCGCTAACATCGCTCACGGCTGTAACTCTGTAACCGCTACCAAGATGGCTCTTAAGCTGGCTGACTACGCTGTTACCGAGGCTGGTTTCGGTGCTGACCTGGGTGCTGAGAAGTTCCTGGACATCAAGTGCCGTATGGCAGGCCTGAATCCGAGCGCTGTTGTTATCGTTGCTACCGTTCGTGCTCTGAAGTACAACGGCGGTGTAGCTAAGGCTGACCTGAACAACGAGAACCTGGAAGCTCTGGAAAAGGGTATCCCGAACCTGCTGAAGCATGTAAGCAACATCACCAACGTTTACAAGCTGCCGTGCGTAGTTGCTATCAACGAATTCCCGACCGATACCCCGGCTGAGCTGGAGCTGGTTGAGAAGAAGTGCAAGGAGCTTGGCGTTAACGTTGTTCTGTCCCAGGTATGGGCTAAGGGCGGCGAAGGCGGAAAGGCTCTGGCAGAAGAAGTTGTACGTCTGTGCGAACAGCCGAATGACTTCACCTTCAGCTATGATCTGGATCTGACCATCGAAGAGAAGCTGAATGCAATCGTTCAGAAGATCTACGGCGGCAAGAAGGCTGTTCTGACTGCAAACGCAGCAAAGCAGGCTAAGCAGCTGGAGGCTATGGGCTACGGCAACGCACCGATCTGTATGGCTAAGACCCAGTACTCTCTGACCGATGACCCGACCAAGCTGGGTGCACCGACCGACTTCGAAGTTACTGTACGTAACCTGAAGATCTCTGCAGGTGCAGGCTTCATCGTTGCTCTGACCGGTGAGATCATGACCATGCCGGGTCTGCCGCCTGTTCCGGCTGCAGAGAAGATCGATGTAGACGAGACCGGAAAGATCACTGGCCTGTTCTAATTCGCATCTTTTTTGAGTTGTTTATGCGGGGCTGTCACGAAAGTGGCAGCCCCTTTTCGTTTTCTAAAAGTATACTTTTTGAAACAGTTCAGTTGCAGCTCCTGTCCAGATCCAACGCTCGCTGAGGCAACGCTCCGTCGAGCTAACGCCAACTACGACCATATATAAAATGCTCGGGGTGTGGCCCTCGCATTTTGGTCTCCGTAGGCGTGGATCTCTCCTCCGCTAAAAGCGCCTCTGAAATGCGAGCTTTTGGATACTGGAGCAGTTCACTGCCTGCTGCCCTGCAAAGGCGCTGGGCCAGGTAGGACGGGCGCAGGGCCCAATGTCTGAGGGAAAGCGAACACTGGCGAGGCTTCCGTCGCAGTATGTGTATCAAGTTCG
>JAUNDD010000001.1:0-84856 GCA_030526245.1 Lachnospiraceae bacterium
TGCGGCGGTTGTCCGGATATTTGCCCGATTTTATATCGGGCCCGTAGGAAATTCCGGTTGGAATTTCCTATGAAAAAACAGCCAGGCACAATTGTGCCTGGCTGTTTTCTATTCTCATATTTACTGCACGCGGTCCTCTAACCGGCGATAGGCTCTGTGATGTCCCACATACTTGTAAGCCGGACGGATGATCTTGCCGTCGTTGACCAGCTCCTCCATCCGGTGAGCGGCCCAGCCGGAGATACGGGCAATGGCAAAGATCGGGGTATACAGCTGCTCCGGAATACCCAGCATGGAATATATAAATCCGCTGTAGAAGTCGACGTTGCAGCAGATCGGCTTGGACAGCTGCTTGCGCTCGGTGAGCAGCTTGGAGGCGATCTTTTCCACCGTCTCGTACAGGTGATACTCTTCCTCCAGTCCCTTCTCATAGGACAGCTTCTCCGCATACTGCTTTAAGATCACCGCACGGGGATCCGACAGGGTGTAGATGGCATGACCCATACCGTAGATCAGACCGGCACCGTCAAAGGCCTCGCCGGCCAGGATCTTTTCCAGATATTCCTGAATGGCTGCCTCGTCATTCCAGTTACGGATATTCTTTTTGATGTCCGCGAACATGCGCTGTACCTTCAGGTTGGCACCGCCGTGCTTGGGTCCCTTCAGTGAGGCCAGGGATGCCGCCACTGCGGAATAGGTATCTGTACCTGAGGACGTTACAACGTGGGTTGTGAAGGTGGAGTTGTTACCACCGCCGTGCTCTGCATGCAGCACCAGACAGGTATCCAGTACCCGAGCCTCCAGCTCGGTATAGACACTGTCGCCGCGAAGCATATGCAGGATGTTTTCTGCCGTGGACTTGGTGGGATCCGGATAGTGGATAAACAGGCTCTTGCCCAGATTGTAGTGCTGATATGCATGATAGCCGTATACGGAATACAGCGGCATGGTCGCAATCAGCGTCAGTGACTGACGCAGCACATTCATGATATCCAGATTGTCGGGATCCTCATCGTAGGAGTAGAGCGTCAGAACGCCTCGCTGGAGTGCATTCATCAGGTTGGCACTGGGGGCCTTCATCACAACGTCACGCACAAACTTTTTCGGCAGCTCACGGAACTGACTGAGCACATCGATAAACTGACGCAGCTGCTCCTTGGTGGGAAGCTCACCGAACATCAGAAGATACGTGGTCTCCTCGAAATTGAAGCGACGGTTGGTAAAGCCGTTGATCAGCTCCTTGACATTGTAGCCCTGGAAAAAGAGTTCACCTTCAATGGGTACCTTCTTACCGTTCTTGGTACGGAAACCGTTAACATCCGAGATCTCCGTCAGGCCCGTCAGAACACCTTTACCATTCGACTCACGCAGTCCCCGCTTAACATCGTATTCCTGATACAGGTTCGGATCGATCCGGCCCGCCTCGATACAATAGCGCAGGAACTCCTCCATCTTGTCATTCATCAACTGCTTTTCTTCCATCATGCTGCTCACCATTTCCTTTCCTGCCCGAGACCGCCGGGCAGTTTTTTAACGGCTGTTGTTTTCACAGCAGGCCGTTTTTCCCGACCTGACCGTCCGTATCCTGATATGACCACCCCAGTGTCTGTCTGCACTCTGGTCCGACTGTCTTACGAACGATCTGCCAATCAGCCTGTCGGGTTCAAACCATCCAAATCACTGACTCAATATTCGTTATTATACACGAATTTTTCCATTTGTCTTGTGCTTTTTCCCGGTTTTCGACTTATCTTTCATCTTTTTCTTGTTTTTTTCGAATTCTTTTTTATTTTTTTCGGATTTATTCCCGATTCGTTCCTTTTCTTCGTCCCGAAGCTTATCCTTTTCCTTACCCTTGCCTTTATTCTTCTTTGACTTCTTCTCCAGCGGCACATGGCCCGTCAGAAATCCGGCCAGCTCCGCCAGGGCCTCCCGGTTCAGCGAATAGAGCACATTTTTTCCACTTCGTGTGCCCGTCACCACACCGGCTTCACACAGGGTCTTCATATGATGGGACAGCGTGGACTGGACCACACTGACCTGCTCCAAAAGCTCGGCCGCATTCATCGACCGCTCCTCCAGCAGACCCAGAATCTGCAACCTGGACGAATCCCCCAGGGCCTTAAAGGCCTGCTCATACCACTTCGGATCTCTCTCCATAAGCTGCCTCCTAATACACGATCACCGGTGTACCGATGGATACGATGTTATAGATCTCCCGGACCGCATCCAGCGGTGTGTTCACACAGCCGTGGGAACCGGCGTAGAGATAGATCTGTCCGCCGAAAACACCTCGCGTCTGCATGTCGTGAATACCGATGTTGCCGTTAAAGGGCATCCAGTAATCCACCGGCGAGCGGTAATCCTCACCCACCAGCACGTAGTCGGTCATCTTTGCATCGATGGCCCAGACACCGCCGGCGGGCGTCTCGTTGTTCTTGTTCGGGTTACCGGTCACCACCGGCGTATCCACCATCAGTTCTCCGTTCTGGTAGCACCACATATTCTGGGCTTCGATGGAGATCTCCACATAGGTGCCGCCGATATCGTCAGTATCCCGGCAGACGCCGCGATAGCTGTATACCGGCTCGATGACCTCCTCCTTTTTCTCCTTCAGATCCTGCAGCAGCTGATCGTAGGTCTCCTCGCCGGCGATCTGCCAGCCGTAGTCACCATCGTACAGCTCCACGGTACTTCCAAACGAGGTGGTAAAGGTATGGACCTTGCCAAAGGTATCGTATTTTTCCGCCAGCTCGAACACATAGGACCGGACCTTATCCGGATCCAGCACGTATTTTCCGTTGGTCGTGGTGGTCACCAGCTTTTCAAAAATGCTCTCCGCATCCAGCACCTCCTGACGGTCTCCGAAATCGTAGGTGATATGGGCACCTACCACCGCATTTCGTGCTTCCTTCTCCGCGTTAAGCTCCTCGTCATCCTCAAAGATCTCCGGCTTCAGGTAGCAGTCGGCCTCCTCCAGATCCACCTGGGTCTGGTCCTTTTTCACCGCCAACCGGATCGCGCTGATGACACTCTCGCTTTCCAGCGCTGTACCCGGATCCTCCGGGAATACCTTAAACAGGCTGTCATCCGCTGCCAGATAGGCATCTTTCGGTGTGCGCATGTTGTCCTTCTGCATGGCACTCAGCCCGGACACCGCCGCCTCCAGCTTTTCCTCATCACATCCGGTCCGGATCACCACCTTCTGCTCGCCCCGGACCAGCTGCATAATGGGCCACAGAACGCAGAGCTGGTTCTTCATGGTCTGCTCCAGCCCCTGATCGTCCTCGTAGCGGAAGTCGATCTGGGAGGCGGTGATCACCTCATCCTCCGCCTCCCGGGCGGACACCGTCAGCTGATAGCCAGCTGCCAGCTCATCCAGGGAAGCCCGCACCTCCTCGATGGTCTTTTCAGAACAGTCCTGTCCGAAGACCACGGTTCCCGGGTAAAAATGCCTGCTGAAGTAAACCGCCCGAACAGAGTAGGCGGAGATACCGGCCACGGCAAGGATACAGCCGCCGGCGATGGCGAGATTACGTCTGGTGAGCCATTTACGGGCCAGGGCAGCGAGGCGCGCCCCCAGGGATATCTTCTTTTCTGCTATTTCCTCCGCTTTTTCCTCGCCTGCAGTCTTTTCCTCATTCTCATGAGTTTCTCCACAAGGCTCTTTTTTCGAATCTAAATCTTCTTCCTTTTCTTCTTCATCCAGGTACTCGTCTTCTTCAGACTCATCCTCCTCGTCAAGGTACTCGTCTTCTTCCGGCTCGTCCTCTTCATCCAGTTCCTGATCTACGTCAAGCTCTACCTCCAGGTCATCGTCTGCGTCCGATCCTTCTTCGTCCAGATACTCACCTACGTCCGACTCATCCTCTTCATCGAGGTACTCATCCACGTCCGATTCATCCTCCTCGTCAAGGTACTCGTCTTCTTCCGGTTCTTCTTCTACAAGCTCCTGCTCATCGCCTGCCGGCATAGCCTCCTCTGCCTCATCTGTCTCCACAGCCGCAGCTTCAGCAACGATTTCCTCGCTCTCCCAGCCCGGCTCCGGCAGTTCATTCTCTTCCGCCTCCTGCGCTTCCTCTAAAAGCTCCTGCTGGCGTCGCTGGCGACTCTCCTCCCAGGCCTGTCTGGCCAGCTCCTCCCGGCGCTGACGACGGCGATTTTCCCGATCCGTCAGCCGCTGCTGGCTGCGCTCATCCGCCTGGCGACGCCCCTGGGCTGCCTCCTGCCGGCGCAGCTGCCGCTCCTTTTCCTGGCGTTTTCTTTCCTCCGAGGCCTCTTTGGACTGTTTTTTCAGCTCCGCCGCCTGCGCTTTGGCCCGGTTCTTATCTTCCTCAGCCTTTTCTTTTTCCTGCTTCTTAAGCTGGGCTGCTGCCTCCGGAGACAGCTTGTCCCGATACCGGCTGCCGCGTCTGGACTGACGGCTGGTACTGTACCGGCTGGACTCACTGATATGTTCGTCTCTTCCTGTATGCTTTCGATCTGTCATCTTCGTCCATCACCTATCTGTATGCTTTTGATCTGTCATCTTCGTCCATTACCTATCTGTATGCTTTCGATCTGTCATCTTCGTCCATTACCTATCTATTATGATTTATGACCAAGCGTGCCTTACACTCCTGCCGCTCTGCGGCGGTTGTCCGGATACCTGCCTGATCTATATCGGACCCATAGAAAAATCCATTCAGATTTTACCATGAAAGTAACAAACAGCCCACTATCTCACTGCCGTGAAATTGTGGGCTGAAAAACACTTCATCTGAAGCTCTCTTCTTTATTTTACCTTGACGGTTGCACGGTAGATCACTGCCCACAGGCTGGTGAACAGCAGCCATGCCGCATAGGCACCCTTGGCCGCCAGACCGATGTAGTCATCCGGAGCCATCGGAAGCATGCACAGAACCGTCACAGCGCATCCCAGCAGATTAACAAAGATGGAAAATCCGGGGATCTTGCCGATAAAGGTACCGGTGCGTACATTTACCTTAACAACCTTCAGTGCAAACATGACCTGCACATAGTACAGGATCACAAATACGGTGGTGATCACAAGGATCAGCAGAACGATGATACCTACAAACAGGGTCATCATCGAGGAAGCTGCGCCGGCTGCCACCACATAGGAAACAGAAAGGACAATGCCTGCCAGCAGAAGCGCGCAGACCAGGATCATCTTGATCACAATGCCGACCTTGGTCATGGTGATACCTGCGGTAGAGGTCTCTCTGCGTCTGGTGCTGGTGCCGCAGAAGGCCATCCACATACCAAACATCATCAGGATCGCCGGGATCAGCATCACCAGCATCGCTGCCATAAAGATCAGCGGATCCACACGGTCAAGCAGCTTCACAGCCATGTTGGCATAGCGCAGAAGCATATTCTCACCAACAGTCTTGTTCAGGGTATTCATCACCGTGGCAATGTTGACTCTTGCACTGCCCAGCGCCACATTCAGGATAGAAGCGATCGTGTATACGGTAAAGCAGATCATCGGCACAAAGAAGAAGAAGGATTTGATCCGACGTCTGGCCTTTTTCATCAGCAGACCGGAGCTGACCGGAGCCGGCTCTTCTTCCGGTTCATCGTAGTAACCGTATTCTGCCTCATAGGCCTGGGGCGGCTGTTCGTAGCCATAAGCCTGACCGGCATACTGCTGATCCTCCGGATGACCCAGATATCCGTATTCCTCTTCCGGCATTTCCTGAGGTGCGCCAACCGCCTCCTCATACTGAACATCCGGAACCTCAACCTCCTGAGGGTACTCCTCCGGATTTTCCTCCGAAAGCTCCTCGATCACTCCCGGCTCACCGATGGGCATTTCCAGCAATTCGTTGCCGCACTTGCTGCAGTTCGTGCTCGCATCGTCATTCTCCTGCCCGCAATACATGCATCTTTTCATGGCAGACTGATCTCCTTCCTGTATATGCAATCGTTCCAAAACGATTAGGGTCTTCAAAACAGGATCACGTGTCATTCGTCACGCAAATCCCAAAAACGCGAATCCATCGTATTATATATCATTCCCTGTTTTCGGACAAGACTGTTTCTCAATCCGGAAACACAAAAATGACGGCTGTTTCCCGGCTGTTTTAAGTCAATTCCGCTAATCGGACAGACTCAGATTCGCCATCAGCAGGCAGTCCCCGGTATGGGGACAGTTTCCGTAAGCGCAGTCCGTATCCACGATCCGCAGCTTTCCCTGCTCATCCTCCTCCAGCTCGCAGAAAATACGACGTGTCTGATTTTGTGCCTTGCAGAAACCGCTGACGGTCTCCTCTCTGATCTCAGCCATGGTCTCTCCCTTCTTTTCCATGCTGCCATACCACTCGTCCATGACTGACTCGGTTTGTCCCGGTGCAGCTGCCCTTCACTGTGTAAGCAGCGACACTGCACCCATCGGCCGATCCATTTCAAACATCGGTATTTCCACAAACCGGCTTATCGCTGGCTCATCTCCAGCAGCTTGGCCTTCAGCTGATCTTCCATCTGCTTCATCTCAGCCTCCGCTGCCTGACGCTTCGCACGTCCGTCGGCCTGGATCTTCACCACCTCATCCAGCGTGGACATCAGAGTCGCATTGGTGGACTTGAGCGTTTCAATATCCACAATGCCCCGCTCAGAAGCCTGGGCCGTCTGCACCGTCGCCATCTTCAGCTTGTCGGCATTGGCCTTCAGCAGATCGTTGGTCAGATCCGTCACCGCGCTCTGGGCTCTGGCCGCCTCATTGGAATGCTGTACGCCCAGGGCGATGACCATCTGGTTCTTCCAGAGCGGAATGGTGTTCACCAGAGTAGACTGGATCTTTTCCACCATCACCTCATCCGAATCCTGTACCAGACGGATCTGGGGTGCGGTCTGCAGCGCCACCGTACGGGTCAGTTCCAGGTCATAGAGCTTCTTTTCAAAACGCAGACACTTCTCATCCAGATCCTTGGCAGCCTGAGCATCCTCAGCCAGACCGCTCTTTAACGCCTTATCCTGCAAAGCCTTCAGGTCCACCGCGCGCACCTCCTGCAGACGCTTCTTGCCTGCCAGGATGTACATCGTCAGTTCCTTGAAGTAAGCCAGGTTCAGTGTATACATCTGGTCGAGCATGGCGATGTCCTTAATCAGCTGAACCTGATGGTTTTCCAGGGATTTGCTGATGCGGTCCACATTTACCTCGACCTTATCATACTTGGCCTTCATGGTGGTGGCCTTGTCGCTCTGCTTCTTGAAGAAGCCGAAGAAGCCCTTGGACTCCTCTTCCTCCCCGTCAAAATGACGCAGCTCGGTCACCAGGCCGGCGATCATATCGCCAACCTCGCCCATGTCCTTGGTACGGACATTTTCCAGAGCCTTCTCGGAAAAGTCCACCATCTTCTTCTGGGCACCCGCACCGTACTGAAGCACTGCTGCACTGTCGTTGACATCGATCATTTTACTGAAGGCTTCCACCCGTTCCTTTTCCGCATCCGTCAGCATCTCATCCGTGACGGTGGGCAGGATCTCCTCCGGCTTTTCCTCCGCCGGCTTTGCTGCTGCCGCGGCCGCTGGGGCCGGTGCCTCGGGTGCTGCCCCAAAGGTCAGATCGATGGCCGGCGCTGCCGGTGCTGCTCCAAAATCGAGGGACGGAACCTCCGTTTTCATTACATCCATTTCATCAGCCATGTTATACTCTCCTCATTTTATCTCACAAGCGTTCTTCTTCCCCCGGTGCTGCAGCGGCCGCTGCGCCGGCCCCAAAGGTCAGGGTGGGCGCCTCCGGTGTCAGATCCTTCGCTGCCGATGCGGTATGCTCTCCGGCATACAGTCTCTGACCGGTCAGGCCGTCCCGGGCCATCATGGTCTTCAGCGTGGTGATATCCGCCGAAATGTCAAAGGCGGTATCCTCAAAAAAACTGTCCAGCAGGTTCTCAAACGCATCATTGATCGTATCTAAAGAAGCCTCGATCTCGCTTCGTGTCCGGTCCACATTGGAACCGGAAATATCCTGCCGCTCAAGCTGGGCGTAGGCGTCCACCAGCTTGCGGGTGATGGGCAGATAATAGCTCATCATGCGATGCAGATCCGGCGCACTGGAGGGATCCGCCTCCACCTGTGCAAATATCCGGGATACCACGGCTTCCAGCCGGTTCAGCTTTCCCGTGATCTCCGTACCGGGGATCATCTCATTTGCCTCATGGATATGCGCGATAAAGGCCTTGCCATCCTTCAGGATATTTCGTGTTTCCTCATCGAATTTTGACAGATTCTCCTGGGTGACCTGAGCTGCCTGCCTGTCCGCTCTGCGGCGCTGCTGGTAGGCCTTCATGGTCTCCACATACTGGCGGTAAGCCTCCTGGGTGCGCATCAGCGTGGTCCCTTCTTCATCCAGATACAGCTGACCGGCCACCCGGTTCGAGCTCATCACCGCCCGCAGGTCCGACAGCACCTGTTCCTTCTTACAGCCGGCTGCACTGCAAAGCTCCTGGATCGTCACTACATCCCGGTCTCCGGCCGTTGCCATATACTTCTGCACACGCTGTACCAGCGCCCGGTCCCGGCGGCCGTTGATAGCCAGTCTGGCGCACACAATGGCCGGCACCGCAAACAGAATGCCTCCGGCGAGCGCTGCCAGCAGCCCGCTTCCGATCAGTCCGCCCACCAGGGAGGTTAAGGAAAGAGCTCCAAACACCGCCAGCCCGCTGTAGCCCAGCACGATGGGTGCCGTTCCCTTGTAGGGACTGCGTACCAGCGGCTGTGCCCCGGCCAGCTTCGGCGAGGCATTGCGTCCGCCGCGGCGGGCCTGCTGCCGGGAGTTGCGGTAGGCATTGCCCGACTCATCCCGCCAGGTTCCATGGATCGCGCCCTGTCCCGGCTTCGGGTTTCGCAGGGAAGCCTGCACCTCATTCACCGCGTTATTCACCACATCCGCGATGGATCGGCTCAGCTGGCTGAAATCCTCATTATCGATCGCCTTCTGCACCAGATCTCCGATCCTGGCGCCGGCATCATACCAGTCTTTTTCGTTCATACATCTGCCTTCCAAATACTCAGAAAGATTTTGGGTACAAATCACCCATTGTCGAATCTATTTGAGTATAACGTATTTTAAGTAGCTTGTATACGGGTCCATCAAAAAAAGAGCCGCCGCAAACGCGACAGCTCTTTACATGAAAGCCCATTACTGAAAGCCATTTTAAATCGAAATCGGACCGCTGCCATTCAACGCGCAGAGGGCAGCAACCGCTTCTTCCGAACAGCTCAGTTCTTTTTCTTACCCAGGTAGGCCGCCTTTACATCCTCGTTGGCCGCCAGCTCTGCGCCGGTGCCGGACATGGTGATGCGGCCGGTCTCCATAACGTAGGCCTTGTCCGCCACCTTCAGCGCCATGTTGGCATTCTGCTCGACCAGCAGAATAGTCATACCCTGGCGATTGATGGTACGGATGATATCAAACACGCCCTGCACGATGATGGGGGCCAGACCCAGGGACGGCTCATCCATCATGATCAGCTTCGGACGGCTCATCAGCGCGCGGCCGATGGCCAGCATCTGCTGCTCACCGCCGGACAGCGTACCAGCCGGCTGCCAGCTTCTCTCCTTCAGACGCGGGAACAGATCGTAGACCCAGTTGATATCCTTGGTCAGGTCGTCCTTTCTCATATAGGCACCCAGACGCAGGTTTTCGTATACCGTCAGGTTCGGGAAGATCCGGCGTCCTTCCGGTACCAGTGTAATGCCGTGGGATACGATGTTTTCCGTTCCCAGCCCTTTAAGCTCCTGCCGGTCAAAATTGACCGTTCCCTCTGCCGCCTTTTCCAGTCCGCAGATGGCACGCAGCGTGGAGCTCTTGCCGGCTCCGTTCGCTCCGATCAGAGTGACGATCTGTCCCTCTTCCACATCGAAGCTGATATTTTTGACGGCTTCAATACCGCCGTAGGCAACCTTCAGGTTGCGTACCTCCAAAAGATTACTCATCTTCCTGTACCCCCAGATATGCTTCGATGACGCGGTTGTTGTTCTGGATCTCATCTGGTGTTCCCTGTGCGATCAGCTTACCGAAATCCAGTACATAGATGCGGTCGGAGATCTCCATGACCAGATCCATGTGATGCTCGATGACCAGCACCGTCAGACCAAACTTTTCCTTGATCTCACGGATAAAGGAAGCCAGCTCAATGGTCTCCTGCGGGTTCATGCCGGCGGCCGGCTCATCCAGAAGCAGGAACTTCGGATCCGTTGCCAGAGCACGGGCGATCTCCAGTCGACGCTGCTTACCATAGGGCAGGGAGGATGCAACCTCATCCTTTACATCGTCCAGGCCCACCATCTTCAGAAGCTCCAGGGTCTTTTCGCGGTTAGCCTTTTCCTCGGCTCCGTTCAGATGGAATACCGCCGAGAATACATTGGCCTTTGAACGCATATGGAAACCGATCAGAACGTTGTCAAATACGCTCAGGCTCTTGAACAGACGGATATTCTGGAAGGTACGGGCAATGCCCTTCTTTGTGATGGCATCCGGTGTCTTCAGAATGGTCTGGGAAAACTTGCCGGCATCCTCACCCAGGTAAGAAGCCAGAGCCTTGCCGGTGGGATGGTTCTCCGTCAGCGTCTCTCCGCAGAAGGAGACCCGGCCGTTGGTCTGGGCATACACACCGGTGATCACGTTAAAGGCGGTGGTCTTACCGGCACCGTTCGGTCCGATCAGAGCCACGATCTCACCCTTGTCCACGTGCAGGGACAGGTCATTCACGGCAACGACACCGCCGAACTGCATGGTCACATGCTCTACCTCCAGCACGTGCTCTCTGTTTGCTGCTTCACTCATGACTTGTCACCTCCCGTCTTCTTTTTCTTATTCTTTCTGGTAAACAGACCAAACAGGCCGTCCCAGGTAAACTCACTGGTACCCATGATGCCCCGGCGCCAGAACAGCACCACGATCATCAGCAGGATGGAATATACAACCATACGCAGACCCGGACGCAGCAGCGGAACCTGTACACCGTTGATGGTGGTCTCCACATCCAGGAAACGCAGCCACTCCTGGCTGCCGTTGATCAGGAATGCACCGATGATGGAACCGGTGACACTGCCGATACCGCCCAGAACGATCATCAGCAGAATGTTGTAGGTCATCGATACGCTGAAGGTCTTGGTATCGATGGACTGCATGAACACCGCCAGCATGCCGCCGCCCACTCCGGTAAAGAAGGAGGAGATCACAAAGGCCAGCTCCTTGTGACGGAACAGGTTGATGCCCATGGCCTCGGCAGCCACGTCATCCTCACGGATGGCCTTGAAGGCACGGCCGTAGGAGGAATTGATCAGCAGTACCATCAGCAGGATACATACCGCTGCGATGGCCATCGGCTGAAAGATGTTGGCATAGCCCGGCACATTGTTCAGACCGAAGGAACCGTTGGTGATGGTATCCATCATCGGCGCTGCCAGCAGGGCACGCACGATCTCGGCAAAGCCCAGAGTGGCGATGGCCAGATAGTCACTCTTCAGACGCAGTACCGGAATACCGATCAGCGCTGCAATGGCCGCTGAGAACAGACCGCCCAGCAGCATGGCCGGGATCATCGGCAGATGCAGATTTTCAAGCCAGGGTGCAATACCATTTAAATAGTAAACGTTCGGACGGGCTGCCACCGGAATGGTCAGGATCGCCGTCGTGTAGGCACCGATGGCCATAAAGCCTGCCTGGCCCAGAGAAAACAGACCGGTAAAGCCGTTCAGCAGGTTCATGGAGACCGCTACCACCGCGTAGACCGCTGAACGGGTCAGGATCGACAGCGCGTAGGAATGGCTGGTCTTGGTATCATACTGGAAATAGGCCAGAATGCAGCAGAACACAGCTGCCAGTACGATGGAAAGAAGGATATCGCGGATCCGCTTTGATTTCGTATTCAACGTTCGCACCTCCTTTAAACCTTATCTGTAGCTGCTTCGCCAAACAGACCGGTGGGCTTCACCAGCAGAATGATGATCAGCAGAACAAACGTAAACGCATTTGAGAAAGTTGAGTAACCAAGCGCGGTGATGTAGGTCTCACAGATACCGATGATGAAACCGCCGATCACGGCACCCGGAATGGAACCGATACCACCAAGTACCGCTGCTACGAAGCATTTCAGGCCCGGCAGAGAACCGGAATAGGGATATACCGACATACGGTCCGTGAAGTACAGGACAGCACCGACACCGGCCAGCAGACTTCCGATGACGAAGGTCATGGAGATCGTGGTGTTAACACGAATACCCATCAGTCTGGCTGCCTCGGTATCCTTGGACACCGCACGCATGGCCATACCCAGCTTGGTGTGGTTGATCATCTGCACCAGGGCTACCACCAGAATGATGGTCAGAACCGGCGTGATCAGAGTAACCAGCGAAGCCGACAGACCGCCGAACTGGAAGATCTTCTTCAGGAAGGGGATCTCCGGATAGGGCTGGGGCAGCGCCGTAAACAGATAGGTAGCCAGGTTCTGCAGCAGATAGCTGACACCGATGGCCGAGATCATAACCGACATACGCGGTGCGCTGCGCAGCGGCTTATAGGCTGCCTTTTCAATCAGCACACCCAGCACCACCGTGCCGATCAGTGCAATGGGCAGCGCCAGATACCAGGGCAGCGTCGCCATGGCAAAGATCATAAAGTAGCCGGACATCATGAACAGATCGCCGTGTGCAAAGTTGATCAGTCGCAGGATACCGTAAACCATCGTGTATCCGACTGCAATCAGCGCATAGGATCCGCCCAGTGAGATACCGGTCAGAAAATGCTGTGCAAAGGTAATTGCACTCATAACGTCCTCCCTTCAGGAACGTGACTGTCCATACAGCTCAAAATTTCCAGAGCCATTTGCAGCAGCCGCGGTCCCGTCAAACAAAGCAGGGGCGGAAAACTCCGCCCCTGCTTAACATCCTCATTTTTCGAAGCGCTTTGCTCGATTATTCAGTAACCGTAACGGTCTTCAGGAACTTGAAGGCGCCGTTTTCGATGATATCGATGTAAGCGGTATCCTTCTGAGCATCACCGATCTCGTCGAAGGTGATCACACCGGTAACGCCCGGAGAAGAGATGCCTTCCAGTGCAGCCTTCACAGCTTCACCATCGGTAGAACCTGCAGCTTCCAGAGCATCACAAACTACGTTGTAAGCATCGAAGGTCAGTGCGCAGTTACCAACTACAGCATCGTTTCCGCCGTTCTTCTTGATGCGGTCTTCGTCAGCATTCAGCCACTCCTTGTAGCCCTGTACGAAGTCAACAACGATCTGGCTGGAGGTATCGCCTTCATCGAAGAAGGTAGAAGCTACGATGCCTTCGCAGTTTTCAGCACCTGCGTTGGTGATGATGGTGTCGTTGTACCAGGTATCGCCGGCCATCAGCGGGCAGTCCAGACCCAGCTCACGAGCCTGCTTGATCAGCAGCGGAGCGGTGGTGATGGAGGTCGGAGCAAAGATGGCATCCGGGTTAGCAGCCTTGATAATGGTCAGGATGGCCTTGAAGTCAGTCTGGTTGGTCTCATACTGCTGCATGCCGCCAGCGATCTCGCCGCCCTGTGCAGTGAAGCCCTTGATGAAGTAGTTTGCCAGACCGGTGGAGTAGTCATCACCCAGCTGGCTGATAACAGCTACGTTCTTGTAGCCGCTCTCGATAGCATACTGAGCCATAACAGAGCCCTGGAACGGATCCAGGAAGCAGGTACGGAAGTACCATTCACAGCCTGCGGTTACCTGCGGGTTGGTGCAGGATGCGCCGATGGCCGGGATCTTAGCTTCTGCGAACTTCGGGCCTGCAGCGATGGATACGCCTGAGCCGTAGGAACCGATTACAGCTACAACGCCGTCAGCTACCAGCTTGTCAGCTGCGGTGATCGCTTCAGTCTTATCAGACTTGTTATCTACGATATCCAGTTCAACCGTGTATTCAACACCATCGATGACAACGGTCGGACGAATAGCGTTACCGTACTCGGCACCCTGTACCTCCTGCTGTCCGCCACCGCCGTTTTCGCCGGTCAGCGGCTCGAAGATACCAACCTTAATGATCTCATCAGACTTAACAACATCTGCAGCCGGAGCTTCCTCCTGTGCATCAGCAGCCTCGGTAGCTGCTTCAGCTGCCTCGGTTACTGCTTCCGGAGCTTCGGTCTCTTCAGCCGGTGCTTCGGTCTCAGCTGCTTCTGTAACAGCCTCGGTCTCCTCAGCCGGAGCCTCGGTGGCTGCTTCGGTTTCTTCTGCCGGTGCTTCAGTCTCTACAGCTGCTGCTTCTTCAACAGCCTCGGTGGCTGCTTCAGTCTCTTCTGCCGGTGCTTCGGTTTCTACTTCAGCAACCTCTGCTACAGACTCAACGGCTTCCGTTGCAGCCTCAGCAGCCTCAGTAGCCACTTCAGCAACCTCTGCTACAGACTCAGCAGCTTCGGTAGCGGCCTCGGTCTCTTCCTCTGCAGCTGCCTCAGTTGCCTGTGCCTCGGTCTGAGCCGGAGCCTCGGTCTTCTTTTCAGTCTGCGGAGCTTCTGTTTCCTTCTTGCCGCTGCAGCCTGTGGTAGACATAGCTGCTGCTGCCATGGAAAGAACTAATGCGATGGATACGACTTTCTTTCTCATAATCTTTCTCCTTTTCCCTGTTTGCGCTTGAATTATACAAAAAATTTTTCTAATTCAAACTATATGCCCGAAATTATAGCACGTCAAACGGTTAAGTGCAATAAGCGGGGACTTTCTTTTCTTTATTAAATCGATAAAGTCTGTAATCCATTCCAGCTCCCGCTTCCTTTCTTACAGGCAGGCTGTCTCCGTTTCCTTTTGACACTTTGCCCCTATGAAACACAAAAGGAACCACCTCTGCAGGCAGTTCCTTTCTCAAAGTCAGATTATGACCATTTTACTGTTTCATTATCTTATCGTCGGATCAATACCGCCGCAAAATCATTCACGTTAGTTCCCGTAGCCCCGGTAATCACCAGGCCGTTCGTTTTCTCCAGTGCATGGTAGGCATCGTTCTCTTTCAGCACCTCAAAAATGGAGATGCCCTGCGCCTTCAGCTGCTCCTGAGTCTGTCCATCCACATAGCCTCCGGCCGCATCGGTCGGACCATCCGTCCCATCCGATCCCACACTGAATACCGCCGTGTCCTCAAGTCCTGCAATGCCGGCTGCCGCTGCCAGCGCCAGTTCCTGATTGCGTCCGCCCTTTCCCTTTCCGGTCAGATGCACCACGGTCTCTCCGCCGGCAATAAAGGCCAGGCTCTTATCGGTATTGGCATGACTTCTGGCGATGGAAGCCAGGAATGCTCCGGCTTCCCGGGCTACACAGTCCAGCTGATCCGTCAAGACGATCGTTTCATATCCCAGATCCTCACAGGCCTTCTTCGCTGCTGCGCAAAGATTGCGTACACTACCGGTAATCTGTGTTTCCACATTGAAAAGCTCCTTGGGTGTTTCCTGCGCCAGCAGCTCCCAGGCCTGCTCAGACAGCTTCAGGTCATATTTTCTGGCAATAGCCTGAGCCATCTCGCAGGTCGAGCTGTCCGGATAGGCCGGACCGGATGCGATCATATCCAGGGGATCCCCCAGAATATCGCTCAGCACAATGCTGTATACCCTGGCCGGCTCACAGAGTTTTGCAAACTTGCCGCCTTTCACGCTGGACAGACGCTTCCGGATCGTATTCATCTCAACGATGTCGGCTCCGCAGGCCAACAGCTGCTTCGTGATGTCCGCCAGTTCCTCACCGGAAACCAGCGGCTTCTCAAACAGAGCCGATCCACCGCCGGACAGCAGAAACAATACCGTATCCTCTGCCTGCAGATCCGATACCAGATTCAGTGCAGCCTGGGTTCCCTTAAAGGAATTCTCATCCGGCACCGGATGTCCCGCCTCATAGCAGTCCATGTTCGGCAGGGGCGCCTTCACGTGATCATATTTGGTAACGACCACGCCCTTTGTGAGCCGTTCTCCCAGAATTTCTCCGGCCGCCTTGGCCATCTGCCATCCGGCTTTTCCGGCTGCCACGATATACAGCCGTCCGGTTCCAAACTCCTTGCCTTCCAGCGCCTGCGCCACCGCCTCATCCGGCAGTACCTTCTGAATTGCTTCTTTAATGATTCGATCTGCATCCTGTCTTACGCTCATAATACACCACCTGTTCAGATTATTCTCTTTCATCCAGTCTCACGCCTGCCTTGTTTCATCCCCAAACGCTTCACTATACCCCTGCTTTGTCAGCCGACTGATCCACTTCTTCGATTGTCTTATTTTTTTACCAGTATATTCTTATCCTTAATAACAAGAAACAAATAGATCAAAATGGCTAAAACAAGAATAATAAACCCAACCTTTACGGATAATTTTCCTACTTCTGCCACAACCGTATTAAACGGTGCCATCTGGATATTACAGGAAACAAAGCCTATTCCGATCACAATATTCTGTCTCCCCAGTGCCATGGCATATGACTCCTGGGATTCTTCCGTATATTCCTCCGGCTCTATTCCCACACCGATCGGTTTTCGACGAACAAGCGCCGCAATCCCCCATACAATCAAGCCAATACCAAGCGTAAGCATGATCCGATCAATGAAACCACCATCTGCAATCATTTTCTTCCTCCTCCAGATTATCCTATTGGTTCCTTTTACAAGCATATTATACAATATAAATTTGGTTTTTCCACATTAATTCTTTGTTTTGCAATCAAAACCAACACTTTTCTTTCCAAACTCAATCATATTTAAAAGCCCCCTGCAGGCATATCCCGCAGGAGGCTTTGGTAGGAGGTATTGCCCGCTAAATAGCCACATTTTTTCATACGGGCCAGATTGAATACATTCGAGCATTTCTACATCATCGCACTCCGTTATCCAATCTCATCTGTTGAATATAATCCCAGCCGTTTTACTGCTTGGTGAAACATTTATGCCATGGAGATGGGGCCGCCACGCATTTTTCCAGCAGTAACAATGCGGTTGATCGCTACCATATAGGCGCCCATTCTCATGGTGCTGTTCTTTTCCTTTGCCATGGCATCCACGTCATTGTAAGCCTTCAGCATGATCTTCTCCAATGTCTTATTCACTTCATCAAGATCCCATGCCATGCTCTGGATATTCTGAACCCATTCAAAATAGGAAACTACAACACCGCCGGCGTTGGCCAGGATATCCGGAACTACTACAATACCACGGCGGTTCAGGATCTCGTCAGCCTCAACCGTCGTCGGGCCATTGGCAGCTTCGATGATCACTTTGGCCTGAATTCGTTCTGCATTGTCTGCCGTGATCTGGTTCTCCAGCGCTGCCGGGATCAGCACATCGCACGGATAAGTCAGCAGTTCATCATTGCTGATATGCTTTACGCCCTCCGCCTGATAGTCTGCCAGACACTTGCTGCGGTCGGACAGGAATGCCAGGATCTCCGGAATATTCAGGCCGTCATCACAGCATACACCGCCGGAGTAATCTCCAACAGCTACGATCTTCTTGCCGGTTTCGTAGAAGATCTTCGCTGCTGTACCACCTACATTGCCCATACCCTGAACCACGTAAGTCTGCTCATCCGCATTCAGTCCCATGTTTTTCAGGCACTGGTAGGTGATGATCGTTACGCCGCGGCCGGTTGCCTCGGTTCTTCCAATGGATCCGCCGATCTCTACCGGCTTACCGGTAACAACGCCCGGAACCGCATGTCCCTTAAACATGCTGTAGGTATCCATGATCCAGCCCATTACCTCGCCATTGGTGTTTACATCCGGTGCCGGGATATCCTGATCCGGTCCGATGATCGGAAGGATACGGGTCGTGTATCTTCTGGTCAGGGCGATCAGTTCATTGCGGGAGAGCGTTCTCGGATCCACCTTGATTCCACCCTTTGCTCCGCCATACGGGATGTTGACAACAGCACATTTGAAGGACATCCAGGCTGACAGAGCCTTCACTTCATCCAGATTGGAGTCCTGATGGTAACGGATACCTCCCTTATACGGTCCTCTTGCACTGTTATGCTGTACACGATAACCTTCAAACACTTTTACTTCTCCGTTATCCATTTTGATCGGGATCGAAACTGTCAGTTCTCTCTCCGGATACCGAAGCGTTTCATATTCCGCTCTTGCAAGTCCAAGCTTTTCTGCTGCCTGATCCAGTACACTGAGCATGTTTTCATAGGGATTGTAAGCCTTTGCTGCCATGATTCTGCCTCCTTAAATATTTGTATTATGTATTTATAATATTGTTTTTATTTATTATTTTTATATTTAATCCTGTAAAAAAGGAACACTCTTCTGAAGTCTGTTCCATTTTCATTACGAGTGTTCCAATTTGCCTATGATTACCATGAAAGCAGCCGGTCTTTCAGCCGTTTCCACGGGATGGTTCATTTGATGATCAATCTACAAACTCAAAGCCAACCTCTTCCAGCTTTGCATCGACCCAGGGACGCGGCCAGCCTTTTCCTGCCAGGATGCCGTCCAGCTGTCCTACTTCACTGAGATTGGTCGCCTTTGCCTTCTCCGCAATTTCAGCCGCAAACTCAGGCGGGATGACCAGAATGCCGTCTGCATCGCCGATCAGGATATCGCCCGGATTAATGACCGTTCCTGCAAAGGATACCGGGAAATTCATCTCACCCGGGCCGTTCTTGTACGGACCATTCGGAGTAACGCCCTTGGCGTATACCGGAAAATCCAGTTCGCGAAGAGCTGCACTGTCACGTACACAGCCATCAATGATGATACCAGCCAGGCCTCTGCTCTTTGCGTAATTGCTCATGATCTCGCCGCAAAGAGAACGACTCATACTTCCCTTGTTAGCCAGAACGATAACATCACCCGGCTTAGCCATGTCCAGTGCTTTGTGGAAAAGAAGGTTGTCACCTGCCGGGGCATTCACCGTAAAGGCGGTTCCCAGAAGCTTTGCATTCGGGTTCAGGGGATAGATGCAGGCATCTACCGCACCGATACGTCCCATGTTGTCATCGATATTGGCTACCGGAAGTCCGCGAAATGCCTCAACCAGTTCCTTTGCCGGTCTTTCAAAATCCTTTTTAATTCTGCATCCTACTGCCATATCTGTTCCTCCTCATTTATTTTATGAAGTAATTATCTTTCTTTAACTGTCCACATCATAGCACAGCCCAAATCTATTGTATAACGAATAATTTCTCTGTATAATATAGATATGTTCTATATTTAGTCAGGTCACCCTCTGCTCCAACAGCAGAGTATTTTGTGTAAGGAGGCAATGTATGAACCTGTCCGAAATCGAAACCTTTCTGACGATCGTCAACACAAAAAGCATCACCCGCACCGCCGATCTTCTCTTTCTCTCCCAGCCTACCGTCAGCCACCGACTAAACTCACTGGAGCAGGAACTGGGGTTCCCGCTGGTTATCCGAAAAAAGGGCCATAAGCAGGTAGAACTGACCGCTAAAGGGTCTGATTTCATCACCTACGCCGAGCGATGGATGTCCCTGTGGAAAGAGACCCAGGCCTTTCAACTCAATCAGGAGCAGCTTCTCCTGACCATAGGCTGTACGGACAGTCTGAACGTGGCTCTGCTCGCTCCCTTTTATCAGCAGCTGTTAGCCACTCAGCCCGGAATCGATCTGAACATTCAGACTCATCACTCCAGTGAGCTGTACAACATCCTGAACAATCACGATATCGACATGGGATTTGTGTATCATCACCTGCATTACAAAAACATTATCTCCGAGCGACTTTACGAGGAGAAGTTATATCTGGTACAGTCCGACACTCCCGCCGTTGAAAAGCCATTAGTGCACACCGATGAACTGGATCCATCCATGGAGCTTTTTCTGAGCTGGGATGATAACTTTCAGATCTGGCACGATCGCTGGCTGGCCTCCTCCGGACGGCCTCACCTGTCCATCGATACGATTACACTAATGTATCGTCTGTGGGATGATCCCGGATATTGGGTCATCGCTCCCGAGTCTGCCATTCTGGAGCTCTCGCGCTTTCGCCGGGTGTATGTCAGCGAACTGGTGAATTGTCCGCCCAATCGGGCCTGCTACAAGATCAAGCATAAATTTCCGAAGCTCAGCAGCGAACAGGCTGTATCTGTGTTTGAACAACAGCTGACAGAGTTTCTGAAAAATCGGCAGACCGATATCCCAGTAGGTCAGGTATTTGGCGGATATTCCCCGCGACAAGAAATATCTTAATACATAACAAAACAGCCCCACCGGATACGGCGTGGCTGTTTTGTCATATGGACTATTTTTCATCTCAAAGGAGACTAAACCTTTATGAGCATGGTGCTCAAGTCAATCTTTGCAGCTTTCACATGGGGGCTGTCAGGTCACCTTCAATTCCAGCTACTCCGACTGACCTCCATATCTTACTTCCGGAGTTTTTCAACAGCTTCCTTGATGCGATCGCAGGCTTCCACCAGCTCCTCATAGCTGCATGCATAGGAAATTCGCAGATATCCCTCTCCCTCACTTCCGAAGGCGGAACCCGGAACCAATGCTACCTTTGCATTCTCAAGCAGGTACTCGGCCACCTCCATGGAGGTCATACCCAGACTCTTGATATTTACGAAAATGTAGAAGGCACCCTTCGGCTGATTGGTACTGATGCCATCAATGGCATTTAATGCCTTTACTACATAATTCTTTCTTCTCTCGTACTCCTGACGCATTGCTTCCACATCGTCATCACACTCATTCAGCGCCACAACGGCTGCATCCTGAACAAAGGAGGAAGCGCAGGTAATGGTATACTGATGCACACGTACGCAGGCCGAAATGATCTCCTTCGGTGCACACATATAACCAAGTCTCCAGCCGGTCATAGAATAGGCTTTGGACATACCGCTAAGCTTAATGGTACGCTCCTTCATTCCCGGCAGAGCTGCAATACTGGTGTGCTTCTCGCCATCGTAAACCAGCTGCTCGTAGATTTCATCGGAAAGTACCAGTAGATCATTCTTGATGGCAATATCTGCCAGCTTCTGCAGAGTTTCCTTGGAGAACACGCCACCGGTGGGGTTGCTCGGATCCACGATGACGATCATTTTCGTCTTTTCGGTGATCTTGCTCTCCAGCTCCTCAAAATCGATCTGGAAGTCATTAACCTCCTTCAGACTGTAGGTTACCGGAACTGCGCCCAGCGACTCCGGCACGTGAATGTAGTTCAGCCACACCGGATTGGGAACCAGGATCTCGTCACCCGGGTTTAAGAAGGCGGCCATCGCCGCATAGGTTCCTTCACCGACTCCAACGGTAACCAGGACCTCAGAAGCATCATAATCGATGCCGTTCTTTCTCTTTTCAAACTCAGCAATAGTCTGACGGATCTGCGGCGTACCGTAGTTGGAAGTATAGAAAACATGGCCGGCTGCCAGACTTTCATTCGCAGCATCCTTGATTCGCTGCGGCGTATCAAAATCCGGGCGTCCGATCTCCATATGGATCACTTTCTCGCCAGCCTGCTGCATCTTTGTTGCTTTCTCCATTACGGCACGGATGCCGGAAAACGGAAGACTGTCCATTCTTTTAGCCGGTGTATAGTTCATCACTGTATCCTCCTGTAGAACATGGAATAGTATTTATATCTGTACGGCAGAACCACCGTACAGTTCATTACTCTCTTCCCTGTCATGCTAACATTCACATACAGCAAAGTCAATTTAATAATTCCTATGTATAATATAGAAGCAATTAATATTTAAACCAACACAATCAGTCCTCGGTTTTCCTCTCTTCTTCCATCGGATAATAAAGATCGATGCCTTTTTCTTCAAACAATTCCAGCCATTCATCATCCGGTTTGCGATCCGTAACCACCGCTTCGAGCTGATCAAATCCAAGTACACGCACAAATGCGTATTTATCAAACTTCGTATGATCCACCATCAGAATGATCTTCTGTCCCCGCTGGATCAGTACTCGTTTTATGGCCGCCTCTTCTTCATTTGAATCAAAGATGCCACCATCTAAACTCATGCCCGTACAACTGATCAGCACATAGTCCAGGTAATATTCATTGATCGTGTTGCGCGCGATGGAGCCCTGCATGGAAAACGTATTATTATTGATTACCCCACCGGTAGAAATGACCGTCAGTGCGGCCTGATCCAGCTCTCGAACGATCTTTACCGAATTCGTCAGAACCGTAATATCTCTTCGATCTCGCAGAAGACTGATCGCTTCCATTCCCGTGGAACTCGAATCAACTCCCAGAGACACTCCGGTAGGAATGATTTCTGCCGTCAGCCGACCAATCGTCTGCTTTTCATCCTTATTGGTCTGAGCCCGTCGAAGGTACTCAATATGCTCCGATACATGATACATATTCAGTACGGCCCCGCCATGGGTTCGTGTGATAAGCCCTTCCTGCTCCAGCTTCTCCAGGTCTCTTCGAATTGTCTCCTCTGTCACTCCATACTCTTTGCTCAACTGGGAAACCAGTACTTTTTTGTTTCTTTTAACAGTCTGCCTTATTTCCGACAGCCTTTCTCTCTGTGCCATGGATAACCTTCTCGACTTTCTGTTTATTTTTTCTCTTACGATTCTTTTGAACGAAATCGTATAAACAATTATACCAAATAATCTCAAATCTGCAAACTGTGCAATTACTTTCACTTAGAGACATACGGTGATTATGCCCCCGCCATCCATCGAACCGCCAGAAATATGACCGGAATAGATATCACACAAAACAGAGTCGATACCGTCACGATCTGCGCCGCATAATCCGGATCCAGACCATGATCCCTGGAAATCATAACGGCAATGGTTGTCGATGGCGAGCAGGCTGTCACCATCAGCACAATACTTTCCGCCTCCGGAAAAATCTGTCTTGCTGCTGCATAAACCAAAACAGGTACAAGGATCATTCTCGTCACCGAATAGATCAGGGCGTGAGGCAAATTCCTGGCACTTCCCTTTTCCATAAAGCAGAGACTTGCTCCGATATAGATCATTCCCAACACGGTGCTGGTCGATCCCAACTGACCAATCGTTTCTTTCACGATTGCAGGTATCGGAACGCTGAACGTATTGACCAGAAACCCGAGCAGCACTGCGTAAGTGATGGGGTTCAGCGCATTTCGGATGCTTTCCGCCAGATTTTTCTTCTGCCCCTGCGTAAACAGACTGATTCCCACCGTCCAGATCACCAGAGCCTCCAGTGAACAGCCCAGCGGAATATAAATAGAGGCCTGCGTGCCCTCAAACAGCGCATACAACAGCGGTAATACCACATACGCATAGTTGCCGCTGACCATACAGCCCAGATGTACATTCCTTTGCGGATATTTCATACCGGTGACCTTCACACAGATCAGTCCTGCCAGTATCATGACCGGGTATATACACAGCTGTGCCGCCACCATTCCCCTAAGTTTGATCAGATCACCGAACGTCACTTTCTGCTCCATCAGCAGGTGGAACGATAGCAGCGGAAGAATAATCTTCATCAAAAGCCCCGACAGAACCGTCAGCCCCTCCTTTTTTAAAACACCGATGCGAACAGCAAACACACCGGTCAGGATCAAAAGAACCAGATTGAACAATTTGGGAATAATGATCGAGTAGTAATCCATACCCTTTTACCACCTTTCATAGCCGATTTATATCGAACCCGCAGGAAATCAAAAACGGGCCGCGAACAACCATCCCTTGTTCAACAGCCCGCTATTTATTTTCAAATGACAGAAGTAAGCACGACGCTCGTGATCAGGACGCACCGCATCCCTCATCAGAAGCCAAGTTCCTTCATCTTGTGAATGACAACCTGCCGTTCATCTTCCAAAGGCCGCTGAAGCAGTGTCTTATACACCAGTTCATTCGGTCTTGCTTCCAGTTCAGCACGTAATCCTTTATCAAAAGCCACTCGAAGGGCCGTACCGATATTTACCTTACATACATGATAACTGCGCATCTTTTCCAGCTGATCATCCGGCAATCCGGTAGAACCATGAATAACAAGCGGCACCTTCACCTCATTCTGAATTTCTTCCAGAAGATCAAAGTGAATGTTCGCAGACTGAGTACGCATCTGATGAGTCGTTCCAACCGACACCGCAAGGCAGCTGCAGCCGGTCGCTTCCGCAAAGTCCCTTGCCTCCTTCGGATCCGTCAGCTGGTCCTTATGCGTATCCTTTCCCAGATATGCTACTGAACCGATCTCGGCCTCTACAGAAGCACCGTATCTCTTAGCACGTTCCACAACTTCCCGTGTAATACGCACATTCTCTTCAAAGGGAAGCTGAGAACCGTCAAACATAACCGAAGAATAGCCTGCATCCAGTGCCTTCCAGATTGCCTCCGTGTTATTGGCATGATCCAGATGCATGCAAACCGGGACAGACGCTTTTTTTGCCATTTCTCTCGCTACCATCCCCCAGTAATCATAACCGATAAACTCGGAGATCATGGGGCTGGCCTGCATGATGATCGGCGCATTTAATTCTTCTGCTGCAGAAATCAACGTCGGAATATCCGGAAAAATAGCCAGGTTAAAAGCACCAACGGCGGCATCCTTTTCCATATACTGTGGCAGTAACTCATCTAACGTAACATACATATTGCTGATCCTCTTTTCTCAAATCAAAACTAGTCATATCAGCAGAAAGGAACTTTCTGCATAGATCTCTCGCCTAATTTGAGGAAGCACCGGAAAACCGGTGCCTCCTGTCTGCTTCTGCCGGAGAACCCGGCATTTACTTTCTGTCAAAAGAGCAATTATCTTTCTTCCCAGGACGGCATCGGAACGGTTGCTTCAATGACAGCATTTGCCTCCGGATATACAGTCTGATACTTGCCATCGATCATCTGAACGACGAAAGAGTTAGCCTCGGTATTCTGACCGTACTCGTCAACGCTGATTCCATTCCACGGAATCGGCAGCTCAGCGGTATCAACATCCAGATCTCTCATTGCTTCAGCAATGGCTTCCGGATCAGAAGAACCAGCCTGGTTAATTGCAACAGCAATCATCAGAAGGTTCGTCATATCCTTGCAATGTCCCTCGGAAAGAGTTGCTCCATCCGGAGAATACTGGGTGTACAGATCAACCAGCTGTGCGGTTGCCGGGTTGGTAAGGTCGGTGGACCAGCCAGCCGTTGTATAGATGTACTCGGTATCACCAGCCATCGTATCCAGGAAGTCAGTCTGCACGAAGCCGCCGCGCTGTCCCAGCAGGATCTTCGGTGCCCAGTTCTGCTCCTTGAAGCCCTTCAGGAACAGGATCGCATCCGATGAATAGGAAGCCATGAACACAACATCCGGGTTAGCTGCTTTGATCTTCAGAACCTCGGCAGAAACGTTGGTAGCCGATGCAGAGTAGGAAATATCCTCTACTACTTCGTATCCATATACATCCGCATAGTTCTGCTCGGAAATACGGATATTGGCACCAAACTCACTATCCTCCGATACGAATGCAACCGTCTTCAGGTCAGCGCCTTTTGCATTCTCCTGATCCAGGAATTTGTAGGCATCCTCGATGTAAGTATTATCATTGCAGCCATAACGGAAATAGTAGTCAAAATCAGTATCCGGATCGGTCAGAGACGGTGAAGAACCTGCTGTGCAAAGCGGGATACCGTAGGTCTCTGTAACAACCGCAACGGCCTTGGTTACTGCGGAGGTATACTGACCGGTCATAGCTACTACGCCTTCCTCGGTAATCAGACGTTTTGCTTCAGAAGCTGCCGTGGTGGGATCCTGCTTGGAATCTGCAAATACCAGCTCGATCTTTGCGCCATCCAGGCTCGGAATACCGGCTTCCTCAGCCAGTGCTAAGGCAATGTCCGGATTTTCGTTGTTGATCAGATCTGCGATCATTTCACCGGCTGCCTTAACCTGCAGACCGTAAGTTGCATTGGCACCGGACATCGGAGTCAGGAAACCAATTTTGATCGTTTCTTCTGCACTTGCAGCTACGCTCATACCAAGAGCCATCGCACCAACCAAACCGAGCGCACATACTTTTTTGTTCATCTTGTTCCTCCTTTAAAATTGGTTATTAGTTTCAATCAGCATACCTTTCGATCATATGCCAATCATTCTATGAAGACGCCGCCCTCCTTCAAGATCCTCGCCAGGCACAGCGCTGCTTCCTTTGCTGCTTCATTCAGATCCATGTTTTCGTAGCGTACTGTTGTGGGAGCCATAGGCTCGACAATGACCGGACCGTCATAGCCCTTCTCATGAAAAGCTCTGACAATGGCCGTCGAATCGATCACACCCGTTTCATTGGGCATTGCTCTTTCCTTAAAGATGAAATCCGATGTGGATTCGCCAACAAAAGCATCGTCTAAATGAAGATTTACAACGCGATCTATATTGTTTAAAAACAGATAAAGATCATTATTTCCACCACCGGATGTATGCCAGTGGATACAGTCAAACACAAATCCAATATCATGGCTGACACTGTCCGCCAAAGCCATCGCACCTGCCAGATTACAAATGAACGGGTAGCGGAAAGTATGGTTGATCGTAGGCAGTCCCTGATACTCTAATCCGTAACGGATCCCATTCTCTTTCATGATATGGTGGATCTTTTTAAGTCGATTATGATACCATTCAAAATTCTCAGAATAATCCCTGTCATCCGATCCTGGCCACAGATGATTGTACGCACTGTCACAACCGGCGGCCTTGGCCCTTTCCAGCCATCTGGCCCACTGAGCCAACGCCTCCTCAAAGGTTGGATCATCAACCTTGAACATATCGCAGGGGGCCATCATCAAACCGAATCGCATCCCCATATCAGCCAGCCGTTTTCCCTGCTCTCTGGCGTTCTCCAGACTGCCGAAGGCATGAGCCGGAACCTCTATCCCCTGCCAGCCGGCTTTGTGGGCTGCTCCCAGAACCTCTTCGAATGAATACTTATTCATGCCCATGGTTCTCGGGTTCAAATTCATATACATATTCGTTCTCCTGTATTACAGATCCAGCGGTCTTCCCATCAGACGGTAGATTTCCGGCTCCGGAATATCTTTCGTACCTCCGATGAGATTTGCATAGATCAGTTCTTTGCCAAGCTTCTCCGCCGAAACGATCCGCTGACAAGCCAGTGCCAGAGACGATCCGATACTTAACACACCATGATTGGCCATCAATACAAGATTTCGATGCAGCAGATACGGTCTTGCATTCTCAATGATCTCTTCGCTTCCCGGTCTTCCATAGGGTGTACAGGGAATATCATGATAATGGAACAGGATTTCCGGATGGCATTTAACCTCAATACTCTTATTCGCCATAGCATAAGCCGTCAGTACCGGCGGGTGACAATGAATGCATGCATTCACACCCTCTTTTACCGTATACGCACCTTTATGCATGATCGTTTCCGAGGAAGGACGACCTCCCCAGATCTGTTCTCCCTTTGCCAGGTCGATCACACAGATATTATCATGATTCAATGCCTTTTTACTGGTTCGGCCCGGAGTGATATACATCAGATCGCCTTCTCTGATTGAGAGATTACCTTCAAATGTATTGACAAGCTCCATCTCCTGCATTTCCGATCCGACACGCATAATCTCGTCCATGACTGCTGTATTAATTCTTTTGTCCATCTCAAAGCCTCCCGAAAAAACCTGATTTTGTAATATGTTTCATGCGATCCTGCCAATACAATGACCGCCTGCTTTCATAAGTCTCCAACCTGCATGAAGCAAATGCCGCGCGCTCCAGCTCTTCCTTTGTTCCTATCGCCTTGGTTCCATACAATTGCAGAAGCAGATTTCCGCATGCCGATGCCCAGGGACTCCCGGCCACCACCGAAATACCTGCAGCATCTGCAAACATCTGAAGAAGCAGTTTATTCTGTACCCCTCCATTCAATGCCACGATCTGCTCATAATGCTTTCCTGTAATTCGTTCAAGCTCCCCGATATTCCAGGCCACGCAAAGTGCATAGCTTTCAAACAGACATCGGGCAACCTGCTGCATCCCCGAAACCTCCGGCTGCCCCGTTTCGCGGCAATAATCGCTGATCGTTTTTAAAATATCCGTTTCAGATACCCGAAAACGGTCATCGCTGACATTAATAAAAGAGAAATTCTGTGGAGCTGACTTTACAGCTTCGCATACCATCTCATAATTCAGATCCGGTATGTCCTGGCGCCATCTTTCCATGCATCGTTCCAGGATCCAGAAGCCCGGAACATCCTTACAAAGAGAATAGGTTTGAAAAGCACCGCGCATGTTTTTAAATCCACTTTGAAAACTGGATTCATTTACAACAGGCTCTTTCACCCTGGCGCCCAGCACAAAGGAAGTACCCATGCTCACAAATGCTTTATTCTCATTCAGATCCGGTATGGCCAGCAAAGCCGCTTCCGTATCATGCCCGGCCACTGTAATCACCGGTAATCCTGCTATTCCTTCCACCGTTGAAAAGGATGATTTTATTCTGCCTCGAGCCTCTCCAGGCTCACATAACAACATGAACAGCCTGTCCGGTATACCCAGCTCACGAAATACCTTTCTGTTCCAGTCCTGCCCATCCTTCTCGAGCATGTACAGCACAGAAGCAATCGTCCGCTCTGCACACATTTCTCCTGTCAGGAGATACTCCAGAAGGTTCGGCAGCGGCAGAAGTCTTTCCCCTTCTTCAATATTGGGAGAAGCTTCCAGGACATCCTGCAGCAGGTGCAGCAGTCCTCTTGTTTTGATGGGAACATTCCCCATCTCACAATACATTTCCCAATCCGAATAATGCTCATGAAGATGGTCCATGATCCCATCGATTCTGCGATCTCTGTAATGATGCGGCAGCAGAAGCAACCGACCTGCTTTATCCAGCACACCATAGCCGTTTCCAAAGGTATCAATGCCAAGCGAAATCAGCTGAAATCTTTCCGCAAACCTTTCGAGTCCTTCCCGAATCGCACGAAGCATTGTCTCAATATCCACATAATCACGCCCGTCTTTCACTAACGGATAATGACGAACCGAATATGTATCCCTCACCTTTAATTCCCGACCATCCCAGCCGGCCGCCACCAGCTTTATGCCTGTGGCCCCAATATCTGCCGCCACATACACAGATTCTTTCATTACTCAGCCTCCGAGATAAGCTCTCTGTACTTCCGTATTGGTCAGCAGCTCATCGCCACGGCCTTCAATAACCACTTCACCATTCTGTACTACAAACGCGTAATCACACATAGCCAGCGTATCCGTAGCATTCTGTTCAACGATAATGATGGTAATGCCCGTTTTGGCAATACTCTTGATAAACTCGAAAATCTCCTGAACCAGTTTAGGCATCAGACCAAGTGACGGCTCATCCAGGATCAGAAGCTGCGGATCCGACATCAGGCTTCTGGCAATAGCCACCATCTGCTGTTCACCGCCCGAAAGTGTTCCGGCAATCTGTTTCTTTCTTTCTTCAACTCTGGGGAACAGTTTGTAGACCTTATCCAGGCGTTCCTTGATCTTCTTTTTATCCTTTTCCAGATAAGCTCCCATCAGAAGATTATCCTCTACTGTCATGCCGGCAAAAAGCATACGGCCTTCCGGAACCATTGAGATTCCCTTCGGTACCAGCTTATGGGAAGGAACTCCGGTAATATCCTCTCCCCTATAGTAGACCTTTCCACCCATGGGCTTGATCGTACCGGTAATGGCACGCAGTGTAGTGGACTTGCCTACACCATTGGAACCAAGGATCGCAAGGATCTCGCCCTCTTTCGCAGTAAAGGAAATGCCATTCAGGACATTCATCCCGTTATAACCCGCTTCAAGATCTTTGACCTCAAGAATAATCTCTTTCTTATTCTCCATCCTTCTTCGAACCTCCTCCCAGATAAGCACTGATAACTTCCGGATTTGAAGTTACTTCCTCCGGAGTACCAATGGCCAGTAGCTTACCGGATACCAGCACCACGACTCGACGAGATACACGCATGACTACATCCATGTTGTGCTCAATCGTCAGGATCGCAACGCCTCTCTTATTGATCTTATGGATCAGTTCCACCGCTTCCTTACGTTCGGTCGCAGTCAGACCGGCCATGGTTTCATCCAGGAGCAAAAGCTTCGGATCGGTCGCCATTGCCCGCGCAATTTCAAGTCTCTTCTTCTGCGGAACATTCAGTTTGCTCGCCAGCATGTCTCGCATATCACTGATGCCGCACAATTCAAGGATCTCATCCACATGAGCCAGGGCCTCTTCCATGTCGTTTCTCTTGCAAAGCGCACCGACAAGAACATTTTCAAATACCTTCAGTTCATTCAGAGACTGAGGAATCTGGAAGGTTCTTCCAATTCCCAGCTTACAGATGTCATAGGGCTTCATCTTTGTGATATCTTTACCATCAAAAATGACGCTGCCTTCTGTTAAAGGATGAGCTCCGCTGATCGAGTTGAACAACGTTGTTTTTCCTGCGCCATTCGGACCTACGACACCAACGATTTCTCCTTCTTCGACATCAAAACTCACATTCTCGTTTGCGACCAGACCGCCAAAGCGCTTTGTAGCATTCCTTATTTCAAGTATCTTTCCCATAATCCGCCTCCTATGCCTTCTTCTTTTCGCCGGACTTTTCTTTTCTGAACAGAGACAAAATACCGCCCGGAATGAAGAGTACGATAAGAATTACAAGCACTCCATAAAGGATCAGGTCCAGGCCACCGAACATTCCAAGATATACTCGGGAATATTCAGAAATCGTCTGCAGAACGATTGCACCAAGGATCGCTCCCTCAACCGTTCCAACACCACCCATAACAGCCGTAAGTACGATCATCATAGAGATGTTAAGTGTCATCAGTACCGACGGATCAATGTAGAGAACAAACTGTGCATAAAGGCTTCCGCCGATACTTACGATAGCTGCACTGAGCATATATGCACGATTCTTATACTTGGCTGCATTGATGCCAACACTCTCTGCTGCCATCTCATTACCCTTGATCGTTCTCAGGTAATAGAAAAACTTGGACTTATCCAGCAGTTTGATCAGAACCAGGATCAGCACTACAAAGATCAGATACACGTAGTAGTATTTCAGCGGCTGCTTGAACTGCATGTATAAGTATTCATTCACATTTTTGGCTCTAATAAAAATACCGGTCGCTCCGCCAACCCATTTCCAGTTGATAAAAATGATGCGGGCACATTCCGCCAGTGCCATGGTGGAAATAGCAAACACATGACCCTTCAGACGAAGCAGCGGCTTACCAACAATAAAAGCTACACAAGCTGAGATCAAAGCGCCTACCCAAATGGAAACCCACGGCGGGATCTTCCAATACTGGCACATAACTGCTACCGTATAAGCACCGATACCGAAATACATGCTGTGACCATTGGAAACCTGGCCGCAGTAACCACCGATTACGTTCCAGCCCATACCTACGATGGACCAGATCTCAATCAGTGTCAGAAGGTTCCACACAAAGGGAATTCTCACCACCTGAGGAAAGAGCATTGCAAACGCAAGACAGGCAAGCAAGCCAATAAACCATTTCTTATTATTAACAATCTGCTTTTTCATCTTACTTACCTCCAAACAATCCCTTGGGTTTAAACTGTACGATCAGAAGGAATGCTACACAGATACCAACGTATTTGAAAG
Organism: Lachnospiraceae bacterium; assembly: GCA_030526245.1. Taxonomy (GTDB): domain Bacteria; phylum Bacillota; class Clostridia; order Lachnospirales; family Lachnospiraceae; genus Merdiplasma. Next base: position 31,547 of record JAUNDD010000001.1, read on the forward strand.
ATGGACTGAAGTATACGCCCGTGAGAGAGTCTGCCAATCCCATGATCAGACCGCCAACCAGCGCGCCCGGGATGCTTCCGAAGCCGCCCATAACAACAGCGATGAAACCAAACAGCTGGAAGTTTGCACCTACATTCGGATAAATGTAGTAGTAATACGTAAGTGCACAGCCTGCTGCTCCTGCAATGGCTGCGGAAAGACCAAATGCCAATGCATATGCCTTTTCAGAGTCGATACCCACCAGACCTGCCGCCGTCTTGTTCATGGATGTTGCCCGAATGGCTTTACCAATTCTGGTCTTATTCAGGAACCAGAACATGAAGCCGGCAACACATACCGAAATCACAAACGGAACCAGCTTGTTCTTTGCAATGATCACAACACCCAGATCGATCGTTCCATCAATAGCCACATTCTGGACCAGTCGGAAATCTCCCTTGAAGCACAGCAGAGCCAGATTGATCAGAACCATACTAAGTGCAAATGTGATCAGTCGCTGTCCCAGAACCGGGCCTTTGAGTGCTCGTGCAATGATCACCTTGTAGATAAAGAAGCCGATAATAAACATGACCACCATACAGATCGGCAGTGACACGATCGGATCGAGCCCCAAATACAGATTTAAGTAGTACGCCGTGAACATGGCGATCATCAGGAACTCGCCCTGCGAGAAGCTAAGAATACCCATCACGCCCCACACCAGTGCAATACCCATGGCAACCAGGGCTAGAGACGAACCGTTGATGATACCCTCGTAAACGGTCTGAAGAAACATACTCATTAGCAAATCCCTTCCTTTCTTTTTTATTTGATTTTACCATGAAAATTCGTGTTTCGCAAGTTATTTTGTTGGTTTCCAACATTTTCTAAAGTTTTTGCCAACATCATAGTATAATTTTTGTTTGTTTTTTCTTTGTTTAAACTCAATCCGACTTTACATCTGTTTGTTTCGGATACCGGACCGTTATCCGGTATTTTTCGAAGATCTCCATCCATTCCCTGTCCGGTTCCCGGTCGGTGATCACCATATCAACCGCTTCCAGTCCGCCCAGTCTCGAAAAGGCTGTATTACCAAATTTGGTATGATCCAGCATGAGAATAACCTGTCTGCCACGTTCGATCAGGCAGCGTTTCACCTCTATTTCCGATTCATGAGAATCATAAATTCCTCCATCCCATCCAAGACCTTTGCAGCTGATCAACACAAGATCCATGTGATAATTCTGCAGCATACTGCGAGCCTGACCACGCTGCATGGAATAAGACTGCCGGTTAACATATCCTCCTGTGGACAAAAGCTTGAATTTTGTGTCTGCCATTTCAATGATTGCTTTTGCAGAATTGGTTAATACCAACACGTCGCTGCGTTCTCTGATCTCATGCAGAAATTTCACAGCCGTAGAACTGGCATCACAGCCGACACAGGCCCCCATCGGAATCAGATCTGCCGCCAGCTTTGCGATGATCTCTTTACTCTCCACATTCGTCTGTTCCCGCAGACAAAAACTGATCTTCTCCTGTATGACTTCCTCTTTAAGGATGGCCCCTCCATGAATCCTGGTAAGAATCCCTTCCTTTTCCAGTTTTTCCAAGTCACGTCGAATCGTTTCCGGTGTCACCTCCATTTCTCGGCTTAACTCGGTGACTATAACCCGCTTATTTCTTCGAAGTACTTGTCGAATCACTTCCAGTCGATTCCTCTGTTCCATAAGCACCTCTCTAACATTGTTTCTATTCCTGCACAGCTTTCAAATAGGCTTCAAAACGCTTCTCCACCTGTGCACGGTTCTTCACACCATCGGTAGCACCAACCTCTTCCACCGCAATGGATGCAACACAGTTTGCCATTTGTGCACACTCTTTCAGGCTCTTTCCTTCCAGCAGTCCGCTGATAAAGCCCGCGGCAAAATTATCACCAGCTCCGGTCGTATCAATACAATTCGAATGCGGATATCCCGGAACCACAAAGCTTTCCTCTGCATTTTTCACAAGGCATCCCTTTTTTCCAATCTTCAGGAGTACATTCTTAACCCCCAGAGACAGCAATACATCTGCGATTGCCTCCGGATCATCCTGCCCGGTGATCTCCTTTGCCTCATCATAATTCGGGAAGAAATAATCCACATAAGACAGTGCTTTTCGGATGTCTTCCAGTGTTTCTCCCTTCTTTGCTCCGACGATATCGGCGCAGATGATCATTCCCTGAGATTTTGCCTTTTCAAAAAGCGGAATCATCAGTCGTTCATCCAGCTGCGGATTATTGAAAATGCTGGCAAAACACAGAATTTTTGCATCCTTCACAGCGTCCAGATCTACATCCTCCGGCTCGAAGGTCCAGATACTGCCGCTGCGGTTATTGATAAAGGTTCTCTCACCATCTTCCCCGATCAGGCCAATGTTTATGCCGGTGATCTTATCCTTATCCAGCTTAATATGAGAAGTGTCTATTCCGTTCTTCTCACAATGCTCCAGAATCATCGAACCGATCATATCATCGCCAAAACAGCTGATCAGCTTCACCGGATGTCCCATTCTGGTAATGATCGTTGCCTCATTAATGGCATCTCCTCCAACAGACCAGACCATCTTCTGCGCAGGAAAGGATGCCACATCCAAAAGAGTGCGGTTCACAGGGAAAACCTGCAGATCCATATGCGCAGCTCCTACGATCACGATCCCATTTTTACTATTCTCGCTCATATCCAACCCTCTTTATCCTTCTAAGAAAGGGCTGTCTAAAACAGCCCTTTCTTCCCTCATTCATCATCCCATTCAACAAAAGATATGGAGTATTCTACTTGTCGAGAGCTTCCGCCATCTCCCGGATCAAAGCAACATCTTCAGCACTCATCTCGATCTGAGTACACTTCACATTTTTGCTCAGGTGATCTGTCGTTGTAGATCCGCTGAGCAGCAGAACCTTTTCATCCTGTGCCAGAATCCATGCCATACAGATATCTGCGATTGCGCAATCATATTTCTCCGTAAGTGGCTTCAGCTCATCCAGGAAATCAAATACACGCGGCATATTTTCCGGCTGGAACCACTTCTTCGGAATCTGTGCACCAACCGGTTTGTAATCTCTCGGAAGAGCACCGCTCAGCAGCCCCATCTCCAACGGAGAATAAGCCTGCAGCGCCACACCATGTTCCTTGCAGATTGGAAGCAGAGTCTCCTCGATACCTCTGTCCAGCACCGAATACTTCGCCTGCACGATATCCAGGCTGCCCCATTTCAGATACTCCTCCACCTGCTCCGGTGTCACATTCGCCGCACCGATCGCACGGATCTTGCCCTGTGCCTTCAGTTCATTGAGCACGTCCATCGTCTCCTCGATTGGAGTAAAGAAGGGCTCAACCGACTGCCAGTGGGACATATAAATATCAATGTAATCTACACCCAGCCGCTCCAGAGACTTATCCACCTCATCCAGGATCGATTCCTTTGAAAGATTCCAGTAGAGCTGGCGTCCATTTACCTTGTTGAAAAGAGAACCCTCTCTGTCCCATACTACACCAAATTTGGTGGTAATGGCTACATCTTCACGGTTCATCCCCTTCAGCGCTTCACCGATGATACACTCGCTGTTTCCGAAGTTATAGCCCGGTGCTGTATCGATCAGGTTTACGCCCAGAGACGGTGCTGCCTGAATTGCTGCAATCGAAGTTGCCTTATCCTTATCTCCGCCCCAGGCCGAACCACCTCCAATGGCCCAGGCTCCCAGACCCATCTTAGAGATCGGCTTGTCCAGTGATCCGATTTTTACTGTCTTCATGTTTCATTCTCCCTTCAATGTCAGGATGTTTCAATATCTTATTCAGCTTTTCCGTCAGCGCCAAACAGAAGGATCTTTTCAACTGCTCTCTGCTTTACAGCCGCACGAACAGCACGTTCCATTGCCAGGAACGGTTCATTTGCGTTTGCTCTTACTGCATCCATCGCAGCCTGGCAAAGCTCGGTGTGGATATTGATTTTGGTGATACCCAGGCTGATGGCTGTACGAATATCGTCGTCACCGATACCGGATGCTCCATGAAGTACCAGCGGAACCGATACAGCATCGCGAACCTTCTCAACCACCTCAAAATTCAGCTTCGGCTCAGAGGTGTACACACCATGCTGATTTCCGATAGCAACCGCCAGGGAATCACAACCGGTTCTCTCAACAAACTCGGCCGCCTGAGACGGATCGGTATACTGATAGTGAGCCAGCGCTTCCTCATAAACCGTCTCATTTCCCACATGCCCCAGCTCTGCCTCTACCGGCACGCCAAGCGGGTGGAAATAGTCTACAACTTCCTTGGTCAGCCGGATGTTCTCCTCGAAATCGAATGCAGATGCATCACGCATGACTGAATTCATGCCGTGCTTGTATGCGTTCTGTACGATCTCCATGCTGCGGCCATGATCCCAGTGGGTGATGACCGGAACCGTTGCTTTTTTAGCCATGGATACCATCATCCAGCAGAAATCTTCGAACACCGTATTTCCTGTGAAACCGGTACCAAAGGAAATGATGACCGGTGCACGCAGTTCCTCGGCTGCATCGATGACGCCCATCAGCATTTCTGCATTCCATACATTGAAATGCGGAATAGCATAATGCCCTGCTTTTGCCTTTTCTTCCCAATATCTGATGTTTGCTAACATATCTTTCCCTTCCTTACTCAGAATAACTTATTACCATTTGCATATATAGTCTGCCACCTTATCTGCAGACCTGCGAGGCCTTACATACCAAACAAAATCGTACCTTAGCCCCATTATTTCCAACATTTATTCATCTGCCAATGTATATGGTCTATTCCGGCATTTTGATAACGCCCTTTACGATGTCCGCTTTTCTGCTAAGCGCTTCTTCAAAGGCCCGCTGCACATCCTCATATTCATAAATGTCCGTTACCATCGACTTGACGTCAAACCGTCCCGAAGAAATAGCATCGATGGTCATCGGATAATTGTTGGCATAACGGAATACCGTCTGGATCTGAACCTCACGGTTGATGCTCAGGAAGTTCACCGGAACATCTCCCGGTACCGTCCCGACGATCATGATCTTACCGCCGCGCATAACCAGCTGCGTGGTCTGTTTAGCCGTATAAGGACTACCGGCGGTTTCAAATACAATGTCAGCACCCCATTCACCAAGAATTTCCTTTGTTCTGGCTACGGTATCTTCTTCCTTTCCATTGATGGTTTCCATCGCCCCAAGCTTCTTTGCCAATTCCAGACGCTTCGGCAACACATCCACCACCACGATTTCAGATGCGCCCATGCTCTTGCAGGCCTGCAGTGTCATCAGACCAATGCAGCCGGCTCCCAAAATCACGATCTTTTTGCCCGGCTTTGCTCCTGCTTCCAGCGCTGCATGCATACCAACAGCAGCCGGTTCAACCAGGGCGCCTTCCATGGTATCCATGTTGTCCGGCAGCTTATAGGTCATGGATGCCGGATGCTTGATATAATTTGTCAGCGCACCTCTATAGTTGGGCTGCGTTGCCAGGAAATCCACATCCGGACAAATATTGTAATGACCCTCCAGGCAGAATTTACACTTACCGCAGGGTACACCCGGTTCAATGTTGACCCGGTCGCCCACCTTGATCTTCTTGACCTTGGATCCAACCTCAACGACCGTACCGGCACATTCATGTCCCAAGCCAATCTTCTGGTTCGGATCCTTCGGCGGAATAAACGGACCGCTTTCAAATCCATGAATATCCGATCCGCACATACCCACATATTCAACCTTCAGAACGATCTCGTCATCTCCGGGCACCGGCATCGGTGCATCCTGGATCTTCATCAGACCCGGTGTTACGAGAATTGCTTCCGTATTCTTCATTTCTTCCTCCCGAAACGAATGCGACTTGCGAGGCCGGACGGACCCTCTTCGCGTCCAGCCATCAACAAATCTTTCTCTCTATCGCTTAGTCCTCAAAATCGTAGGTAAAGATTACTTTGATTGCTTCCTTATCGGCCATGGCCTGGAAGCCTTCTTCCCAATGGGAAAGTCCCATTCTGTGAGTGATCATCGGCTGCACCTTGATCGCACCGCTTTCCAACAGACGGATCGCATTTCTCCAGGAAGTGGAGTCATAAGCCATATGACCAATGATGCTCTTATTCCAGGATGTAATATCATTGATTGAGAACTCCAGAGGTCTGAAGCCCCTGCCTACGCGAACCACTTCTCCGTTCGGTCTGAGCATTTCGATAGCCTGCTTCAGTGCAATGTTGGCACCAGAGCACTCGATCACCAGACCCAGATTGTCTCTTCCGCAAATCTCGGTACATCTTGCCACAACATCCTCGGTAGAACCGTTCACACAGTGGGTTGCACCCAGTTCCTTAGCAATACCGAAGCGTACCTTGGTATCCTCCTGCAGTCCTACCATAACGATATTCACCGCACCCATGATCTTAGCGATCTGTACTGCGAACAATCCAAGCGGGCCGGTTCCAAATACTACAACATCCTGACCCGGAAGCAGATGAGACTGCTGAGCCACGGCTTTGTAGGCATTACAAATCGGATCAAGCACAGCGGCTTCTTCATATTTGACATTTTCCGGTATCTCCCAGAGTGCATGCTTGTGAATGGCCAGGATCTCGCCCGGAACCAGGCAATATTTCGAGAAACCACCACCCCAGGTGTTATTATCCAGACCAAGGTTGATTTTACTTTCACAGCAGAGGAAATCACCGCGTTCGCAAGCCGGGCAAACACCGCAGACATGGGCGCTGTTGTCCGAAACAACTCTCTGTCCTACCTTCCAGTCCTTCACATTTTCGCCAACCTGAACGATCTCACCTGCAAATTCATGGCCGCGAATAGAATTGAACTCATCCGATCCGCTGTCTACCTTGAAATGCTTCATGTCTGCTCCGCAGATGGCCGCCGCCTTGATTTCGATCACTACATCGTTCGGTCCGCATACCGGTACCGGAACATCGATCAGCTTGTATCCGCCAAATGCTTTACCAAATCTTGCCAGTGCTTTCATCGTATTCTACCTCCCTGTGAAATACGCCGTTTTTTCTATCTAGGCAAATTCTACCACGCGTTTCTGTGCTTTTCAACATTTATTTCTGTGTTTCAGACATATTTATTTCTGTTTATACCTATTTTCCCACACATGTCAATCCGGATAGTGTTGGTTTAAACTTTGTTTTTATGCAGAATCAAAAATGGATACCTGTTTTCACAGATATCCATCATGAAATTATGCTCCATTCAGTCGTGCATCGACCAGCTGTCCCTCACCTGTGAATGGCTACTATCCTTTTCCGTTCCGCTTCCATGTAAACCCACAATCATTTACCGGAAGCTTCTGACCACAATACCTTCTTTTTCAAAGGCTTCCCGGATCCGTTTTACAAAAGCAAATGCCTTCGGTCCGTCTCCGTGTACACAGAGCGTATCGCCCTTGATATCCAGCTCTTTGCCGTTGATGGAGGTTACCTTTCCCTCCTTGACCATACGAATACAGCGCTCTATTGCGAAATCCTCATCCGTGATCATAGCACCTTCCATTTTTCTTGGAACCAGTGACAGATCATCCATGTAGGCGCGGTCCACGAAAATCTCCGATGCCGTCTTCAGGCCGATCTTTTCAGCCTCTTCACCTAACACCGCACCGGCACAGTAAAAGATCATGATCTCCGGATCGATCTCATACACCGCTTCACAAATGGCACGGGATGTTTCCCGATCATCCTGGCAAAGATTGCCAAGCGCACCATGAGGCGCCACATGCTGCAGCTTCAGTCCTTCTGCGGTGGCAAACGCCTGCAGTGCACCGATCTGATACTTCATGTAATTTTTCACCTCATCGAAGCTGAGTACCATCTTCCGACGTCCAAACCCCATCAGATCCGGATATCCCGGGTGGGCACCCACCGCCACGCCGCGTTCTTTTGCCATTTTTACTACTTTGGCCATGACCATAGGATCTCCAGCATGATAACCGCAGGCCACATTGGTACTGGTCACATATTTAATGAGTTCTTCGTCTCCGCCAAGCCTGTACGCTCCGAAGCTTTCCCCCATATCACTGTTCAAATCGATCTGATACATAGCTTTTTCTCCTTATTACCAGACACCTCACCCGTCGGCTCTCGCCGCCGAACCATCGTAAGGCTTTGACATATCACAACGCTACATCCTGCGGATAGAGTCAGAGCTGACGCAAACCGCCGCTCGCGTCAGCTCCTTCTTCGATCCCGACTCCCCGGGGGATTATTTATTTACGACGTTTACCGGTTCTCCTGCCAGGAAAGCCTTCACGTTATCTACCGTAATGTCCATGATTCTCTGACGGGATGCCTGTGCTGCCCAGGAAATATGCGGGGTAATGAAGCAGTTCTTAGCCTTCAGCAGCGGATTGTCACCCTTGATCGGCTCAGTGGATACAACATCCAGGCCGGCCGCATATACCTTGCCGCTGTTCAGAGCATCGGCCAGATCCTGTTCTACTACCAGCTGTCCACGGCTGTTGTTGATCAGGATGACGCCATCCTTCATCTTGGCAATATTATCTTTGTTGATGATACCTTCGGTGGACGGGAAGAGCGGGCAATGCAGGAAGATCACATCCGATTTTGCCAGCAGCTCATCCAGCTCTACATACTCAGCCAGCTGCTTGCCGCTTTCTGTCTGGAACGCATCATAAGCCAAAACCTTCATATCCATCGCATTCAGAATCTTTGCCGTTGCCTGACCGATACGTCCAAGACCAATGATACCTGCCGTCTTGCCATACAGTTCGATCATCGGATAATCCCAGTAACACCAGTCTGCATTGTTTTCCCACTTGCCCTCAGCAACCGTCTGGGCATGATGTCCGTAATGGGAGCAGATCTCCATCAGAAGGCCAACCGCATACTGACCAACGATCTGGGTTCCATAGGTCGGAACATTCACAACCGGAATGCCCTTTTCCTTTGCGTACTCATAATCCACTACATTATATCCGGTAGCCAGAACTGCAATCAGCTTGATATTCGGGCATTTATCCAGGGTCTCTTTTGTAATCGGAGTTTTGTTCATGACAACGATCTCTGCATCGCCAATTCTTTCTGCAATGATCGGCGCATCTACATAAGATGTTCTGTCGTAAACCGTCAGTTCACCCAGAGCTTCCAGTCCGCTCCAGCTCAGATCTCCCGGGTTTTCCGTGTAACCATCCAATACTACAATTTTCATGCTGTCCTCCTTTATGTTAAACCAAACGTGAAGTACCTGTAAATATTATACCTGCAAACTCTGCTCCAGTTGCCTGTACATTTCCAATTCCCGTATGTACAAATCCTGCGCCAGTTCCAGCGAGATCCGAATAAATCGCACTTTCATACCCGGCATGCTCTGTGCCAGCAGAGGAAGATCCACTGATGACACCGTACCGATCTTGGCATAACCGCCGGTGCTCTGACGATCAGCCAGCATAATGATCGGTTTGCCATTCGTCGGAACCTGTATCGAACCGAAGGAAATACCATCTGTGTTGATGTTGCCATCTCCCTTATGTTCAATCGGATCCGTCTCCAGCCGGCAGCCCATCCGGTCAAACTCATTGGTGATTACACCGCTGTGCCAGAAAAACTGATGCAGTCCATCGGATGTGAATTCGTCATCCTGTGGTCCGGTGATGACCCGAAGTACCACCTCACCGGTCGGGAATACCTCCTGCGGTGCCCATCTTTTCTCCATCTCCGGCAGAGAAGCCCTTGGACTGCAGAACGCAATCTCATCGCCTTTCTCCAGCTTTCTGCCTTCCACACCGCCCAGATGATAACGAAGCAAGGTTGACTTGCTTCCCATGACCAACGGCACATCCAACCCCCCTGCAAAAGCAATATAGGCACGGCATCCGTTCTTCATTCCGCCAAAGGAAAGCACATCCCCTTTCGTTACGGCAACCGCCCGATACATCGAAAGCGGCTCGCCATTCAGGCAGGGACTAAGATCTCCTCCCGTCACAGCGATCACATTGGCTCTCGTAAAGCGAAGGGTCGGCCCCATAAAGGTAACCTCCAATGCCCCTTCTCCCCGGTCATTACCCACCAGAATATTCGCGATATGAAAAGACCGGCTGTCCATGGGGCCCGATGGCGAAACACCATACTGCTGATACCCGAAACGACCTTCATCCTGAACGGTAGTGAGCATGCCGCCATTTTCAACTACTATACTCATACTTCAACCGCCTTTTCAATTGTTTTAACTACATAGGTTCCGCGTTCAACATCCCTGCGGATCTGCTCATACTCATTGCGTGTAACCGGCACATGACGTACCCAATCACCGGCCTGCACCAGGAACGGATCCTCCTTGGAAAAATTAAAGATATCAAGGGGCGTTGAGCCGATTATATTCCAGCCACAGGGCTGATCGAAAGGAATCAGGTCCGAAAGATTAAGCTGTACAACAATGGAACGCCCGGGAATCTTTACCCGCGGTTCCGGTCTGCGCTTGAAGTGAAACGGTTCATCAAAGCGTGCCATATACGGATGGCCCGGCGCAAATCCCAGCATGTACACATAGTACTCATGCTCGCTGTGCATGCGAATGATCTCTTCCGGTGAAACACCTTCCAGCCGTGCACATTCCTCCAGATCGGGACCCAGTTCCGTTCCATAGAGTACCGGAATTTCCTTGATGATCTTTTTCCCGGCAGTCACATCCTTCATGGTGCCAATTCTTTTTTCCAGTTCCTTTACCAGCGGATCAAAGCGAATGATCTCCGGCCTGTAATGGACGATCAGCGACGAATAAGTCGGTACCGTTTCAGTCACACCTTCAATCGGATCTTCTTCCAGCTCATTCTTCAGCATACGCACTTTCGCATTGATCTCAAGGCTGATCTCGCTTCCGAACTCTACGGAAACCGCCCTGTCACCTGCTATCAAAAATCTTACTGCCATTGTCAAAACCTCTCTGAGCAATAGGATCAGGAACCCTCGGCTTGCTGACCATTTCTCCAGCAGCCGTTCCACCACATTCTGATCTTTCCAAACATGGCTGCTTTGTTACAGTCCACACAGCAAACTGTAATGAAGCTTCCCTTTCTCGAAGTATACCATGCAAAGGATAAGATAAAATAATAAATTATTTTCCTTTAATATATTCGTGTTTTCTATATTTTATTCATCCCGCATACAGCTTTTCCTGCAGCATCCGGCTCATCTCCCCCGGCTCCGCCAGCAGATAGCCATCCCGTTCCACATACTCGCCGTCCTGCGGGATCCGCAGCTTCTCGGAATAATAGGGCAACACCACCGGAATCTGCAGTGTCAGCTCCGCGATATCCTGCACGGTCATGTTGTGGGTGACATAGGCAAGGATCCGGTTTAAGGCCGCTGCCACCTGCAGAGGATTGTCGTAATTCAGCGAATAGATCAGCTTCTCCACCACATCCAGGCCGTCCCGGCTGATGTCCATGTCCTCAAACTCTTCCATTTCCAGTTCACGGGCCACATCCCGCAGACTGATCATGGCATAGTTTCCAATGTCGATGCCGTAGTTCGTTCGGATCGTCTCCGTCAGAAGCGGTCCGCCTCCCACCGCATAGGCATGTCCCAAACGGCCCTCACCCGCATCCGGGATCTCAACATACAGATCCGCATGCAGCGTTGTAAAGAACATCTCCTTGATCCGATGATTGATGGTCATCAGGATGATGCCCTCTGCATCCTTTCGCAGATCTCCGTTTTCATGCTGCTCCTCCACCGAATCTCCGCAGATGATCAGCATGGTATAGCAGTCCGCCAGGGCTGCTTCCGCGGGCTGCTTTACCTTTGTCAGGTCATATACAAAGGGCGGTTCCTCACTTTCGGTTTCTGTCTCTTCCGTCAGCCCCGCCTGCTCTCCCACAGACAGCTTATCCAGCTTCCCAACATCATCTGCCTTCTGCCCGTTTCCATCCTCCTGCCGCTGAACCTGATTATCGGACACGTAGTTGGTCCTTCCGGACATATACAGATACAGCCCGGCCGCCAGCAGGGCCAATGCCGCCAGCACCACAGCCAGAATACGCAGTACCTTCTTCATCACGTCAGCCACCTCCTTGATCCATGCTATTATACCAAACCCTGGCTGGTTTTTTCCGTTTCGCAGAATATTTCGAAAGGCATACCTTTTTTAGACAGTTCAGGTGCAGCTCCTGCAAAGGTGCTTGACGAGGTCGTTCTGTCTCAGGCACGGCCCCCGCCTCAGTCATGCGTTTCAGATCTACTCGGAACAGAAAAGCGGTCATGCCTTTAACAGCACGACCGCCTCATATTTTTCATATCGATTTTAAAGTAAGCGAACACTTCGCCTCTACTCTTCCTCTTCTTCCTCCGCCTTCTTCTTTCGCTTCAGCTTCAGAAGCACGCTGCAAAGCGCAATGGACAGCTCATATAGTCCGATCATCGGTATCGCCACCATGATCTGGGAGACGATATCCGGCGGGGTAATGATCGCGGCCACAAAGAAGATCAGGACGATCACCAGCTTGGTTCCCTTCTTCATCCAGGATACCTTCAAAAGTCCCAGCTGGGTCAGCAGCACCGACACCACCGGCAGCTCGAAGACAATACCAAAGATCATAAAGATGGTCAGCAGGAACTGTACGTAGTTCTGCACGCTGATCTGAGCTGTAATATCACTTCCCAGGCTCACCTCGATCAGGAAGCGCAGCATGAAGGGGAGCATGATCTTATAGGCAAACAGGATACCGATTACAAAGCAGATCAGGCCAAACACCAGCGTGATCAGAAAGAGAGAATTCTCATTCTTCTTCATGCCCGGCTGAACGAAAGCCCACACATGATACAGGATCAGCGGCAGGGAAAAGACCACGCTGAGCAGCAGGGCCACCGAAAAGTACTGCATCAGAAGCTCCTGGGGAGCAATGTATACGTACTGATACCCATACTGTGTACCGATGTCCGTCAGCAGATTGACGAAGTTCGGCGCCAGATTTAGTCCCAGCAGAAAGAAGCCGATCACCGAGACCAGACAGATCACTACGCGGTTACGCAGCTCCCGCAGATGTCCCGACAGAGGAAGATTCTTTTCCGGGTTCTCTCCGTTATTTGTCTTGTTTCGTTTCTTACCAATCATGATTCAGAATCTTCCGATGCTTCCTTTTCCTTTTTCTCCTCGTCTGCACCAACGCCTTCCTTGAAGCTCTTGATGCTCTTTCCGAACATCCTGGTCAGCTTCGGAATCTGAGTCGGTCCCAGAACAAGAACAACAATTGCCAGAATAACTAATAATTCAGTGGTACCAAGTTTCATTTCTAATCCTCCTGTTTCTAAACCATTTTCTTCGAGTTATGTAATAATGAAGTCCACTTTGCGAAGTACCTTTAAGAACGATGACTGCCGCAGGGGCTTCTCATACCTGATTGGCTTTGTTCTTTCAGTTATTTCCCTATGAGCTTTATAACTGAGCACTGTCTTCTTCATCTCCGGTCGGCTCTGCCGCTGCCGTCTGTGTTCCTTCAGCATCTGTCTTATCTTCCACCGAAGTCTTTTCTTCCTCAGCTTCCGGTGCTGCCTCTGCCAAAGTCTCTGCTTCCGCCTCTTCTTCCTTCACCGGCTCACTCTTTTTGCTCTCCGCCGGCTTTGCCTTTCCAATATCCGAAACAGATTTCTTCAGCTCCTTCAGGCTGTCGTTGATCTCCTTTTCGGTCTCCGCAAAGGGCTCCATGGCCTCCTTCAGGGGACGCTGTGCTTCCTCCAGCGGTTCTACCACATTTTCGCGGATCTCCTTCGTTGCCTCATTGGCATATTTCTTGAACTGACCCATGGCCTCACCCAACTTCTTTGCATAATATGGAAGCTTGTCCGGTCCCAGGATCACGAGAGCAACGATAAAGATCACCAGCAGTTCAGGTAATCCAATCTTCATTCGCCGCTTTTCCTCCCTTCTGATATACAATCAAATCAACCGTATTATATCGGCCTCCGGTCCCCTTCCGCAAAGGATAATTTGCCTTGTGAGAAAAAGCTATTAACAAAAGCAGGCATCTTATAAGTTTAATCTTACAAGATACCTGCACTCCCATACATGTTTATTTTTCCATTATGCAACACTCGCCGCCGAAGCTTTCAACTCACCGGATTATCATAAATCGCTCTTCGCACTCCTGCCCCGCGCGAAGTCGCAGACATGCCATTTTACTCCAAAACCGGGATCATCCCGGTATCAATGGTGCCGTTGTATACCCCTCTGGTAAATTCCAGAAACTCCCGCACGGCCGCTGTAGCTTCCCGTCTTACAAAGAAGCCATAGGGAATGCTTCCCAGTTCCGGACAGGGTACCATCGCCAGCTCCGACAGCACATCCCGCATGCACAGCGGCGCCGCCACCAGACACAGGTTGCAGCTGCAGTCCCAGACCACCGACTGATCATACTGCCCGATCTCCCGGATCAGTACGCCTGCCTTGCGCAATCTTCCCTGAAGCGCCTGAAGCTCCGGTGAAGCACCGTTTCCCGGCAGCAGCACCGTCTGCCCCTTAAGCTCCTCCATCGTCACGCTGCTTTGCGCGTACATTCTATGCCCCCGGGGTATGCCGATCCCCATCGGCACATCACAGATCTTGAAAAACTCCATCTCCTGCTGCCAGTGCTGACCGTCGCCGACGCCTTCGATCAGATCGGCCTGCATGCCGCCCGCAGACACATTCACCAGCTTCAGGTCCAGGGAGCTGTCGGAGACCGAAAACAAAGCCCACAGATCCAGTGCCAGTCTGGCCTTCTGAAACATGGAAATGCCCACACGGAAGGAGTTCTCCTGGCCGGCGATCTCGGCCAGCTTCTGCCGGATCTCCCGGTCTCTTCGCACATATTCCATGGCCTCACTGCGAAAGTATACGCCGGCTTCCGTCAGCGTCACTCCCTGCTTCGTACGGCGAAACAACTCCGTCTGAAGATTTTTCTCCAGCGCATTGATCTGCTGGATTACCGCAGCCGGACTGATATAGGCCGCCTGGGCTGCCTTTGAAAAGCTTCCGGTCTCGGCCACCTTTAAAAACGTATCGATCTGTCGGTTATACATGTTCTGCGCTTCGCCCCCTCGTAATTACTCCTTTCATTATAATCTATTCCTACTAACTGTCATCACTTTTTTAACGATGGGCCGCCTGTATCTCCTCCGCGATCGCCTCCATCGCCGCATCCATCCGGCTTCGCAGGAAAAAGGCACAGGTATAGGGCAGTTCCCTCTCCAGCTTCAGACTGGCCAGATGTTCCGCGCCGTAGTACTCACCCCCGGTCGGACTGACAAAGCAGGCCTTACCGGCCAGCATGGAATGAGCCGCTGTCAGAGGGGTGGTAGTCTCCAGAAAACTAAGAAAATGACTGCCAGGCAGATTCGCCTTCACCATACGCACAAAAAAACGTTCATACCTTGCATAATATAGCTTTTGTCCCACCAGATCTTCCATTGTTACCTGTTCCTTCGGATACAAGGGACTGCTTTTTCCCATGGCGATCCAGCACTGTGATCGAAAAAGCGGAAACGCCTTCATTTCACTGCGCCCCGGCATCGCCTCTCCCAGATCCATCGTGATCACACAGTCCACATCCGACTTCAGATGATGATACACCGCCGTATCATCCTCGATTTCACGAACCTCCACGGCCAGTTCTGGAAACCGCTCGGAAAACCGATGCATCAGCGTCTGGTACACCGCCGTATTCATCATCATAGCCCGGGGCACTGACAGAACAAAGGGCGTATCCTGGTCAAACTGCTTTTGCACACTGGCTCTGGCTCCTCCAAAGGCCGCCTGCAGCGAACGAGCGGCTGGCAAAAACCGCTGTCCCATCTCGCTCAGCTCCGCTCCTGCCGAATGGCGACGAAACAAGGTCACATCCAGTTCCCTTTCCAGTGCCGCGATCTGATGTGTGATCGCCGGCTGAGACAGATGCATTCCTGCAGCCGCCTTTGAGAAGCTTCCCTCATCCACTACCTTTAAAAAGCATTTGATCTGATGTTCATTCATTCCTGTACAACCTCATCCTATGCATCCCTCTTCTATAACTCAGCTTATTATACCACGAAGCTTCCAGCCCATAAAAGTTTTTTATAGCCTTGCCACGAACTTGAATTGGATAATGCCCACCAGCCACTCTATACTTTATGCAGAGTTATGATCAGAGATTCATACTCATGATCATCAAACATATTAAGAAAGGACGTATCATTATGGGAAAATCTATTTCACGTCGTGACTTCATGAAGGGCCTTGCCGCCGGAGCAGCCAGCATCGCGGGCATGAGCATGATGCCGGGTCTTGTCAGTGCCGCTGAAACCGAAGCAGCCGGCATCTACACCCCGGGTACCTACACCGCTACCGCACAGGGCATCGACATCGTGACCGTCACAGCTACCTTTGATGCAAACAGCATCACCGACATCGTTCTGGATGTGTCCAGAGAAACACCGGACATCGGCGGTGTAGCTGCCGATGAGCTGGTTGCTCAGTGTCTGGCTGCTCAGAGCGCCGACATCGACGGTGTTTCCGGTGCAACCCTGACCTCCAAGGCAGTCAAGGAAGCTCTCCAGAGCTGTATCGACCAGGCCAAGGGTATTGCTGTGGTCGCTGCCGATGAGGCCGTTGCAGAAGATTGGCTGGGCGAAGCTCCCAACATCACCGATGCAGACTGCTCCGAGACACTGGACTGCGAAGTTCTGGTCATCGGTCTGGGTGTTGCCGGCGTAGCTGCCGCCCGTTCCGCTGCCGAGGCCGGCGGCAAGGTCATCGCCATCGAGAAGGCAGAAGGACCCCAGTGTCGTTCCGGTGAGTACGCTGTTATCAACGGTAACGTACAGGCCAAGTGGGGCCGTGACAACTACACTCCGGAGATCATCGATGAAATGTCCAAGCTGCACATGGAAGAATCCTCCTATAAATGCAAGGAGATTATCTTCCGTAAGTGGGCCAACAACATCGGCGAGGTTTTCGACTGGTGGGTAGAGCCCAACACTGAGCTTTACTTCGCCGAAGAGACCCGTTCCGCTATCCCGGATGAAAGCAAGGATAACTTCATTATTCCGATCTTCCATCCGCTTCCGGAGAAGTATGACTGGACCAAGGAGCAGTATCCCTGCTACCCCACCTCCGTTGAATTCCTGCCCAGCCAGGCTGTCAACGTAAACAAGAACATGGACGCCGCTGTAACTGCTGGTGTCGATGCACACTACGGCTGCTTCGGCGAAAAGCTCATCATGGAAGATGGCCGCTGCATCGGTGCATACGTTCGCAATGCCAAGGAAGGTACCTATATGCGTGTCAACGCTTCCAAGGGTGTGATCCTGGCTACCGGTGACTACTCTCAGAATGAAGCCATGGTCAAACATTTCTGCCCGGCTGTCATCAACAACGGTATCGTTCGCCTCTTCACCAACGTAGACGTGGAAGGCAACATGACCAACATGGGCGATGCCATCAAGATGGGCCTCTGGGCCGGTGCCATCGTTCAGGATGACCACGCACCGGTTATCCATCACATGGGCGGCGGTGCAGATATCCAGGGTGTCGGCGTCATGGGTATTGCCGGCTTCCTGAACCTGGACATGAACGGTGTTCGTTTCATGAACGAGGACCTTCCGGGACAGCAGATTGAGAACCAGATCGAGATGCAGAAGGGCCGCATGACCTGGCAGATCTTCGACAGCAACTGGCCGGAGCAGCTGCCCTATATGCCGGCTGTACACGGCGGTGCCTGCTACTACGAGGATTATGCTTCTGCTGACGAAGCACCGGCCAACAATGCAACCTACCGCAACTACAAGAGCCCCTATCAGCTGGAGGCTGCCATCGCAGATGGCCGCTGCATCAAGGCAGATACCCTGGAAGAGCTGGTAGCTCTGATGTATCCGGAAGACGAGAAGGCTCAGAAGACCGCGCTCGCCTCCATTGAGCGCTACAACACACTGGCTAAAAACGGTTTTGACGAAGACTTCGGCAAGACCCCGTCCCGTATGTTCGCTCTGGAGAACGGTCCGTTCTACGCCGACCAGTTCACCTGCGCACTGCTGCTGGTGATCTGCGGCGGTCTGGAGTCCGACGAAAACTGCCATACCTTCGATAAGGACCGCAATGTCATTCCGGGTCTGTACGCAGCCGGAAATGCACAGGGAAGCCGCTTTGCTCACGAGTATCCGATCACTCTGAAGGGTGTATCCCACTCCATGGCTATGTATTATGGCTACGTAGCCGGCAAAAACGCAGTAGAAGAGATCTGACAAACAGTCCACGCAACACGTCGGCCGTCATACTCCTTTTCACTTTCCAATGTCCGGCGGCCCATGCCGTAAACTGTTAGAAAAACCTTCTATACGCAGAAAAGGCAGGTGAACCAGTCACTTGAGGCTGGTCCCCTGCCTGTTTGCCGTGTGGTCGTTTTGTCTTTTTGCCTTTTTTTCTTTTGGATTTTTACGCGCCTCCAATTGGCTGCATTCCCGGATGCTGTTATCCTTTCCCCTTTGCTACTGTCTCTTTTTTTCTCTGCCTTCACTTCTATCTTTGTTTTCGCACAATGTTGCAGCCGGATTCTGCGGCTCCACCGGTCCATACACCGTCATGACGGTCCCGCTGTCGCTGATCAGAATATTCTTTTTCTGCCGCAGGATCTTAAACACCACATACAGATCTCCCACCGCACCGGCCAGATTGATCGCCTGAATAAAGTAGGCGTGCCAGAACCACCGGTCCGGAAGCAGCAGACACAGCACTTCCAGTACCACGCCCCAGACCACCACCGGTGCCAGTGCGATCACGATATAGCTGCGCCGGTTAAAATAACAGTCGCTGCCGGCGTAAGCATATCCTGCTCCGTATCCGTAATGGGGCGGCCGGCCTGAATAATGGCGGATCATCACGCCGTGCACCTTCTCATGCAGACCCATGTACAGAAAGATGCTGACCACCAGAATCGCCAGTCGCAGCAGATAATCCATCAGTCCCTCCCGGATGTTTAACAGCTGCAGAATGGAAAGATGTTTATGTCCCAGCCACAAAAGCCCCAGCAGCAGGATCAAATTGACCACGTTCAGTCCAATCATTAGCTTTTTGTTTTTCACCAGATCGATCTCAAGGATCTGGTCATAGCCCTCCGGAAGAAACATGGAGTTTTCCATTCGCCCCTTATTCTTTTCTGTATTCTTTTTTGAAATCTTTTCTATATCCTTTTCCTGCTTCATCCATGTTTCTCCTGTCATTCCACGCCCGAACATTCCCCGCCAAGCGATTTCATTTTGCAGCATACGCGAAAAACATCTCGCAGAATCGAACCATCCGAACAGCCCCCCGCCCTGCGTCATACTCCACACGAACAACTTGACACCCTATCCAGCCTGCAGTACGCTGTACTTGATTTGCGGCTGATTTACAACATTATACCGCCAATTTTTTGAAATGATTCTAAAATTTTTCTAACAATAGAGAGGTTTACTATGTCCAAAGTATCATTTGCCTGTGATTATCTGGAGGGTGCCCATGAGCGCATCCTTCGCCGCATGACCGAAACCAATCTGACCCAGTACCCCGGCTACGGAGAAGACGAGATCTGCAGCTCAGCCAAGGAAAAGATCCGGCAGGCCATTGGATGTCCGGACGCTGTCATCCACTTTCTGGTGGGCGGCACCCAGGTCAATGCCCTGGCCATCGATGCGCTGCTGACCTCCTATCAGGGCGT
This sequence comes from Lachnospiraceae bacterium, assembly GCA_030526245.1. Lineage (GTDB taxonomy): Bacteria > Bacillota > Clostridia > Lachnospirales > Lachnospiraceae > Merdiplasma. The sequence continues at coordinate 51,244 of JAUNDD010000001.1, forward strand.
CCTGGCTCCGGCCACCGGACACATTGCCCTGCATGAAGCCGGCGCCATCGAAGCCAACGGCCATAAGGTCATCACCCTTCCCCAGAACCGGGGCAAGATTTCAGCGGCTGATTTAAAAAGCCACCTGGTAGATTTCTACCACGACGAGGCCCACGAGCATATGGTACAGCCAGGCATGGTCTACATCTCCCAGCCCACCGAGTACGGAACGCTCTACTCGCTGGAAGAACTCACCGCCATCAGTCAGGTCTGCCGGGAATATCAGCTGCCCCTGTATGTGGACGGTGCCCGTCTGGCCTATGCCCTGGCCAGCCCGGAAAACGATGTGACCCTGCCGGATCTGGCCCGCCTTGCCGATGTATTCTATATCGGCGGTACCAAATGCGGTGCCCTATTCGGCGAAGCACTGGTCATCACCGACCCTGCCCGTATCCGTCATCTGTTTACCATGGTGAAGCAGCACGGCGGCCTCCTGGCCAAAGGCCGACTGCTGGGCATCCAGTTTGACGAGCTCTTTGCCAATGACCTCTACCTGCAGGTCGGCGAAAATGCCATCCGACAGGCCGCCCGCATTCGACAGGCCCTCCGGGAACACGGCTGGCAGGAGTTCTTCGAAACACCCACCAACCAGATCTTTGTGGTGGTCGACAACGACCTGCTCCCCAGGTTCGGCCAGCAGATCGACTACTGCTTCTGGGAAAAATACGACGAGACCCATACCGTGATCCGCCTCGCCACCAGCTGGGCCACCACCGACGCACAGGTGGATGCACTGCTGCAGGTTCTGGCGGCCCTTCATTGATTATTCTGACTGCCCTCTGGTTGATCTAGAGGGCTTTTTTTGCAGTTCATGTTGCACTTTCAACAATCTATACGAAATATTTCTCCCCTTCTCCTCTATTTTTTCCATTATGACGCATCATTTCTTCTTGTGAATCCTGCATAATTATCCTATAATTGGAACGCTGTGCTCTATAGCGACAGACTATAGCATGCTTTCGGGCAATGACCTGCTATATAACCTGTCAAAGCATAGCGAAAGCAACATTTTCGTTGCTGCTCACCGCGGTAAGCAGCAACCCGTTTTCAAAGCATTTGAGAAAGGAAGAAACACCATGGAAAGATTTTTTGACATCCTGAGTGAATGGATCACCAATGCCAATGATTTCGTCAACGAGATCGTTTGGGGTCCGATCATGATCGCCCTGCTTCTGGGCACAGGTATCTACCTGACACTTCGCCTGGGTATCCCCCAGCTCACTCGTCTTCGTGCGATCAATCGCGCAACCTTTGGAAAGCTTTTTGGAAAAACCTCTGATACCGGCGACGGAACCATCGCCAGCCGCAAGGCCGGACTCGCTTCCATCGCCTGCGTAGTCGGTACCGGAAACATCACCGGTGTGGCTACCGCTGTTCATGCCGGAGGCCCGGGCGCACTCTTCTGGATGTGGCTCAGTGCATTCTTCGGAATGGCAACCAAATTTGCTGAGATCATCCTTGGCATCTATTTCCGCGAAAAGAACGCCCGCGGCGAATACGTCGGCGGTGCGATGTACTATATATATAAAGGCTTAAAGAGCAAATGGATGGCTTACTTCTTCTGTCTGATGGCCATCTTCTCCTACATGGTCTGCGGCGCCATCGTGGATACCAACAGCATCTGCCTGGGTATCCAGGAGCAGTGGAACATCGCTCCCTGGATCTCCGGTCTGGTGATCGCCGCTGCCACCGCTGTGGTTATCCTCGGCGGCGTTAAGCGTATCGGCGATGTCTGCGACAAGCTGACTCCGATCATGAGCGTGATCTACATCATCGTTGGTCTGGGCATCATCCTGCTGAACATCCAGCATGTGCCGGGTGCCTTCCGCGAGATCTTTGTCGGTGCCTTCACTCCGCAGGGCGCTGCAGGCGGCTTTGCCGGTGCCACCGTCATGCAGGCCATGACCGTCGGTCTGGCCCGTGGTCTGAACTCCAACGAAGCCGGTATGGGTTCCTCTCCGACACTGAACTGTGCTGCTACCGTGGAAGATCCGGTCGAGCAGGGTTACTGGGGCGTCCTGGAGGTATTCCTGGATACCATCATCATCTGCACCATCACCGGTCTGGTCATCGTTCTGTCCGGTCAGTGGACCACCGCCAACGACGGAACCGCACTGGCTATGGTCGCTTTCGGAACCTTCTTAAAGGGCGGCCTTGGAAACATCTTCATCATGATCTCCACCATCCTGTTTGGTTACAGCTGTCTGATCACCTCCAACTATCTGTGTGAGGTCAGCGCTGATTTCATGTGGGGACCCAAGAGCGTACTGCCCATCCGTCTGGTATGGATCGCCTTCATCATGGTCGGCGCCCTGGGCGGTCTGGAATTTGTCTGGGATCTGGCGGATACCGCCAATGGTCTGATGGCCATCCCGAACCTGATCGGTCTGCTGCTCCTCTCCCCGCTGCTGGTGAAGATCTGCCGTTCTTCCGCCAAGTATTCCCGCGGAAAGAAACAGGCCGACTGAGTTTGAGCGTCATTTTGGTCCAAATATCCTTTGAACCATCAGCAGTCTGGCCGCAATGACCGGGCCGTGATCTGTCAAAGATTGGATTCATAATATAACAGGAAAGGCCGTGCATTCCGCACGGCCTTTCCTTACAGCCAGATATAGGGACAGCCTCGCTTTCCCTTTCTTGTACCAGAAAACAGCCCTTTTATTTCTTCCCCGGGGAATGTCTTCACTTTCCCTTCAAAACGAGGTACACCATGACAACACCCATCGTTGATTTTTTAAAACACTACCAAAGCAGCGACGTCTCCCGTCTTCACATGCCCGGTCACAAGGGCCAGCCCTATCTGGGGCCGGAACCTTTGGACATCACCGAAGTCAAGGGCGCCGATGAGCTCTACTTTGCTGAAAGCATCATCGCCCAGAGTGAGGCGAATGCCACCAGGCTGTTCGGAACCGGCCTGACCCTGTACAGCACCGAAGGCTCCAGCCACGGTATCCGCTCCATGATCATGCTGGCCTGCCAGCTGACCCGGAGCCGTTGTGCCGGCAACCCGGCCAATGACTCATCCGCTTCTGAACCTGCTGGCACAGCAGTCAATTCCACTGGAACTCCGATCCAACCAACTGCTTCTGCAGGTTCTTGCCGCCGGATCCTGGCAGCCCGCAATGCCCACAAGGCCTTTTTGTTTGCCGCCGCTCTGTGTAATCTGGAGGTGGACTGGATCTATCCCAGTCTTTCGGATGAAAACTCCGCCGCCTCCTGTCAGATCACGCCGGAGCTGCTGGAGCAGCATCTGACACAGATGCAAACGCAGGGCACTCTGCCCTTTGCCGTTTACATCACAAGCCCGGACTACCTGGGACACTGCGCCGATGTGAAGACGCTGGCAAAGATCTGCCACCGCTTTGGCGCTCTGCTGCTGGTGGATAATGCCCACGGTGCCTACCTTCACTTTCTGCCGGAGAAGCTCCATCCCATGGATCTTGGCGCTGACCTTTGCTGCGACTCCGCCCACAAAACGCTGCCGGTGCTCACCGGCGGTGCCTATCTGCATGTACGGGAAGGCCTCTGCAGCCGTCAGCAGGCCAAAAATGTGATGGCTGTCACCGGTACCTCCTCTCCCTCCTACCTGCTGATGGCCTCTCTGGACATCTGCAACGAGCAGCTGGGGGGCAGCTACCCGGAGCGTATGCAGCAGCTCATCCGGGAGGTAAAAGAGTGGAAAGCCCAGGCAGCGGTCGCCGGTATCCCGCTCCTTCCCAGCGAGGAACTTAAGATCGTTGTCAATGCAGCAGCGCTAGGGTATACCGGCAGTGAGCTGGGTGAGCTCCTTCGAAAGCATCAGGCTGAGCCGGAATTCTGCGACCATGATTTCCTGGTCTGCATGCTCACACCGGACACCCGGCCTGTCGACCTGCAGCGTCTGATGACAGCTCTGCTTGAGGCTGTCGCCAGCCCCAGACCTGCCCGGGATCTGACCCCGCTGCGTCTTGCCCGGCTTCCCCGGGCCTGCTCTATCCGGGAGGCCGTTTTTGCCCCCCAGGATATGATCCCCGTCCAGGATTCCATCGGACGAATCTGCGGTTCCCCCGCCGTTTCCTGTCCGCCGGCGATCCCCCTGGCGGTCAGCGGCGAAGTGATCACTTCGGACGCCGTTCGCATGATGGAGGCCTACGGCATCGAGGAGATCAGTGTGGTGATCGAATAGTGCCGCTGTGCTATCCAATCAACATACAGTCATTCGGTTCCGGAATACTAGGACAAAGCGTGCAAAGCACGCTAGCCGCTTTGCGGCGGTTGTCCGGATATTTGCCCGATTTTATATCGGGCCCGTAGGAAATCAAAAAACGAGTACAGCCCGACACTTTTCATGTCAGACTGTACTCGTTTTTTTAGTCGTTATGATATCAGCAGATCGTAAATCCGCCGTCGATCACCAGATTGGCTCCATTGATCATCCGGGAAGCATCGCTGGCCAGGAATACAGCACAGGCTGCCACTTCCTCCGGATAGGCAAAACGTCTGGCCGGGATCCGTTCCTTGAAAGCATTTCCTACTTCTTCATTAGGCGGATCTACCCAGTTCTTCTTTCCCATAGGGGTCAGAACGATGGTGGGGGAGATGACATTGACATTGATGTTGTACTGTGCCAGCTCCATGGCAAACTGCTTGGTGGCATAGATCACAGCCGCCTTGCAGCAGCCGTAGGTCAGATGACCATCCAGCGCAACCACACCAGCCTGAGAACCCATGTTGATGATGTGTCCGCCGCCGTTTGCCTTCATCACCTTAGCCACCGCACGGCCAAAACGAACCGTTCCGGTGAGATTGATGCTTAAGGTGCGATCCCAAAGGTCTTCGTCGTGCTCCAGCACGGATTCAACCACGCCGATACCGGCACAGTTTACCAGGATGTCGATCTTACCGAATTTTTCAACGGTCTGATCCACGCAGGCCTGGATATCCTCCGATCTGGTAATATTGCCGCAGTATGCGAAGTACTCTACGCCCTGCTCTTTCGTATAGGCTTCCAGCCCGTCCGGCTCTCTCATGTCGAAGGAAACCACATTGGCTCCCTTTCTGGCATACATCTTTGCGATCTCGTAGCCAATGCCGCTGGCGGCGCCGGTCACGATGGCGGTCTTGCCTTCTAAGCTGAAGTCTTCGCTAAATTTTGTGTAATCGATTTCCATGGTACTGCCTTCTGCTTATTCAGCGTCCTTATTGATCTTGATAACTGCCTTGATTACGTTGGTCTTATCCGTGTAAGCATCGTCGTATGCCTTCTGGATATCCTCGAAATCATACTTGTGAGTTGCGATGGTCTTAACATCGATCTTGCCTGCAGCAATATCAGCGATTGCCTGCGGGTAAGTATATCTGTAACGGAATACGGTCTTGATGGTGGGCTCCTTGTCCATGATCAGACCAAAGTTGAACGGGAACTCTGCTTCCGCTGCAATACCAACCAGAACGATGGTTCCGCCGCGCTTTACAAGATACGGAGTCTGCGCGATGGTGTATTTGCTTCCGGCAGTTTCCAGAACCTTGTTGTAGCCGGCACCGTTGGTGCGCTTCAGGCCCTCTTCAACCGCATTCACCTCTTTTGCGTTGATTACATAATCGGCGCCCATTTCCAGAGCCTTCTTCAGATGGCTCTCTTCCAGGTCGACGATCGTTACACTCTTAGCGCCCTTTGCCTTGCAGGCCAGCAGGGTAACCAGGCCGATGCAGCCTGCGCCAAGGATCAGTACATCATCATTTTCATTGATATCGCCCTGGTTTGCAGCATGTACACCTACGGACAGCGGCTCAACCAGTGCACCTTCCAGTGTGCTTACATTCTCCGGCAGCTTGAAGCACATATTCTCCGGGAATGCGATGTATTCCATGTTGCAGCCCTGTACAGGCGGAGTAGCCAGGAATACGACATCCGGGCACAGATTGTAGCGGCCGGATTTGCAGAATTCGCACTCGCCGCAGGTGATGCCCGGCTCAAGAGCAACCTTATCGCCAACCTTCAGGTCTGTAACGCCTTCGCCTACTTCAACAACCACGCCGGCACACTCGTGTCCGAGGATGAACGGCTTGCAGTCGTCGGTTACGACATAGGAACCGCATCTTCCATTGTGGAAGTAATGTCCGTCGGATCCGCATACGCCAACATAATCCAGTTTTACCAGAACCTCTTTAGCCTTTGGTGACGGCTTTTCAACCTCGCCGATCTCCATCTTGCCAACCTGTTTCATATAAGCTGCTCTCATTTTCATGATGTTTGCCTCCAAATAATAAAAAACGAAAAACCTGCATGTGCATAACAGTCCGGATGCGGCCTCCCGCATCTACGGCTGATAATGATAAACTGGCAGCTTTGGCAAGCCGCCAGCTATCACACTTTTACAATATATGATTTGATTCGGCGGCTGAAGTTCACGATCTTTTGTCTTCAGCCGCCTACTTCAGGCTGGCGGCCCTTCGGACCGCTGCCTGTTTTTCTCTTCATTGTTTCAAGCTTCGTCACCCTTCGGTGACCATTTCCCCGTACAGCTCACAGGCGTGAACCGCAATCGGTTTTGTACTCAAACGGTCAATTATTTGATCTGGCCGTTAGCGGTGTACATTTCGATGTACTGATCAACGTTCTCAGCAGTGATAAGCGGAGCCGGTACGTTGTCATATACATCAGTAACTTCCATCTCACCGGTCAGAACCTTGTGGATGTATTCAGCGTTCATCTGAGCCAGGTCGCCAGCAGACTGCAGACCGGTAGAGGTCATCAGACCATCCTTGATCAGCAGGCAAGCTTCTGCAGTACCGTCAACGCCGTATGCCAGCATATCAGCGAAATCTGCATTGTCCTTTACTACTTCGATAGCACCAGCTGCCATGTTGTCGTTCATGGAGATAACAGCATCGATCTTGCCGTAAGCCTGTACCCAGTCTTCCATCAGAGCCATAGCTTCGTCTTTGTTCCAGTTAGCGATATCTTCTGCAACGATCTCAACGTCTGCTCTCTTATCGAAGAACTCTGCCTGCCAAGCGTTTCTTCTCTCGGTGCTGTGGAAGTTACCAGCCGGTCCGTTCAGGACAACAACCTTTGCACCTTCCGGAACCTGCTCCATAGCGAGGTCACAGTTAACCTTAGCCTGCTCGTACGGATCAGCATCGATAGAACCGGTTCCTTCGCACTCAACACGCGGGTTGGTGGTCAGGCACGGGATACCAGCGTCAACAACCTGCTGGATGTACGGCATCTGAGCTTCGCCGTTGTTAGCCTGGATGATGATTGCATCGTAGCCGTTTACGATACAGTTCTCGATGATGGAGTTTTCTTTCTCATCGTTAGCCTGTCCGTCGAATACTTCTACGGTCATGTCATCATAGGTATCGAACTGAGCTCTGATCTCATCAGCCAGCCATGCTGCGAAGGAGTCTTCCTGTGCTCTTGCAATGTATGCAACCTTGTACTCTTCAGCAGAAGCAACGGTAGCGGTTCCGAGTACGCCCAGTGCTAATGCAGCAACAGCAGTGCCAAACATTCTCTTAGTCATTTTGTTTTCCTCCTAAAATTGTAATATTGTAAAAGTTTCTGCAACTTATGCATTCGGGTTACTGTGTTTCTCCGGCTGTCCACCGTTCCGGCGGCAGCCATTTTATCGTTCCTCCGGCCCCGCGGGCCGGAGTGAAAGATCGTTCAATGATGTGTTTTCAGGTGTTCAGGAATTAAGCTTCCTTCTTTTCCTTTTCGTCTACAATGATGACCTTGCGGGTCTTCTTGTTCTTGGACATGATGTCGTAACCTACGGCTACGGCAATGATGCCGCCCTTAACGATCTGCTGAATGTAGGAGTCTACACCGGTCAGGTTCATGATGTTGTTCAGGAAGCCGATGATGAATGCGCCGACCAGGGTTCCAAGAGTGGTACCAACACCACCGGAGAAGCTTGTTCCACCGACGATGGTAGCGGTCAGACCTTCCATTTCGTAACCTACAGCACCGTTCGGAAGACCTGCGTTTACGCGGGACATGAACAGCACGCCTGCGATACCGGCCAGAATACCGTTGATGATGAAGGTGATGTATTTGCTGCGCTTTACATCGATACCGGATGCTACAGCAGCTGCTTCGTTACCACCGATCGCGTAAAGGGAACGGCCGTAACGGGTGTGATTGGTGACATACCAGATGATGACGGTAATAACCAGCATGAAGATGACCGGGTTCGGGACCGGGCCCACATTGCCCTGACCGAAGATGGTGTATTCCTTCAGCTGCAGCAGGTTCTGACCGTTTGTGAAGTAAAGAGCGATACCACGGGCAGACATCTGCATGGCCAGCGTTGCGATGAACGGCGGCACGTTAACATTGGTTACCAGGAATGCGTTGACGAGGTTACAAGCCACACCAACGAGGATAGCTACGATAAAGCCGACTGCCAGGCTTCCGGTATTCTGGAAGGAAGCAATGGACAGGACACCGGCCAAAGCCAGTACCGAACCAACGGACAGGTCGATCAGACCGGAGATAACCAGCAGCATTTCGCCGTAAGCGATGATGATCGAAACGGAAAGCTGACGCGCTACGTTGATCAGGTTCTGCGGTTTCAGGAAGTTCTGGTTCATAAAGGAGCAAAAGATGATCATCACCACAAGAATGATGAAAATCGAATATTTCTCCATGATCTTTCCGATACTTTGTTTTTTCATTTTTCGTCAAACCTCGTCTTTCTTATTTTGACATAGCAAACTTCATAATAGTTTCCTGAGAGAATTCCGACCGATCCAGGCAGCCGGTGATGTGTCCCTGGCTCATGACATAGATCCGGTCACACATACCGATCAGCTCCGGCAGCTCGGAAGATACCATTACAACGGCTTTTCCCTCTTTTGCCATATCCGTCATCAGCTTGTAGATCTCAAACTTGGCACCAACGTCGATACCGCGGGTCGGCTCGTCCAGGATCAGGACATCCGGATCGCGAAGCATCCACTTGGCCAACAGGACCTTCTGCTGATTACCACCGGAAAGTGCCTGGATCAGTGTATCCAGACTCGGTGTTTTAACGTTCATCTTTTCAAAGTACTCGCCTACCAGCTTTCTCTCCAGGGACGGATGACTCTTGCCCTTGAAGATAAACTTGTCCAGACTGGAAATACTTGCGTTTTCCATAACGCTTCGGATCGGAATGATACCGAACCGGCGTCTGTCCTCGGACAGCATGACCAGCTTCTCGTTAATGGCGTCGCTTACCTTTTTGATGGTGCAGTCTTTTCCATTAATATTGATCGTACCTGCATCGTAGGGATCCAGTCCGAAGATCGCTCTCATGACCTCGGTACGTCCGGCACCCATCAGTCCTGCAAAACCAACGATCTCGCCGGCGCGGACATTAAAGTCGATGTTTTCAAATACGCCTTCGCTCCGAAGTCCCTTAACATCCAGAACCGGTTTTCCGATCGGAACCTCTTCCTTCGGATAGGCGTTGTCCATACGGCGTCCAACCATGGCTGCGATAACCTCATCCAGGTCTGTCTCAGCGGCCCGCTTGGTCCATACCGTCTGACCGTCTCGCAGGATCGTGATATCGTCCGCGATCCGGAATACCTCATCCATCTTGTGGGAGATATAGATAATGCTGACGCCCTGGGCCTTCAGTGCCTCGATCTTTTTAAAGAGCACCTCGACCTCGCGGTTTGTAATAGCCGAAGTCGGCTCATCCATGATAACGATCTGTGCGTTGTTTGAGATCGCCTTCAGAATCTCCAGCATCTGGATATCCGAAACCGTCAGGGTCTTCAGCTTCTGCTTCGGGCTGTAATTTAAGTTTTCCCGCTCCAGCAGCTCCAGCGTTTCCTTGCGTACCCGTTTCCAGTCAACCTTTCCGGGACCGGTCACCGGCAGACGTCCGAGGAAGATGTTCTCCTCAATGGACATTTCCGGAACGTAGTTCAGCTCCTGTGCGATCATCGCAATACCGAAGTCACGAGCCTGTATCGGATTTTTGATCTCAACCGGCTGACCATCGATATAGATCTGACCGGCATCCGCCTTGTACAGACCGTTGATGATCTTCATCAGAGTGGATTTTCCTGCGCCGTTTTCACCGCAGAGTGCATGCAGCGTTCCTTTTCTGACCGAAAAGTTGATATTGTCCAATGCCTTTACGCCAGGAAAAGATTTGCTGACACCACTGACACGCAGTTTGATTGCTTCATTCTCCACGCTCTCTCCTCCTTCTCAGCTAACACATTCTCCCCGGAATAGCCTCCGCGTCTCCATCTCTCGTCCGCAAACTCTGTATTTGTGCGTTTTGCTGCGCCGGTGTTTGCATTTTTGTGTATTTCTGCCGCGCATTTATGCGTTTCATTGTTTCTTCCTGTGTTTTCATTATTTCGACCATACCAGGAAGCGGCGCATACATATTCACGAGTATTTTGACGGATGACCGACATGCTTATCTCGTTTCGTTGTGCTATTTGTCTATCAATGTCACCATTATAGCCTTTGTTTTGGTACTTGTCAACCAATAATGTTGATAACTTTGCTGTACTTTTCGTGGAATTATGTTGATTTTTATATAGATTGTGCTATGATATGAATCAAACACACAACAAAAAACGTTTGCGCCTGCGCTTTTATGCGTTTTGTGTGCATTTGTTTGGTTTTATGTTCTTTTATTGAGGTCGTTACTATGATACATACACTCACATTGAATCCGGCCATCGACCGCATTCTCTATCTGCCTCAGCTGACCCAGAATATCACCAACCGGATCCGTTCGACCCGGGATACCATCGGCGGCAAGGGCACCCACGTATCCATCGATTTAAGTCAGCTCGGCCAGCGCAGCACCGCCTTTGGCATCTGCCACGGCCCGAACGGTCAGAATGTCATTGATATCCTGAGCGAATACGACATCGATGTCTGCTTTAACCACTATGACGCGCCGGGCAAGAACACCCGCACCAACTATCTGGTCATCGAGGACACCACCGACTGCACCATTCTGGCGGAGCCGGGCGTAAAGCTCACCGAAAAAGAGATCTGCGATCTCATCGATCGCATGAAGCATATAATAAAGGAAGGGGATTATCTCCTGTTCTCCGGAGATGCCTCCAATTCCCCGGATCCGGCGGTATACAACCGGATCATGCGGGAGCTGAAGGATAAGAACATCCGCTTTGTGCTGGATGCCAGCGGGGCCTCCTTAAAGAGCTGTATCTGCGAGTCTCCCTATATGATCAAGCCCAACCTGGACGAGCTGTCCATGCTGGTGGACTATCCGGTAGGTGAGGATATTCCTTCTATATTGAAGGCAATGGATTCGCTGGCTCAGTACAACGTGGAGATCATCGCCGTATCCCTTGGCGGAGACGGCTCCGTGGTCCGCACCCCCGAGGGTACCTTCCGGGTAGAGCCGCCGAAGGTCAACGTCTGCAACACCATCGGCTGCGGCGACTGCTTCCTGGCCGGCTTTGTATATGGCCTGGCCAGCGGACTGAACACGGAGGAGACCCTCCGCATCGCCACCGCATCTTCTGCGGCAGCTGCCGAGAGTACTCTTTCCATCGGCTTTGACGAAGCCCGCAAGAACGAACTGCTCAGCCAGGTGAAGATCACCCGGATCTGATTTTAATAACAAAGTATCTGTTGCTGTTTAATTCAGTAAGCTACAACAAACTGCAGTTCCGGTATGCCTCATTCTGATCACGTTCTTAAGACGCGTCCAGGAACTGCCTATTTCATCAAGAGAATACAAGGAGCATTATCATGAATTTATCCTATTACGAAATGAGACAGGAAATGGTCATCGTGGCCAATCAGATGTGGGAGCGCCGCCTTACCAATGCGGCCGGCGGCAACTTTGCCGTACGGGTCGACGAGGACAAGTATCTGATCTCTCCGTCCCTGATGTCCGAGCGCAAGCACTGCATGCTGACACCGGAGGATTTCCTTCTGGTCACCACCAACGGCAAGGTGGCCGAGAAAGGCAAGGACCTGGAGGTAAAGGACATTGAGATTCTGGAAGGAACCGGCGCGCTGTCCCGGGAAGCACTGATGCATGTGCTGATCCTGTATCATTTCCCGGAGATCGAATGCACGATCCACGCGCATCCCTTCTACTGCATGCCCTTCGTGGCCTACCAGATCTCGATCCCCAGCGCTACCGAGGCGACCATGAACCGCGGTACCGTTGACTCCATCGAGTGGACAAAGGCTTACTCCGAGGAGCTCAGCCGCAACGTCTACCAGTATTTCGAGGATCATCGCGAGACCGCTGTAGTTAAGCCCATCGGCATGATCATGCCCAAGCACGGCGTTGTCGTCTCCGGCGGCAGCATCTATCACGCCTACAGCATGCTGGAGCGCATCGAGTGTGAGGCCTACTGCGAAACCGTTCGCCGCCTCATCGATCCGGCCCGCTATGACGAACTGGAAAACAAGGTGGATCAGCTCTCCGCCAAAATGGATGAGATTCTGGCCCGCCTGAAATAACCGGCTGCGTCAGGACTTTTCAGATTTGTACTATCGGGAAAGCAGCCAGGAATTCGGTCTGGTTATTTAAAATACAAACTGCCGGCATCTTCCAGGCCCAATACACAGCACAAAGGAACACGGTGATCACATGTACACACAGGAAAGAAAAAACATTATTCTGAGCCGGCTTCATGAATTCGGTTCAGTCAGCAGCCAGGATCTGGCCCAGGAACTGAAAGTGTCCCGGGAGACGATCCGCCGGGACATTGCCGGTCTGGAGAAGGAGGGCCTTCTGGTCCGCACCCATGGCGGCGCTTTACCCGCAGCAGCCGGCAGCGTTCCTTCTGATAGTGCGATCAGTACGATTTCCGGTTCCTATGGAGCTGTATCCGGTCAGCCATCCTTTTCCGGGGTATGCGAAGCTCCTCTTGCTTATGTGGGATCGCCCGCTTTTTATTCAAACCCGAGCGCCAGCGACACTTCCTTTGCAAGCCGCTACCCCCGCAATCTGGAAGAAAAGAAGCTGGTGGCTAAAAAGGCGGCTTCCATCATCGAGGACAAGGACACGATCTTTTTAGATAACAGCACCACGATCCATCTGCTGTTGGATTACCTGCCCAGGGACCTGCAGCTGACGATCATCACCAACTCCATTCAGATACTGCTTAAGGCCTCGACCATGAATCTGCCTTATGTCTCTCTGATCTCACTGGCCGGTTTCTACAATCCGGCAAACTATTGCCTTTACGGTTCCCGCACCCTTCAGAGCATGGAGGGCTATTATCCGGACAAATGCTTCCTCTCCTGCACCGGGCTTTCACAGACCCGCATGCTGACCGACATCTGTCTGGACGAGGTGGACACCAAACAAGCCATCCTCAATAAATCGCGGCATGCCTACCTTCTGGTTGACCACAGCAAATTCGGCAAGGATGGTCCCTTCCACTTTGCCTCCTTTGATCAGATCGACTACATCGTGACCGATCATTTTGATCATTCACCCGATAATCAGGCTTTCATCGATCTGCTGAAGACAAACTACGGCATTCAGGTCATTGAGGGAAATGCCTGATCATCCTGGCCCGGCCTGTTGCAGCAGCTTCCCTGCTGCTGTCCTGAGGAAAAACTATGAGCAAGAATATTCTGGCCTTTGACCTGGGCGCCAGCAGCGGCAAGCTGTTTCTGGCCCGCTTCCACGAAAACGGGGCCATCGATTTTGACGAGATCTATCGTTTTCCCAACGCCCCCATCGAATTAAACGGCGGGCTGTACTGGGATATCCTGCATATTTTTGAAGAAATGACAGAGGGCATCCGCAAGGCAGTGGAGCTTACCGATGACAACATCGATTCCTTCGCCATCGACGCCTTCTGCAACGATTTTGGTCTGATGGCCGAGGACGGCACCCTGCTGACTCAGGTGCGCTGCTACCGGGATTCCCGAACAGCCCGTCACGAGGAGACCATCTACGCAAAAATGTCCCGGGAGGAGCTCTATCGCCGCACCGGCAACCAGAATGCACTGTTCAACTGTCTGATGCATCTGGCCGCTATGCGCGAGGAGGGACAGGGCTATCTGATCGACAACGCACATCAGCTGCTGTTCGTTCCGGACCTGTTGCTCCACTTTATGACCGGTCTTTCGGTAACCGAATACACCCTGGCTTCCGTCAGTCAGTTTTATGACTTCAGAACGAGAGACTGGAACCGGGAGATCATGGAGACCTTCCAGATCCCGGAACGCATCCTGGCTCCCCTGACCGACCCGGGAACCATTATCGGAAAGACCAGCGAAGACTTTAATCAGAAGATCGGCTCCAAAGGCTTTTCGGTATCCACCGTCTGTGAACACGATACCGGCTCTGCCTATCTGTCCGCTCCTTCCCGCTCCGGCAGCAGTATTCTGATCAACTGCGGTACCTGGGCACTGGTTGGCATGGCGGTCGAGGAAGCACTGATCACACCGGAAGGCTATGCTTTTAATCTGGCCAACGAGGGAAGCATCCCCGGACGCCACCGCCTTCTGCGCAATATACCAAGCTCCTGGCTGATCCAGGAGACCCAGCGCTGCCTGCATCTGCAGGGACAGGATTACAGCTATTCCCAGTTGGATCAGCTGGCCCGCGAGGCCCAGCCCTTCCGGTATTTCTTTGATCCGGACGATCCGGAGTTTTTCCAGGGCGAGGATATGCCCGGCCGTGTCCGGCGCGCCTGCCTGGACCTGTGCGGAAGCGCCCCCGACAGTGTCGGCGAGCTGATCCGCTGCATCTACGAGACCGTAGCACTGAAATTCCGCTGGATCATCGAGACCATGGAAAAGATCACCGGCAATCAGGTAAAGGACATTCATATGATGGGCGGCGGCTGCCAGTCCACCATGCTCTGCCAGTATACGGCCAATGCCTGCGGCCGTCCGGTCATCGCCGGTCCCGTTGAGGCAACCGCCATCGGCAACATCGCTGTGCAGATGCTGGCAAACGGAATGGCCGCCAGCATTGACGAGGCCTCTTCCAGACTTCAGAGCGCCTACGAGCCGGTCACCTATGAGCCGGAGGACATACAGGCCTGGGAGGTTCGTTATCAGGAGTTTCTGGCGGCTATTGCCACTCGCGGACAAATCGCTTAATGTGCCTGTGTGAAGTCGCGAACAACTCAGTATACAAAGATTTTTGTCCGCAGACAGGTTGCTTCATGCGCCATGCCCGTAGCATCTCCCCGATGTCCTCCGTTGCCTGGCCATAATTACTCTGTTTCATATTTGTGCTACCGCTCTGTCTGACACAGAGCACCATATAACAACCATAAAAGGGCCGCCTTCTCACCGCAAACCGTTTGAGCCGCAGCCCGCTATTCACCCCAGAAAGTGAGGAAATCAAAATGAATGCTTATCTTGAGAACATGTTCAGCCTGGAAGGCAAGACTGTAGTCGTTACCGGCGGCGGCCAGGGTATTGGCCAGGTCATCAGCTGCGGCTACGCTAAAGCCGGCGCTGAAGTTGTTGTCATCGGACGTACTCTGGCAAAATGCCAGCAGACCGTTGATATGATCACCGCTGAAGGCGGCAAGGCCTATGCCATCGAAGCCGACGTGGTTAAGGAAGACGAGGTTCTCGCCGCTGTTGATCAGATCATGAAGACCTCCGGCAAGATCAATATCCTGTTCAACTGTGCCGGCATCTGCATGCATCAGACCACCTTCGAAGCTACCGCCGAGGAGCTGCGCCAGGTTATGGACGTTAACTGGACCGGTTCTCTGCTGATGGCTCGCGCCGTTGCCAAGGAAATGATGAAGAACCCGAAGGATGACAAGGGCACCTGCGGCAACATCATCAACATGGCTTCCCTGTCCGCTACCATTGTTAACATTCCGCAGTGGCAGGTATCCTACAACTCCTCCAA
The DNA here is from genome assembly GCA_030526245.1 of Lachnospiraceae bacterium. Taxonomy (GTDB): domain Bacteria; phylum Bacillota; class Clostridia; order Lachnospirales; family Lachnospiraceae; genus Merdiplasma. The sequence continues at coordinate 67,116 of JAUNDD010000001.1, forward strand.
GGCAGCTGTTCGCCACATGACCAAGTCTCTGGCTCTGGAATGGGCTGAGTACGGTATCCGCGTCAACTCCATCAGCCCGGGATACATCGCTACCCCGATGTCCATGGATCCTTCCATGGCTATGCTTGACCAGTGGCTGCCGCTGATCCCCCAGGGACGTATGGCAGACCCGAACGAGCTGATGCCGGCTATCCTGTACCTGTCCTGCAGCGCAGCAGGCTACACCACTGGTGACGATCTGCTCATCGACGGCGGATACTCTCTGCAGTAATTGCTGCCCAATCTCCGCACACAGACAGCGGATCTGCTAAAGCGGGCTTTGCGAAGCTCCATCGTTCTCCAACGTTTTGAGTCTATCCGCAAAGCCGCCATAAATGTGTTTTCTCTTTTATGAACGAATAACGCGTGCCGACTCCAACCGAGTTCAGCACGCGTTATTCTAATTTATGATCAAAAGTCACTCTCATCGTCGCTGCAAAAAAGGAACCCTGTCTGGACGTCATTAAGTCTCCGCCTGCTCCAGCCTACGCCAGATACTTCGCAGCGATCGCCTCCACCTTAGCCGGCTCAAACCAGCTCATGAAGTCCATTCCGGAAGCAGCCACAGCCTGTCCCATCTCCACAATAAACTGCGGAATCTGATCTTCTGCCATTGCGCCAAGCTCGCGGCCCATTGCCTCTTCACCCTGACGGTCGTTTCCTCCAAGATAAAATACAAAGCCGCTCTGTGCCTTGCCATCTACCTTCTTCACACCGCCTCTGAAGCCCATGATACCGATCTGATGGGTACCGCAGGAGGACGGACATCCGGAAATATGGATCAGCGGCAGGGCATTGCCCGGAACGCCGGCTTCTCTAACCGCCTGGATGCAGCTGGCCAGCAGTCCCTGGGAATCGCGCACACCAACCTGACAGATGGTGGCACCGATGCAGCTGACAGACGCTTCAAAGGCCGTAGCCGCCGTATCCTTGCCAGTCAGCTCCAGTACCTTCTGAGCTTCCTGCGCATTCAGGTTGACAATGTAGGCCGTCTCATCCGGTGCGATACGCATCTCCACCGCTTCCATGTCCGCAATCAGATCACTGAGCTCACACAGCAGCTCAACCTTCGGCATGCCGCCAATGGGATGCCATTCAACGGTATACAGTCCTTCCTGCTTCTGTGCAATCACGCGCTCACCGCTCAGTTCACCGCAGCCTGTCTTGGTCACCGTCAGATTCTGCAGGCCCTCCAGAGACAGATCCTCACCGGATGCCTTTACCTCAGCCAGCTTCTCCAGGAATGCCTTCTTATAGCCCTCCGGACCGCCGCAGACCTCCTGCATGTAACGGGTACGTGCCTTACCACGGTTCTCGTAGTTACCGTAGGTACGGAAGGTCAGCCACATAGCCTTGATGTAGTACAGGATTTCCGTCGGCTCTACCGCCTCTGCTACCTTCACGCCAAACAGCGGATTGTTGCCCAGACCACCGGCACTGTATACATCAAACTTACCGTCTTCTCTGGCTGCAAAGCCCAGATCGCGGAAGGTTGCGTGGGGATGGTTTTTCGGAGAGTTGGAGAATGCGATCTTCAGCTTTCGCGGCATCTTCTCGGCCTTCACGAAATTCAGAGCAAACTCTGCCGCTTCCTGTGCGTAAGGCATCACATCAAAAAACTCGCCCGCTTCCACGCCGCTCAGCGGAGAACACATCACATTGCGTGGGAAGTCTCCGCCGCCACCCATGGTCACGATGCCTGCATCCAGTGCATTTTCCATGATCGGATAAACCTGAGCCGGCTGCAGATCATGCAGCTGAATGCACTGACAGGTCGTAAAATGCGCTTTCTTCACATCATATCTGCGAATGCTGTCTGAAACGAATGCCAGCTTTTCCCTGGTCACACGACCTGCACTCATGCGAAGACGCAGCATGCTGGCCTTTCCGCCCTTCTGTGCATAGCTTCCGTATAATCCGGAAAATCCCTTGTATGCCCCCTTATCCAAATCGCCTGCATAAAAGGCATCTGTCTTCTCATGAAAAGCAGGCATCTCTGCCTTCCAGGACTGCGGATCTATTCTATACATACGTTTCCTCCCTTGCTTAATTCATCTATCTGCTTCTGTTGCCATTCTTTAGCCATCATATATCCGACCTTCAGCAACATCTGCGAGTATCATACCGCGGGCTCTACGCATATGCAATAAAAAAACCCCCTCGCAAGGGGGTTTTTGCAACAAACTTACTCACCGCTTCTCCGCTCCGCATCCGCTGCAGCTTCCACAGCTTCCGCAACAGCCGCTTCCATTCTTCTTCCGGTTCCGGATTCCCCGCAGGGCCAGTCCGATCACAGTCAGCAAGGCCAGTAATAATACGATATCTGCCATATTTTTCTCTCCAATCAAAGCATCAGCACCAAAGCATGCACCGCAAAGGCAGCCACCCAGGCGATGGCACACTGCCACAGCACCACACCCAGAGCCCAGCGGGAGCCCAGCTCACGCCGGATAGCTGCGATGGCTGCGATACACGGTGAATACAGAAGACTGAACACCAGCATGGAAGCCGCTGCCGCTGTATTCAGGGCAGCCTGCAGCTGTCCGCCAAAGAGCACCTCCATGGTAGAGACCACGCTTTCCTTGGCCATTACACCGCCGATCAGTGAGGTGCAGATACGCCAGTCCCCCATGCCAAGCGGTGCAAAGACCGGTGTCAGGATACCGGCCACACCGGCCAGCATACTGTCCGCCGAATCCGCTACCAGATTGAAGCGGAAATCGAAGCTCTGGAGCAGCCATACCGCCACCGTTGCGATCAGGATCACAGAGAAGGCTCTCTGCAGGAAATCCTTGGCCTTTTCCCAGAGAAGCTGGGATACATTCTTAAAGCCTGGCAGTCTGTAGTTGGGTAACTCCATCACAAAGGGAACGGCCTCCCCCTTAAACAACGTGTTCTTAAACAGCAGCGCCGCCAGGATACCGATCACGATACCGCCCAGATACAGCCCGGTCATCACCAGCCCGCCCTTTCCCGGGAAAAAGGCCTGTACAAAGAAGGCGTAGATCGGCAGCTTCGCTGTACAGCTCATAAAGGGAGTCAGCAGGATCGTCATTCGCCGGTCACGCTCACTGGGCAGAGTCCGGGTCGACATAACAGCCGGCACCGTACAGCCAAAGCCGATGAGCAGCGGCACGATACTGCGACCGGACAGACCGATCTTTCGCAGCAGCTTGTCCATCACAAAAGCTACACGGGCAATGTAACCGCTGTCCTCCATCATAGACAGGAAGAAGAACAGGGTCACGATGATCGGCAGGAAGCTTAATACGCCGCCGACACCTTCAAAAATACCGTCGATCACCAGACTTCGAAGCACCTCATTGACCCCGGCACCCACCAGGGCCTGCTCCGCCAGCCGGGTCAGCCATTCGATGCCCGCTGCCAGCAGATCCTGGAGCCAGGCTCCAATGACATTGAAGGTCAGATAGAAGACCGTCAGCATGATTCCCACAAAGGCAGGGATGGCCGTGTACTTTCCGGTCAGGATCCTGTCGATCTTCTGACTGCGTACATGCTCCCGGCTTTCCTGGGGCTTCGTCACCGTCTGCTCGCAGAGACGCTCGATAAAATCGAAGCGCATATCGGCAATGGCGGCGCTGCGGTCCAGTCCGCGTTCATTTTCCATCCGGACCACCACATGCTCCAGCACATTTTTCTCTTCTTCATTCAGCTCCAGCTGCTCGATGATCAGCGGGTCCCCCTCGATGGCCTTGGTGGCTGCAAAGCGCATGGGCAATCCTGCCCGTTCCGTATGATCCTCGATGAGATGAACGACGGCATGGATCGCCCGGTGTACCGCACCGTCATGGTCATCCTTACCGCAGAAATCCTGATACTTCGGCTTTTCCTGATACTTCGCGATATGGATCGCATGGCGTACCAGTTCATCCACACCCTCGTTGCGGATCGCCGAAATGGGGATTACCGGAACTCCCAGCTCCTTCTCCATACGGTTCACATCGATGGCCCCGTGATTGCCCTTCAGCTCATCCATCAGGTTCAGCGCGATGACCATGGGGATGCCCATCTCCAAAAGCTGCATGGTCAGATACAGATTGCGCTCGATATTGGTCGCATCCACGATGTTGATGATCGCCGAGGGCTTCTCCCGGATCACGAAATCCCGGGACACGATCTCCTCGCTGCTGTAGGGGGACATGGAATAGATGCCCGGCAGATCCGTCACTCTTGTGTTGGGATAGCCCTTGATGGCGCCATCCTTCCGATCCACGGTCACGCCGGGGAAATTGCCCACATGCTGATTGGAGCCGGTCAGCTGATTAAACAGCGTGGTCTTTCCGCAGTTCTGATTTCCCACCAGCGCATAGGTCAGCATCGTTCCATCCGGCAGGGGCTGTCCCTCATCCGCCGTATGATACTTGCCTTCCTCACCCAGTCCCGGATGCATGGAGGGCTCGATGCGCTGCACGCGCTCATGCTTGCGGCTTCGCTCATCGATGGGCTCCACCTGGATCCTGGCCGCGTCATCCAGCCGCAGGGTCAGCTCATAGCCGTGGATCTGCAGCTCCATGGGATCTCCCATGGGCGCCATCTTTACCACCGTCACCTCGGCCCCCGGAATCACGCCCATGTCCAGAAAGTGCTGGCGCAGATGGCCTTCCCCTCCTACCGCTGTGATCCGGGCACTGTTTCCTATATGTACATCCCGTAATGTCATACTCTTATTCTGATGCATGTCCACTCCCGTTTTTGTTTTCTGCGTTAATACCTGCTGACACCCCGGTGATTCCCGTTGCAGTTCATGCAGGGATCTGCAGCATTCCGCCTAATGTTAGGTTTATCTTTCGTCTGTTAGTTATAGCGAACCTTTTGACACGCACATATTAAGGGATGTTTAAGAATTTGTCAATGGCTCTTTTTCTGAGCGCATGGTATCATACTAGTATCAAAGAGGCATTCGTGAAGCCTCCCGGATCTGCGGTTTATCCAACGCATACTGTGTGCTCGTCATCGACCGGGCACCGCGAAAGCACCCGCCGCTTCCGCTGCTTCACGATGCTGACGGAATGAAAGAGAGGTAACACTATGAAGAAGAGATTATCTGCTATTCTGGCCACCGCCGCTTCCGCTCTGATGCTCGCACTGGCCGCACCGGTCATCGCACCCACCGGGCAGACAACCGCCGAAGCTGCCGTGTTCAATACCTGGTCCGTTAAAGTAGACTCCGGGTATCTGGCTATCCGCAACGCCAAGGCCTACGACAGCCGCAATGAGATCGGCAAGCTCTATACCGGCGACACAGTGCAGGTAACCGACACCTCCGACAGCCAGTACTGGTTCATCTATTCTCAGAAGACCAACCAGTTCGGCTATGTGAATAAGGATTATCTGGTCGCTACCAATCAGACCGCGGACCTGTATCAGGTGGATGTCAACACCTTCCTGTCCCTGCGTGCCGGTGCCGCTTCCAATACCCAGGAGCTGGCCCGCTTAGGTGACGGTGTGGTGGTTGTCATCAACGGAAATAAGGGCTCCGACTTCTGGAGTGCCTATGTACCGGCCAGCCGCCAGAACGGTTATGTCTACAGTCTCTATCTGGAGGATGTTCCGGGTAACGCCGCTGTCTCCAATGTATCCGGCTCGACTATGACCGTCACTGTGGCCTCCGGCTATCTGGCCCTGCGCAACGCCAAGGCCTATGACAGCCGCAACGAGATCGGCAAGCTTTACACCGGCGATACGGTGCAGGTTCAGGATACCTCCGACAGCACCTACTGGTGGGTATACTCACCGAAGCACAACACCTCCGGTTACGTGAACAAGAACTATCTCACCGGCAACGCTGTTTCCGTAAAATCCGGAAACTCCTGGACTGTAAAGGTGGACTCCGGCTACCTGGCTCTGCGCAACGGCAAGGCCTTTGACAGTCGCAACGAGATCGGCAAGCTCTACACCGGACAGACCGTACAGGTACAGGATACCTCCGACAGCACCTACTGGTGGGTATACGCTCCGTCACTGGGCAAGTCCGGTTATGTAAACCGCAATTATCTGTATTGACAGTTCATGCAGCGAGGGCATCCGTTTTGCGGACCCTCCGCTGATTTCTGTCCGATTTTTTATCGGCCCGCGGAAGAGCCCTTACGGTGTTTTCTGCGAAGCAAAGAGCCCGGGAGTTTCCTCCCGGGCTCTTATCATGTCCAAAACATTTCTGCAGTTCTCGCCATTTCACCTCACATGCGACAAATTCTATGAGCATCATCGCGCCAGCCACGCATGGCACGCAGAAAGATTTCACCTCATACGCGACAATAGCGGCAGGTCAATGATCCATTGTCCTGGATCATTTTGCATGTGTTGATTCGCTGCATTTCCCCTGCAATCTGTCCTATCTTTTGTCTTACTCACCAAGCAGCAGCTTCTCCAGCTGGGCTGCCTCATGGGCCAGCACCTTCGCGCCGCTGCCTTGCAGCACCTCTTCACTTCGAAAGCCCCAGGTCACTGCGATCAGATCCATACCGGCATTGGCTGCCGTAGACGCATCCACCTCGGAATCTCCGATATACACCGCATCCTCCACCTGCAGGTCAAAGTGACGCAGACATTCAAACACACTGTCCGGCGCCGGCTTGCGGCGGATGCCTTCCCGTTCTCCCACGGCAAAATCCAGCAGACCCTCAAAATAGTCCCGGCACAGAGACTGCACTGCAAAGTCTCCCTTGTTGGATACCACCGCCGTCTTCATGCCTGCCTCCCGGATCTTCCGGATCAGCTCCGGGATCCCCGGATAGGGACAGGTACGGTCGGCACAGTGGACAGCGTAATGGGTCTTGAAATCCTCAAAAACCCGATCCGTCATCGCCGGCAAGGTCCCCGTGGGCACCGCTTTCTCGATCAGGTTCCGGATGCCGTTGCCTACAAAGGCCCGCACCTCCTCCAGGTTGCGCCCCGGCAGTGCATTGGCCGCCAGCGCCGCATTGGTGCTGGCCGTCAGATCCTCCAGTGTATCCAGTATCGTTCCATCCAGGTCAAAAATCGCCAGTCTATACTTCATCTTTTCAACTCCTGCCAATCATTTACTATCACACGCTAGCCGCTTTGCGGCTACACCATTCACACTATCCTCCAACATACACTTTCCCAGCAGAAAATCAACATTCTTCTCAGATTTTAATGGACTTTTTTCCGCTTATCAACTATCATTACCCTGTTTGACCAGATTTAGATGTTACACTTTCGGGCTTTTTGTCACATTTCGGTTCTGTCAGGCAGCCGCAGGAAGCCGGTGCTTCTTCCGGCCATATCTTACTTTCGCCGCGCCTGTCCATCCCGACACCAGAGCCCGCCCACATTCATACACACGGAGGCTATATGAATTACGAAATCATTTCTGATCTTTCCATCGATATCGACGCAGACTTTGCCCGCGCTCATCAGGTCGGTTATCTGCCCATGAATTTCAGCGTCGGCGAGGAGACCCTCTGCTGCAGCGAACCGGCCACCGCCGAAGCCATGCACACCTACTACGATCAGCTGCGTGCCAAGGTACCCACCTCCACCAGCCAGATCACTCCATACCAGTACGAGCAGTTCTTTACTCCGTATCTGGAGCAGGGCAAGGCGATCCTGTATATTTCTCTGTCCAGCGGTCTGAGCCGTACCTACGAGGCGGCACTGCATGCCGCGAACACACTGAAGGAGCGCTTCCCGGAGGCACAGATCGAAGTCGTGGACAGTCTGGGTGCCACCGGCGGAATGGGTCTGCTCACCGAGTCCGCCTGCCTGAACCGTGAAAACGGCATGAGCCTGGAGGAGAATGCCCAGTGGCTTCGCCAGAGAGCTTCCTACATCAATTACTACTTCAAGGTCGAGGATCTGATGTACTTAAAGCGGGGCGGCCGCATCTCCGCCACCACCGCGGTCATGGGCACGGCCCTGCAGATCCGTCCCATCCTGACCATCGCCGGCGACGGATCCTTAAGCACCATCGCCAAGAAGCGCGGCAAGAATGCCAGCATGCAGTATCTGCTGGATCAGCTGTGTGCTTCCTTTGATCCCTCCATCAGCGAAGTGGTCTACATCAGCTGCGCCGACTGCGTCAGCGATGCCGAAAAGCTTAAGTCCATGGTGCTGGAGAAGCTGCCCCAGGCTCAGGTGAAGATCACCTCCTTAAGCCCCATCATCGGTGCCCATACCGGCCCGGATATGCTGGCGATCATCTATTACGGAGCCAAGCGGGTATAAAAGCCAAAAGAGGCTGTCGCAAAAATGCGGCAGCCTCTTTTTCATTATACTTTTTTGTTCAAAGGATCCGAATTACTCAGCCCACTTGTAATCGAAGATCTGATAGGTCTTCGGATAATCGGTCACGATCTTGCTGGTGTGCGGGAATGCGGTGGTCACGTTGTACAGCGGAACGAAGGGCATATCTTCCAGATACTTGTCGATGATCTGCTTGAAGATCTCCTTACGTGCTTCTGCATCGGTCTCTGCACGGGAAGCATCCACCAGGGCATCCATATCCTCGTTGATGTAGTACTCGTTGTTCGGGGAACCTGCGTTGGCAGAGTATACAAGACCGCCGAGAACCTCATCCATATCGTAAGCCTGACCTACCCATGCCAGCGGGAAGATGGTCAGCTCTTCCTTCATCAGCTCATCCAGGAACTGGGAACGCTCCTCCGGCTGGCAGGTTGCGTTCAGGCCGATGTTCTGCAGAACCGCCTGCAGCCATACACCGATGGTAGCGTAGGGCTCGGTGTTGTAGGACTTAACAACAACTTCAGCACCTTCCATGCCGCACTCGGCAACCAGAGCCTTTGCCTTTTCAATATCCTGGGTGTAATCGATGTTTACTTCGTAATCGGTCGGGTTACCGCTCATCAGCTCACCGATATCGCCCGGGTAACGGACAACGGTTCCCAGACCGTCTGCAGCAACCATCAGAGCTTCCTCTGCGTTGATGGCGTAAGCAACTGCCTGACGCATTCTGACATCGGAGAAGATGCCGTCCTTGCAGTACATGTAGATGGACTCGTTACGTCCGCTGGAGAACTCCTCGATGGTGATGTTCGGGTCTGCTGCCAGCGTGGTGTAAGCGGTACCGGAAATCGCGGAGTAGCTCAGATCCAGCTCGCCGGTCTGCAGTGCAACGACGGTTGCGTTGGTATCCAGCATCTCGTGGTAAACGATGGTCTCGATGGCCGGCTCGCCGCGATAGTATTCCGGATTAGCAACCATGGTGATGGATACATCCGGAACCCACTCGGTCAGAGTGTAGGCACCGCAGCTTAAGGTGGTCTCTACGCTGGTACCGTAGTCATCACCGAACTTTTCAACGCCGTGTGCCGGCTGGATGGCTGCATACATCGGGATGGCGATGTTGGACAGGAATACCACATTGGGCTTGTTCAGGGTGATCTTAACGGTGTAGTCATCAATCTTTTCGGTGGTGTCCACTACGCTGCCTACCACGCCGAAACCGGCTGCTTCCTTCAGCATGTTGAAGGTGTAAACTACGTCGTCAGCGGTAACCGGCTCACCGTCGGACCACTTCAGGGTGTCTCTTAAGTGGAAGGTATATTCCTTGGCATCATCGCTGACTTCCCAGGTCTCAGCCAGACGTCCCTCCAGCTCACCGTCCTTGTTCTTGGCGATCAGGGTCTCGGTGGTCTGAGAGTAAACGATACCTGCCGGGATCTCCGGTACGTGCTTGGTCTGGATCAGAGCATCCGGAATAGCCGTGTAGGCGATATTGATGGTTCCTTCGCTGGCCATGGCGGCACCTGCTGCCATGATGGCGCAGCCTGCTGTCAGCATGGCTGTTTTGAACATTCTGTTCATAGTTTTTTCCTCCTTGTATATATCTTCATACAGTGTTTTCCCGACCCGTTCCGGTCATCCGCTCTCGCACGGACTCTGCGCCTGTGCGGCGGCTTCACCAGCCGAAGGGTTACTGTACAAGGTCACATAGATCACAGGTCAGTCGTTCATATCTTAAATAACCAGACGGACTACCTGCTTTCCCCATGGTGCAGATTTAAACTTGACGTATCAGTTATACAGCACGCAGGCCACCTGATGGCCCTCACCCACATCCTTCAGCGGCAGATCCGCCTTCGTGCAGGCCTCGGTGCAGTATTTGCAGCGCGTTGCAAACCGGCAGCCCGGCTTGGGATTGATGGGGTTGGAGACCTCACCGCGGATGACCTCCCGGTTCATCTCGGCCCCCAGTACCGGCTGCGGGATCGCTGCCAGCAGCGCCTGGGTGTAGGGGTGCATGGGCTTGGCGAAAAGCTCTTTCGCCGGCGCCTTCTCCACACACTGTCCCAGATACATGACCATGATCTCATCGGACATGTGGCGTACCACGGACAGGTCATGGGTAATGAACATATAGGTCAGTCCCATCTCCTCCTGCATATCCATCAGCAGATTGATGATCTGCGCCTGGATGGATACGTCCAGCGCGGACACCGGCTCATCACAGACGATGAACTTCGGGTTCAGCGCCAGGGCCCGGGCAATGCCCACTCGCTGGCGGCGGCCGCCGTCCATCTCGTGAGGGTAGGCATTGATGAAGCGCAGGTCCAGTCCCACCTTTTCCATCAGGTAGAGGACACGGTCCAGCAGCTCACCCTTGGTCTTATAAACACGATGCATCTGCAGGGGCTCCGCAATCAGCTGGAATACCGACATTCTCGGATTTAAGCTGGAATAGGGATCCTGGAAGATGATCTGCATTTCCTTGGTATATTTCTTGCGCTCCGAAGCGCTCAGCTTTGTCAGATCCTTTCCTTCAAACAGGATCTGACCGCCGGTGGCCGGCTGCAGTCCCAGTACGGTACGTCCCAAGGTGGACTTACCGCAGCCGCTCTCGCCTACCACGCCCAGGGTCTTGCCGGCGTCGATGCTTAAGTTGACACCGTCCACTGCGTGCAGCTGCTCTGTTTTGGAGATACGGAAATATTTCTTCAGATCGACTGTTTTGATCAGCTCGGACATATTACTTTCCCTCTCCTTTCATCAGATTGCAGCGGATCATGTGCTCGCCATCCCGGTAGATGTACATCTCTCCGTCCTTTTTGCAGCCTTCTGTGCACTGCTTGCAGCGCGGATTGAAGTGACAGCCCGTGGGCAGGTTGGCCGGATCGGGCATCAGTCCGTCAATGGGCTTCAGTCTCGTACTCTCACCCACCAGGGACGGAATGGCGTCAAACAGGCCGATGGTGTAGGGATGATGGGGCTTTTCCCGGTCAAAGATATCCTCGATGCGGCCGTATTCCACGATCTCACCGGCATACATGACCGCCACCTTGTCACAGGTCTGGGCCACGACACCCAGATCGTGGGTGATCATGATCATAGAAGTGGAAAGCTTTTCCTTCAGCTCCCGCATCAGGTTCAGCACCTGGGCCTGAATGGTCACATCCAGAGCCGTGGTGGGCTCATCGGCGATCAGCAGCAGCGGTTCACAGGCCAGCGCGATGGCGATAACGATACGCTGCTTCATGCCGCCGGAAAACTCGTGGGGGTAGTTGATCTTACGCTTGGCCGGGATACCTACCAGCTCCAGCAGCTCGTCCACTCTCGCCTCCAGCTCCTGCTTGCTCTTGTTGTTTACGTTGTGGATATCCAGAGACTCGTAGATCTGCTCGCCCACCGTCATCAGCGGATTTAAGGCCGTCATCGGATCCTGGAAGATCATGGAGATGCAGGCTCCCCGGATCAGACGCATCTCCGCCTGACTCTTGCCGATGAGCTCGTCTCCGTTATACATAATGCTGCTGCCCTTTTTGATCTCTCCGGTCTTTTCCGGAAGCAGCTGCATGATGCTCAGCGCCGTGGTGGTCTTGCCCGCACCGGTCTCGCCCACCAGGCCCAGCGTTTCCTTCTCATGGATGGTAAAGCTGATATCGTTGACAGCCTTTACCACTCCGGCTTCCGTGTTATAGACGGCGGACAGATTTTTTACTTCCAATACTTTCTTACTGTTTTCCATCTATACTCACCTCAGTCTTTTAATTTCGGGTCCAGTGCATCGCGCAGTCCGTCACCCATCAGGTTCAGTGCCAGAGCGGTCAGACCGATGGCAACACCCGGGAAGATAACGATATGCGGATACATGGTCATAAACTGTTTTCCTTCATTCAGCATGGCACCCCATTCCGGTGTCGGCGGCTGGATACCCATACCGATAAAGCTGATACCGGCCGCATTCAGGATCATGGTACCAACGGCCATGGTGGCCTGCACGATGATCGGTCCGATGGCATTCGGAATGACGTGCTTGCAGATGATCTTGTAGCTCGGCGTTCCGCAGGCCTTGGCCGCTTCGATATAATCCTGTCCCACAACGGAAAGGATCGCCGCCCGGACGATACGCATGTAATGCGGAATGTTGGCGATCATCATCGCCAGCAGGACGTTCACCAGGCTGTTGCCCAGTGCGGTGACCAGTGTCAGTACCAGCAGCATCAGCGGAATACTCATGACGGTATCCAGCACACGGCCGATGATGGTATCCAGCCAGCCGCCGTAGTAGCCGGCGATGGCGCCCAGCAGGCCGCCCAGGGTAATACCGATGGCCACGGCACCGATACCTACCAGCAGAGAATTGCGGGAACCATGGATGATACGGGCCGCAATGTCACGTCCGAAGTTGTCGGTACCGAAAATGTGGGCACCGCTCGGTCCCTGGAGACGCTCCAGGATATTCTGCGCCAGGGCCGTATCGTAGGATACGATCAGGTCTGCGAAGATCACTACCAGCATGATCACCGCAAAGATCACCAGGCCCAGGACCGCTGTCTTATTCTTTAAAAAGCGATGCCAGATCTCCTTGGCCTGGCTCTGCTTTTTCAGATTGATCTTAACGTTTTTTTCTCCCATTGCTCTTCCCCTCACTTATTTTCTCGTATATCTCGATTTGATTCGGGGATCGATGTACGCATACATAACATCCACGACCAGCATGATCAGTGCAAAGAAGGTCGCCAGCATCACCGTTGCTCCGGTAACCAGGGGTACATCCTTCATACGGATCGCCTCGATGATCAGGGAGCCGACACCCGGCAGGGTAAATACGGTCTCAATGGTGACCGTGCCGCCCAGGGAGGCACCGAAGTTGATGCCCATGATGGTGATCACCGGCAGGAGCGCGTTGCGCAGCGCATGCTGGATGATGACCTTGCTCTCCTTCTGACCCTTGGCCCGGGCGGTACGGATATAGTCCGCACGGATCACCTCCAGCATGGAGGTACGGGTCATACGCAGCTGGGAAGCCATCAGCGGACAGGCCGCCGTGATCCAGGGCAGGATGAAATGCTTCAGATCGCCGGCACCGAACGAGGGCAGCCATCTCAGATATAATGAGAAGAACAGGATCAGCATCATACCGATCCAGAAGCCCGGGAAGGATGCCAGCGCCATGGCAATGGTGGTTCCGGCAAAGTCCAGGAAGCTGTACTGCTTCACGGCGGACAGGATACCAAACAGAATACCTACGATAGAACCGATCAGGATGGATCCGATGGCCAGGGTCGCGGTCACCGGCAGTCTGGACAGCAGCTCGCCCATGACCGGACGGCCCGTCTTCCAGGAATTGCCAAGATCTCCCTGACACAGGTCAACCACATAGTTCACATATCGAACCGGGAAGGGATCATTAAAGCCCAGCTCCTCGTTCTTTGCCTCGATCTCCTCTCTGGAGGCCTGTTCGCCCAGAATCAGCGTTCCCGGATCACCCGGTGTCAGATTCATGATGAACAGTACGATGAACACCACCGCCAGAAGAGTCGGAATGAGGACTAAAATTCGTCTGCCTATATACTTAAGCATGATACTCTCCTTCTATTCTTTTTTCATTTCCGGTCAGACAGCCGTCCTTTCGACCGATGGTCAGACCCTGCATGCGCACCGCCGCAGGCTAAAACCCTTCAGCCCGGATCTGCCCCGGGGCAGTCCGGCTGTCGAACCGAAACGGCTTACTCCGCCGGAATGATCTGCAGCTCCTTGGGATAGTGGTTTAAGATCTCCACACCATCCTTTGTCACGGCTACCAGATCCTCGATTCGCACGCCCACCTGACCCGGCAGGTAAGCACCCGGCTCAATGGAGAAGACCATGCCTTCCTTGGCCACGATCTCGCTCACCGGCGAAACATCGCCCTTTTCGTGCTCCTCCACGCCGATGAAATGGCCCAGACGGTGGGTGAAGTTTTCGCCCATACCCTCGGCTGCAATGATATCGCGGGCAGTCTGATCCAGTGTCTTAAGCACCACGCCCGGTGCCACCTTCTCTTCGGCCGCCAGCTGTGCCTTCAGCACGGTCTCATAGACCTTCCGGTCTTCATCCCGGACAAAGCCGTAGAAGAAGGTTCTGGTCATATCCGAGCAGTAGCCCTTGTATTTGCAGCCCACGTCAAAGAGAACGCAGTCGCCTTCCTTCAGTACCGTATCGTCCGGTCCGTGATGGCCGCCGGCCGCGTTGGGTCCAAAGGCCACCAGGGGCTCAAAGGAAAAGCCCTCTGCTCCCAGGCTGCGGTAGATGGCCAGCATCTGCTCCGCCACCTGCTTCTCCGTCACACCCTTTTTGATCAGCTTAACAAACTGCTCCATGGCCGCATCGTTGATCTGGGAAGAACGGCGCATCAGCTCCAGCTCCTCCTCATCCTTCTGATAACGCACCTCATCCACACAGGCGGAAGCCACCACATAGCCGGCTGCCGCATTCAGCTCCATCAGGCGAAGCAGGATGTTGGCCTTTAAGGCCTCATCCACACCCAGCACACTGCCCGGATCCGTAACACCGGCCAGTACCGCAGCGGCGTCCTCGCCGTCCTCATACCAGCGGATCGGAATATTCTCCACATCATCCAGGGTGAAAAGCCGGTTGGCGATCAGGCACGGACCGTTGGTCTCCGACAGATACAGAGCCCAGAAACGCTCAAAGGGCTCCTCCAGGTGTCCGGCCAGATAGTTAATGGAATGGGGATTGGTGATAACGATCTGTGACAGTCCCCGCTCCTTCATCAGCGCGATCACGCGCTCCATACGCTGTTTATTCATACTCTCTCACTCGTTTCTATTGATTAATATTGATTTTTCCATTCACGACATGCGCCGCAGCGGTTACCATGCCGCCCGCAAAAGAGCCCTGCGAAGCTATGCAGCCGGCGTGCCGGCACTCCGGAAGCTGTTACTGCGCATCCTGTGCAAAGAGCTCATTCAGACGGATCAGCACTTCCACGTTCCGGGCCATGGCATCGATGGATACATATTCGAAACGGCTGTGTGCGTTCTCAAAGCCGGCCGAGAAGTTCGGAGCCGGTACGCCCTTGCGGCAGAAGCTTGCACCGTCCGTGCCGCCGCGGATCGCGATGATCTTCGGCTCGATGCCGCAGTCCTTCAGAGCCTGCAGACCGTATTCCACCAGCTTGGGCTGCTTGTCGATTTCTTCTCTCATATTGGAATACTTGCCCACAAATTCAACGGCAACGGTTCCCTCGCCGTACTTCTTATTCAGAGCCTCCACCATCATCAGAATGTAGTTGTGACGCATGCCGAAGCGCTCCTTGTCATGGTCACGGATCAGGCAGCGGATGAAGGTCTTTTCAACGGTACCTTCGCTGACGAAGGGATGGAAATAGCCTTCGCGTCCCTCGGTGGTCTGGGGCTTTTCGAAAGCCGGCAGCATGCCGATGAGCTCGGCACCGATCTCGATGGCGTTGATCATGATATTCTTGGCGGTACCCGGATGTACGTTCAGACCGGTGATGGTGAACTGTGCCTCCTCACCGTTGAA
This sequence comes from Lachnospiraceae bacterium, assembly GCA_030526245.1. Classification (GTDB taxonomy): domain Bacteria; phylum Bacillota; class Clostridia; order Lachnospirales; family Lachnospiraceae; genus Merdiplasma. Next base: position 82,923 of record JAUNDD010000001.1, read on the forward strand.
GTTTTCGTACATAAAGTCGCCCAGTCCGTCACCGTCCAGGGTATAGGCAACCTCGGCGCCCCAGCGCTCCATATCCGTCACCTCTGCGCCGCACAGGCCAACCTCCTCGTCCGGTGTGAAGCAGAGGCGGATCGGGCCGTGCTTGACCTCCGGATGAGCCATGTAGTAAGCGGCCATGGTCATAATGGTGGCAACGGCTGCCTTATCGTCGCCGCCCAGCAGGGTGGTACCGTCGGTCAGGATCAGATCCTGGCCCTTGTACATGGCCAGACGCGGATACTCCGATGCTTCCATTACAATATTCTGTTCCTTATTCAGTACGATATCGCCGCCCTGATAGTTTTCCAGAACCCAGGGCTTTACATTGGTTCCGGTCACGTCCGGTGTGGTGTCGTGATGACCGTTGAAGCCGATGGCGATGCCCTTGCCGCCCTCCAGGTTCGACGGAATGGAGCCGTATACAACGGCATGCTCATCCACATAGGCATCGGCGATGCCCATAGCGAGCATTTCATTCTTCAGCTCGTTGGCCGTATCAAACTGCTTATCCGTGCTGGGCACCTTTGCAATGCCCGCGATGGACTGGGAATCGATCCTGGCATAACGGATAAACCGTTCCTTTACCTGCTCTTTAAACTCGTTTAAGTTCGACATGTCTGTTTCCTTCCTTCCATATTGATAAAATTTTTCATCAAATCAACGAAAAATCGCTTAGACAAAAAGATAACTTAGTGTAACGTGTTCTATTCTTTTGTCAAGGATTAAGGGCCTTTCGGCGGTGATATTTAACCCATTCCCTTATATTTATAAAAATTTTTTCGGCAAAAAACCCCGGCACACAGCCAGGGTTTTTCACTATATTTCTCATAAAATCTTTCACATCTGCGGTGCAATGCTGCGCACAGACTCGCCGGGCACCAGCTGGGCCTCCAGCATGGTCTGCTTTGGCACCTCTCGTCCCTTGATCATGTCAAACAGGATATGGACGGTCTCCCGGGCCATCTCCTCACGGGGCTGGCTGATGGTCATCAGCCGGGGACAGTAGTACCGCCCCATCTCCAGGCCGTCAAAGCCGGCCACCGACACATCCTCCGGCACCCGCAGCCCGCAATCCAGCAGAGCCCGCATGGCGCCGATGGCCATGGTATCCGAAATCGCATAGACACAGGTAAATTCCTTGCCGGACTCCACCAGATCCCGGGTCATCTCATACCCGCTGGAGGAGGTGTAGGTGCGCAGTCCCTTCTTCATATATATGATCAGCTCCGGATCCATCTCGATCCCGTGCTCACGAAGGGCCCGCTCGTATCCTCTTAAACGGCTCTGTCCGATACTCTCATCCTCTTCCCGGGCCGCCAGGATCGCGATCTTCCGATGGCCCATCCGGCACAGGTTGTCCACCAGCCGAAAGCTTTCCGCTTCATGATCGATGGACACCACCGCTCCCTTTTCAATGGTCTCCGGCAGCTTCATATCCACCGTCGACACCACAAAGGGCACCGTCAACCGTCGAAGGCTGGCCTCACTGCGGCAGTTCAGACCGCCCAGGAAGATGATTCCCTTCAGGCGTTTTTCCTTTTCCAGCTGAATGGCCGCCTCCAGCTCATCCTCGTGTTCCTCCACCTGATGAGGGATGAAGGAATACTCCTGGTGCTCCACCTCCCGCTCAAAGGTCTGAATGATCTCACCAAAGAACGGATTGCTGATGCCCTTGATCATCAAGGCAATGGTGTGGGACTCCGTCCGTTTTAAATTGCGGGCGCTGTTGTTCGGAACATAATCATACTCCTGGATGATATCCATGATCTTTTTCTTGGTCTCCGGGTTGATATCCGGATGATTATTGATCGCTCTGGAGACGGTGCTGACACCGACACCGCAAAGTCTTGCAATCTCCTTGATCGTAATCTGTTCCATCCTGACCTCACTCCCTG
>JAUNDD010000001.1:84956-92185 GCA_030526245.1 Lachnospiraceae bacterium
GTCAGACCGGCGATCTTACCGGCCAGCTCCGGTGTAAACTGATCCTTCGTCATCCGCCAGCACCAGTTGCTTCCCATGGTGGAGGGCTGGTTCATGCGGGCCTCCCGGCCCAGACACAGATAATCCTGCATGGGCACGATGGCGGTATCCGCTACGGTTCCCAGCGTCAGTCGGATCACCGACCAGACCTTCTCATCCTCACTGCGTCCCGCCAGCTCCAGGTAGTCATCCAGCTTCTGACGATCCTCATCCGAAAGCTCCTCAAACCATCCCTTCAGCGTCTGATTGTCATGGGTTCCGGTATAGACCACGCAGTTGTGGGGGTAATGGTAGGGCATGTAATCGCCGGCCTCTCTGGAGTCAAAGGCAAACTCCATGACCTTCATGCTGGGGTAGCCGGTGTCCGCCACCAGCTGGATTACGGTATCCGTCAGATAGCCCAGATCCTCTGCGATGATGGGGACCTCGCCAAACTCGGCCTTCAGGGCCGCAAAGAGCTTCATGCCCGGGCCCGGCTGCCAGCTGCCGCCGGCGGCTGTTTTGTCCCCGTAGGGGATGGCAAAGTACTCATCAAATCCACGGAAGTGATCTACCCGCACCACATCGTAGAGACGGAAGCAGTGGGCCATCCGGCGTTTCCACCAGGCGTAGCCGGTCTCCTCATGGTAATCCCAGCTGTAGAGAGGATTGCCCCAGAGCTGTCCATCTGCCGCAAAGGCATCCGGCGGGCAGCCCGCCACCCTGATGGGACGGCAGTCCGCATCGTACTGGAACAGCTGCGGCTCACTCCAGCTGTCGGCACTGTCCATGGCTACATAGATCGGAATGTCTCCGATGATACGGATCCCCTGGGCATTGACATATGCCTTGAGCTTTTTCCACTGCCGGAAGAATTCATACTGCAGGAATTCATAAAAGCCGATCTGCTCCCGGAAGCTCTCACGACACGCTTCCAGCGCCCCGGGATCACGCAGACGCAGATCCTCCTCCCACTCCAGCCAGCTCTTCTGACCAAAATGTTCCTTCACCGCCATGTAGAGTGCATAGTTTTCCAGCCAGTCACGCTCTTCCTCGACAAAGGCTGCGTACTCAGCCGTTTTCTCAAACCTCGCATAGGCCTGATGCAGGGCACGGTACCGGCGCTCGTACAGCAGCCCGTACTCCACCTTGCTTTCGCTCACCTGGCTGTCCGCTGCCTCCAGCTCTTCCCCGGTCAGCAGTCCCTCTTCCTGCAGCTGATACAGATCGATGAAATAGGGGTTGCCGGCAAAAGCCGAGAAGGGCTGATAGGGGCTGTCTCCGTATCCGGTGGGTCCCAGCGGCAGGATCTGCCAGTAGGTCTGACCCGCCTCCCGCAGGCGATCCGCAAATTCATAGGCTTCCTTTGAAAAACATCCGATGCCGCCCTTTGACGGCAGGGAAGAAATCGGCATTAAAATTCCACTTGCTCTCATTTTGTCATTCCTTCCTGTATCCCGGCAGTCCGGATTCACCAGATCTGGCTGCCTTTACATCCATTTCCCGGTCGGACCGTGTCACTTACCCCGTGAACCGGCATCCCTTCCGCCGTTTCTGTATCCACTTTGAATACTTGTAACGCTTCATCCGGCTTTCTTTGAAGCCGAAGCTCACTGCATGAAGCCTTACGAATATTCAAAGACCCTCAGGCTGCAGCCGGGCTGCAGTCTGAGGTGATCTTAATTTTTAAAATTGTGGTATGTATACCCTCCGGTTTTTGCCTCCTACGAAGTCAAACACTTCGCAGGGCCAAATTACCTGTACGGCAACCATTTCTGTACATCAACCCTTGACCGCACCGGCAGCCACACCCTTGATGATGTGCTTCTGGCAGGTCAGATAGAAAATGATGATCGGGATGATGCTGACCATGATCAGAGCCATGGTAGCGCCCATATCCACATGACCGTAGCTTCCCTTCAGATACTGAATGTGAATCGGAATGGTCATGTATTTGGTACGATCCAGTACCAGGTACGGAAGCAGATAGTCATTCCATACCCACATGATCTCCAGCACACCAACCGAGATCAGGGTCGGCTTCAGCATCGGCACAACGACCATGAAGAAGGTACGGATGGGACCGCAGCCGTCGATGGCCGCTGCCTCTTCAATCTCCAGCGGGATACCGCGAACGAAACCGGTAAACATGAATACGGCCAGACCGGAACCGAAGCCCAGATAGATGATCGGAATGGTCCAGGGTGTATTCAGACCCGTCTTGTCAGCGGTCAGCGCCAGGGTAAACATAACCATCTGGAACGGAACCACCATGGAGAATACACACAGATAGTAAACGACCTTACTGAAGAAGCTGCCTACACGGGCCACATACCAGGCGGACATGGAGCAGCATACCAGGATCAGGGCTGCAGAAATCACCGTGATGTACAGGCTGTAGCCGGCGGACTTCAGGAACGGATAGTTACCGAAGGTCATGCCCTTCACATAGTTGGCAAAGCCAACAAAGGTCTCGCTGGTCGGAAGCGCGAAGGTCTCCAGACTCACGGATTCGTTGGTCTTAAAGGAGTTCATTAAAACCATCACGATGGGAAGAAGATACACCACCGAAAGAACGGCAAAGAAGCCTGTCAGAACCGGTCTGTTGACGGTCTGCTGTCCGTCATTTCCCTTTTTCTGCTTTTTCATTACTGCTGTACCTCCCTCTTACGTGTAACACTCAGCTGAATCAGACTGATGGCAGCCACCAGTATAAAGAACATCACAGCCTTCGCCTGACCAATACCGCGGTTGCTTCCGCCGCTTGCGTAGAAGGAGTTGAAGATGTTCAGCGCCATCATTTCTGTGGTCTTGATGGCATTGCCCGCCTGCTGGATGAACGGACGACCTTCCGTCAGAGCCAGGTTCTGGTCGAACAGCTTGAAGCCGTTGGTCAGAGTCAGGAAGGTACAGATGGTGATGGACGGCATTACGTTCGGAATGATGATGCTCTTTAAGGTCTGCCAGCCGGTCGCACCGTCGATCTTGGCAGCTTCCACGATATCATCCGGCACCGCATTGATACCGGCCACGTAGACGATCATCATATAACCGATCTGCTGCCAGCACACCAGGATGACCAGGCCCCAGAAGCCCAGCGAGCTTTTCAGCAGCAGGGAGGTTCCAAAATGGCTGAAGACACCCTCAAAGATCATGGACCAGATGTAACCCAGCACGATACCGCCGATCAGGTTCGGCATGAAGAATACCGTACGGAACAGGTTGGAGCCCTTGATTCCTCTGGTCAGTGCATAGGCTACCGCAAAGGCCAGCACGTTGATCAGGATCACCGTGGTGATCGTAAACAAAGCCGTGAACCAGAAGGCATGGACAAAGCCCGGATCCTTCAGGGCGGTCACATAGTTATCCAGGAAAACAAATTCTGCCTTTTTAATGGTCTTGAACTTGCAGAAGGACAGGTAGATACCCTGTAAAAACGGATACAGGAAACCGATGCAGAATGCCACAAAGGTCGGCAGAAGGAACAGCCAGAAGCATCTCTGGATCGGTCTGCGGATCAGCTTTGAATTCAAAGCCGCCGGATCGTGCTTTAACTTTTTCATGTTTCTCCCTCAATCTTGATAAAAAGCGCTCCGTCCATCCTTTTCTCATCGCCGGCGGAGGAGACCGCTCTTTTTTCTACGGATCAATGTGTTCCCTTGGGTCACAGCCTTCCGGTGTGAACCTTCACACCCGCTGCGTTGAAAAACGGGGCAGGCCGGGCCTGTCCCGTTTTCACCATCGGCTGCAGTCAGAAGCTCACGCCGGGTGTGCTCCTCTGCCGCCTGAAACCGGAAACTTCGGAACCAGTTTTCCGGTTATATCTTACGTTCGGTCGGTACGGCTCGATCAGGCGTGATCGTTAGCGTACTGTACAGCCCAGCCGTCAACGAATGCGGATACAACGGCATCCCACTCGCCGGTGCCAGCGGTGTACTGACCCATTGCATCAACAACTGCTGCTCTCCAATCGTCTACAGCCGGAGTCCAGTTGAATGCCCAGGTAACGGTGTACTTGCCAGCTGCTTCCAGCTCCTGTGCTGCTGCCAGGAATACGTTCTCCGGAGTCTTTGCAGACTTGAACGGAGTAGCGCCGAACTGCTCAGCCAGCATGGTGGTTCCTTCTTCAGAGGTAACGACCCAGGTCATGAAGTCCAGAGTAGCCTGGATATCTTCGTCGGATGCTTCGTTGTTAACTGCCCAGCAGTTCTCGGTACCGCTGCAAAGGCCGGCTTCTTCCTCGCCTTCAACACCGCAGTAGATCGGGATCATGGTGATATCTTCAGCGTTCATGCCGCCTGCGATCAGGTTGTTGTACTCCCAGGTACCGTTCTGATAGAAGACTGCCTTGCCGCTCATGAACTCAGCCTCGGACTGGTCGCCGGTAGCTGCCAGCAGATCGGAACCGGTGGTAGCGGAGTCGGTGATGTACAGATCCCAGATGGCCTTGAAGTTGTCCAGGTAAGCATCGGTGATCTCAGCCGGCTGCTCGGTTACATCGCCATCGCGGAACTGATAGTACAGCGGCATGTTTGCCAGATGTCCGGAAAATCTCCAGGAGGAGGATCCGTCCAGACCTGCGGAGGAGAATGCATCGAAGCCCAGCTCCTCAGCGCGTGCATGGATATCGTCTGCAGCAGCCTTCAGAGTCTCGAAGTTGTTGATATCTGCTACATCGTAGCCGGCTTCCTTCAGCAGAGCCTTGTTTACGATGATGCCGTAGGACTCGTAGCAGTAACCAACGGAAACGGTCTCGCCGTCAGAGTTCTTCTGGTTGTAAACATCGGTCACCTGCTCAGCAACGATGTCGCTGTCATCCAGGATCACAGCGTAATCACCCCAGCTGTTTACAGCGCCCTGGTTACCGATCTGGAACATGGTCGGAGCATCGCTCTTGTCCATTTCAGCGGTCAGGGTGTCATCGTAGGTACCTGCTGCTGCGGTAACGACCTTAACCTCAACACCGGTCTGCTCGGTGTAAACAGCGGCCAGATCCTGCCATGCCTGATCTGCTTCCGGCTTGAAGTTCAGATAGTAGACCTTGCCCTCGGCCATAGCCGGAACAGCTGCGATCATGCTGCCAAGTACTGCTGCTGCACATACTCTCTTGATATTCATGTTGCTTCCTCCCTTTGAATAAGAAAATGATTGTCCTGGCCTCGTGTTCAGGCTGCGTCTGACCGCCTCCTGCTCACATCCGCCTTTCCGATCTTTATGTTGGAACCGTTCTCGGAACCGTTTTCGGTATCGGTTTCGGTAACGTTTCCGGAACTGACCTAAACATAGCACAACACCCCTCCCAAAGCAACGCTTTTCGGAGGGGTGTCAGGCGATTCGTATGGTTATACAATTTGCTTCTATTCGTTTTGTGCACATTGTTTGTGTTTCATTCGGCGATATGCATAAAAACAGATGATCACCGATAACACCGAGCCCAATGTGGAGGCAAAGCCCATGGGGAACAGGGTATCCGGAAACTGCCGGGAACACAGCCAGGCCAGCGGAATCCGCACCACCAGAATGGAGGCGATGTTATGAAGAAAGGACAGCCAGGACTTTTCACAGGCACAGAAATATCCGCTGAAGGAGAAATGCATGCCCGCAAACAGGGTGTCCCATACGTAGCTGGATATGTAACCCACGCCCATGGCCACGACGGCCGCATCCGCGGTAAACCGGCCGATGAGCGGTCGGGAGGCCACCTGCATCAGCAGTCCCACCGCCAGTCCGTAGATCAGGGCAAAGCGGATGGCCAGACCCAGTGACTGCCGGGCTCGTTTTTCCTGTCCGGCTCCCAGGTTCTGGGCCGCCATGGCGGACACCGTGGACAACAGGGTGGAGGGCACCAGGAACAGGAAGCAGATGATCTTTTCCACGATTCCTACGGCTGCCGCATCCACCACGCCCCGCTGGTTCACAAAGATGGTGATGATCAGAAAGGATACCTGGATAAAGCCGTCCTGCAGCGCCACCGGCACGCCGATCTTCAGCAGGGAGCTCATGGCCCGCCGGTCCGGACGGAAATAGCTCCGCCGCAGGGTGATGCCCAGGTTCCGGCGCAGGACCACCGCCAGGGCGATCAGCACGCTGGCTCCCTGGCTCAGCACGGTTCCCAGGGCCGCACCGCTGGCCTTCAGGCCCAGTCCGCCGATGAGCAGATAATCCAGTGCTATGTTGAGCACACAGGAGATGGCCACGATCTTCATGGGGCTTTTGGAATCCCCCAGGCCCCGGAAGATGGAGCTGATGATGTTATAGGCGGTGATGAGCGGAATGCCGATAAAGCAGATCAGCAGATAATCGGCGGTCTGTTCCAGCGCCTCCACCGGCACCGCCATGATCTGCATGATCTGAGGGATCACCAGGCTGAGCAGCGCTGCCATCACGATGGACACGCCGCCCAGCAAGGTCACGGTATTGCCGATGATCCGGCCGCTTCGCTCCTGCTCTCCGGCTCCCACCGCCCGGCCGATCAGGACGGTGGTGCCCATGGACAGCCCCACCACGATGACGGTGATCATGTGCATGATCTGGCTTCCGATGGAGACGGCGGTGATGCTCTCCACGCCGGAGAACTGACCGACGATGAACAGATCCGCCATGCCGTAGAGGGTCTGGAGAAAATAGGACAATAAAAATGGCAGCGAAAATGCTGCCATGGTTTTGGACAGGCTTCCTTTGGTTAGATCGAGCTGCTTCATGATGCTCCTCTCGTTTCGTTCTCAATGGGTTTCCTGTCTAGAATACGCTTTTCTGTTGTGTGTAGTCAAGCTTTAGTGTGTTAAAGTCGCTGTGGTGAATTGGTTTTTTGTCGAGGATGCACAGAGAAGGATGTTCTGATACAAATACCGGAAACAGACTTTCGCGGACGCACAGTGAAGGAGACCGACGGCAAACATGGCTCTCCGCTGTCGCTTCACGTCGGTTTCATTTGCCCGGTCTCTGGAACCGATAGATGCGTTGGTTCCGACGACCGGGCAGAAACTCGTGAAGCTCGGCTGCGAGCCTATTGATTTTGCCGTTTCGGTCTCCCTTCTTCTGTGCTGTGTGGTGGCAAAGGCTGATACATTGACTTTTTGTTTGAAGCTGTGATTTTCACGGTGGTGGTTATTTTGAATTTTTTGTGACGTTTCTTGGTCGGATCCGTCTTTTCCAATACATGGTTACTTCCAAATGACATTGTACTTGTATCTCATTTGTACTTGTATCTC
>JAUNDD010000001.1:92195-99417 GCA_030526245.1 Lachnospiraceae bacterium
CATATTGAAAGTCCCTTTATTAACCTTGTCTTTCTGACACCTCGTGACATCAGCTTCAAATAAAGCATGTTCTGTGCTCTTACAACTCCTCAAATAATTGGGTGCCGCGCGTCTTCAGCCAGCGGCCCAGGGCCAGGATGGCAAGGAGCATCACTGCGGCTGCAGCCAGCATGTACAGGTCGGCGCTGATGATGCCGATCTTCCAGTCGATGAGGATCAGCACGCCGCCGTATACGGCTGCGAGGATCCAGCCGCCGAACAGGGCGATGAATACTGCCAGCCCCTGCTTCACCGGAGTGATCTCATTGGTCCAGGTCAGGTTCGCAAAACGAATACCTGCGGACATATCGACCAGGGTCATCAGCACGGTGAACAGGATGGATACCAGGAAGAACAGGGCCGTGGACAGCGGACTCCCCTTCATCAGAACTGCTGCGCTGATTCCAGCCAGCAGGACCGTCGGCAGTGTCAGGATCAGCTGCACCTTCATTTTGGCGCAGAGCACCTGCCAGGCTGTTACCGGCAGCGACTGGGGGATCCAGATGTTTTTGCCCTCCAGGGATACCGAGGGGGCACACACATCACTCATACTTGCACACAGGGCGATGACCGTGGAGAACACCACCGGAAGTATGCTCTGATACTCCTGCGGAATGATGACGAACATCTCCCGCACCATGTCGGCCTTGATCAGCATGAAGCCGGCCATAAGCAATGTCATCAGTGCACCCAGGCCGCAGTTGAGCATATAGCTGGCGCTGGCGGTGAAGCGGCCGAATTCCTTACGGAGCAGCGCGCCGCTTACCGTTGACTGACGGGCCAGCTTCTCGCGATATTTTGTCTTGACCCCGGCATCTGCCGTGGTGGCCATGGACAGGAAGGTCCTGGAAAGCACGATTCCACAGATCAGTGCTGCGGCCGCCATTATGACGGTAAAGATGGCCATGGCGACCCAGTCACCCTCACCGATGCAGCCGAACAGGTACATGCCGTAGGCAGCACCCTTGATCTTTTCTCCATAAACCAAGGCATTCTCTATCAGCTCCTTCAAAAGGTCTGCCGCCTTGAAATAGAAGAAATAGTAGCCGCCGATAAAGGCCAGAGAAATGATCACGGTGATGTAGCTTCGATGCTTCAGCTTCACGCTGATCCTGGCGACCACCCAGCCCAGCACGCAGGACAGCACCAGATCCATCAGGGACACCACCAGGATCAGCACCAATCCGCCGACGACCACCGGCAGACTGATACCGGCCTCGATCCAGTAAACAATGACTGCGGGTACAACTACCACCGCCGAATACAGCAGTCCCATCAGATAGACATTCATCAGCCGGGCCGTGATGATATACCGGTTCGGGATCGGCATAGCCAGCAGCTGATCGTTATCCTTGGCCATATACAGGCTGCCGTAGGTATTGAACACGCTGCCGAATACGCCCAGCAGCACCGCCAGCAGTCCCATCAGGGCCAGATACAGCCAGCCCACGCCGGCTTCGATCATGGGACCGGCCATCACGTAGGACAGCATGGTAAACATACCGCCCAGCACACCGACCATGATCACCACAAAGAAGAGGAACCAGCCGATGATGCCGATTTTCGACCGGGCTTTCTTCTTTTTTTCATTATAGAAGTAGGTGCGGAAGACCTCCGCCAGCTGCTTCTTAACCAATATTCCAAGCATAATATTTCCTCCCTGTGCAAGGTTTCATCGATCCATAAAGCGTTTTACGTGTTTTCCATCCGTATAGCTTTGGGTCTGTCAGCATCCTGCCCGTTCTGTTTCTGACCAGGCCGGACACGTTCAGCTCTCTTTCCGGATCAACTTACCAGAGCTTACTCTTCCTCCAGCTCCAGGAAGACCTCTTCCAGGCTGTCGTCACCTTTGACCTCGTCCATGGTACCGGAGCGGATCAGCTGTCCCTGCTTGATGATGGCCACCTTGTCGCAGAGCTTTTCCGCCACCTCCAGCACATGGGTGGAGAAGAAGATCGCGCCGCCCTCATCGCACAGCTCCCGCATCATTTCCTTTAACAGATGGGCTGCCTTGGGATCCAGACCAACAAAGGGCTCGTCCATCAGAAGAAGCCGGGGCTGATGGATCCAGGCTGCGATGATGGCCAGCTTCTGCTTCATACCATGTGAATAGGAAGCAATGGGCTGGGCCAGGTCCTGGGTCAGTTCAAAGCGGTCGGCATATCGGCGGATCCTCTCCTGCCGGGCTGCCGGGCTGACACCGTAGATATCTGCCACAAAGTTCAGATATTTGATACCGCTCATGAATTCATACAGATCCGGATTATCCGGAATGTAGGCCATAATCTTTTTGCATTCGATGGGATCCGTCTTGATGGACCGGCCAGCGATCCGGATCTCGCCCTGATCAAACTGCTGGATACCGATGATGGACCGCAGCGTGGTGGTCTTGCCGGCTCCGTTGTGTCCGATGAAGCCATAGATCTCACCGGGGGCAATGTGCAGGGACAGATCGTCCACTGCCTTTTTCTCTCCATAGGTTTTTGTCAGATGTTCTATTTTCAGCATCGCATTTCCTCTCTTGCGGATATTCTCCTCGTAACCAACATATCATTTTCATCTCAGGACACGGGCAGCGACCTGCTCCAATATCCAAAAGCGAATGTTGGATCTGGACAGGCACTGCATATGAACTGTATCAAAAAGTCTACATAATGATGCGTCTATTTACGCCTCTTCCCCCGGCATCACAACAGCTGCGATGATATAAGCCAGCACACCGCTGCCGCCCAGGGCACAGAAGATAGCCCAGCCTAAACGAACAATGGTGGGATCGATGCCGAAGTACTCGGCGATACCGGCGCAGACACCGCAGACCATGCGGTTACGGCTGCTCTTCACCAGACGCTTTTCCTTCAGATGACTGTAGATCTTATTTCCAATGCATTCTCTGCCGTTTTCCTGATTTTCGAAGTTCATTTCCTCATCAAACATTTTGTTCTCGTTCATGGTATTCCTTTCCTGCCGCTAGTGTGCGGACCTTGATGTTTTGTTCTAATGTCTATCGGTTGTGTTCGATTGTTGCCGTGCAGGCAGCTCGTTTCCGGAAGAAGTTTTACGCGTATGCGGCAAGCTTCCAGGGAAGGCTTTTCACTGCGTGAACCATATCGACTGTCTGTATTCTACTAAAGGTACCATCTTTTCTCTACAATCTTTTTTTATCCTTATGTGTCAAATTTCTATGCCAAAAGTGTCTCCTATCCCTCTCTGCTCATGGCTGTCTGAACGTGGAGACAGCAAGTTTCTGATCAGCCCCCTGTTGTACTCTCCTCTCCATATCTGCACAAAAGCGGAAACATGTCTCGAAATGAGCTTGTATAAACATTTCCTAAAATATCGACCGAATGAATTGACGCACTTCTCTTCCTATTCTATTATTCGACCGTAACTTTATTCTGATGATTTCAGCATATCATTAGCATATCATTATAGAAAGAATAGAAAGAGGACCATTATGCTACGTACACTCAGCAATGTAAAAGGCAAAAACCGATGGTTTGCTTTCCTGTGTCTCCTGCTGGTGGGCGGCCAGGTCTATCTCGACCTGCTCCTGCCGGACTACACCAAGGAGATCACACTTCTGATCAACACGGAAAGCACCAACCTGAATGACTACTTTATCTGCGGCGGAAAAATGCTGGCCTGCGCCCTGCTCTCCGCTGCGCTGGCGGTGATCGTCGGCTATCTGGCCGCCGCCATCGCCTCGGATCTGAGCTTCACCATCCGCGGCCGGCTGTTCCGCAAGGTCTCCTCCTTCGGAGCGGCCGAGATCAAGCAGTTCTCCACAGCCAGCCTCATCACCCGCACCACCAACGACATCACACAGATCCAGATGTTCGTTGCCATGGGTCTGCAGGTGATGATCAAGGCACCGATCATGGCTGTCTGGGCTCTGCTGAAGATCACCGGCCGCAGCTGGGAGCTGACCGCTGTCACTGCGGCGGGTGTGGCCGTCATCGTTGTCACCATTCTGATCCTGATGGCCATTCTGCTCCCGAAGTTCAAGATCGTCCAGACTCTGGTGGATGACGTGAACCGGGTGACCCGTGAAAACCTCACCGGTCTGCGCGTGGTTCGGGCCTTCAATGCTGAGGCCTATCAGGAGGAAAAGTTTGAAGTAGCCAGCACGAACCTGAAAAACACCCAGCTGTTCACCCTGCGGGGCATGGCCTTCCTGTTCCCCATCATGAGCTTTGTTTCCAGCAGCGTGTCTCTGGCCATCTATACCCTGGGTGCCTATCTCATCGAAAGGATCCCGATGGACAATTCTTCCATCCAGGGCATGATTCAGTCCATGCAGAGCCGCGCCGCCATGATGGGCGATGTGGTTGCCTTCAGCTCCTACGCCATGTTCATCATCATGTCCTTCCTGATGCTGCTGATGATCATCATGATCTTCCCCCGTGCACAGGTATCGGCCAACCGGATCAACGAGGTGCTGGACGCTCCCATCAGCGTGATCAGCGGCAGCCGGAACAGCCAGGACGGGGTGCCCAAAGGCACCATCGAGTTCAAGGATGTTTCCTTCCGGTATCCGGGAGCTTCCGAAGACTGCTTGAAGCATATCAGCTTCACCGCCGGCACCGGCGAGACTGTGGCCATCATCGGCGCCACCGGTTCAGGCAAATCCACACTGGTGGGCCTGGCGGCCCGGCTTTACGATGCCACCTCCGGTGAGATCCTCATCGACGGCATGAATATTAAGGATTACAGCTTCGATGCCCTGTATCCCAAGCTTGGCTACGTTCAGCAGAAGGCCTTCCTGTTTGCAGACAGCATCCGAAACAACATTGCCTTCGGTACCTGTGATCACGAGTTTTCACGTGAAGACATCGACCGGGCCCTGGAGATCTCTCAGGCCTTCGATTTCGTGGCTGCCCTGGAGGAAGGGACCCAGAGTCCGGTTTCCCAGGGAGGCTCCAACGTATCCGGCGGTCAGAAGCAGCGACTCTCCATTGCCCGTGCCGTGGCACGTCAGCCGGAGATCCTCATCTTTGACGACTCCTTCTCGGCCCTGGACTACAAGACCGACCGGGCTCTGCGCCAGGCACTGGCCCGTGAAATGTCCGGCACCACCTGCCTGATCGTGGCTCAGCGCATCGGAACCATCCGGCATGCGGACCGCATCATCGTTCTGGATGACGGTGAGATCGCCGGCATGGGCACCCATGATGAGCTGATGGCCTCCTGTCAGGTCTATCAGGAGATCGCCCTGTCCCAGCTCTCTGCCGAGGAACTGGCATAGCTTGACACCATGTCTGAAATAACCGGCCAGGTGTCAGCTTTCGGTATAAATAGATTAAAGTGTCAAAAGTATGATTACGGATTGCTTCGTGCTTCGCACTCCCCCCTGCACTTTCGGCCAGTTGCATTTCAAAACATCTACTACTTCAGGAGGCATATATGCACCATAGAAAGAAAGTGCCTGAAAAGGCTAAAAATATGCGGGCTGCCCTTTCCAATCTGATCGACTACAGCCGGTCACAGCTCGCCCTGATCGTCCTGGCTCTGGTGATGGCCGCCATCGGCGCCGTCACCATGATCCTGGGCCCCAGTCAGATCAGTAAGATCACAGACCTGATCGCCAACGGACTGGCTACCGGCATCGACCTGAAGGGTGTGGTCCGGGTCGCCATCGCTCTATTGATCCTGTATCTGGTCAGCGCCCTCTGCAATTTCTGCCAGCATTTCATCATGGCCGGCGTGACCCAGAGTCTGTCCCTTAAGATGCGGTCGGACATCGACAAAAAGATCAACCGCCTGCCGCTGAAGTATTTCTCCGGCAACAGCTACGGCGATGTCCTCTCCCGCGTCACCAACGACGTGGACACCATCGGTCAGGCCATGAGCAACTCCCTGGCCAATCTGGTATCCGCCATTGCCCAGTTTATCGGCTGCCTGATCATGATGTACATCACCAATGCCCTGCTGGGTACCACGGCCCTGGTCAGCACCCTGCTGGGTATGGTGCTGATGATCGTGATCATGGGACGCTCCCAGAAATACTTCATTGCCCGGCAGACATCACTGGGTGCCCTCAACGGCTATATCGAAGAGATGTACACCGGCCACGATGTCATCCGCATCTCCGGTGCCGAGGAGGCTGTGCTGGAAAAATTCAACCAGCTGAACGAGAATGTCCGCCGCGCCAACTTCAGCTCCCAGTTCCTGTCCGGTCTGATGCAGCCGCTGATGAACATGGTGGGCAACCTGGGCTACGTGGCCGTGTGCATCATCGGTGCGGTCCTCACCATTCAGGGCCAGATCACCTTCGGCGTCATCACCGCCTTCCTGATCTATGTGCGGCTCTTTGAACAGCCCCTGCGCCAGATCTCCCAGGGCATGACTCAGGTCCAGTCTGCGGCGGCCGCTGCCGAGCGCGTCTTCGAATTCCTGTCTGAAGAAGAGCTGGCCGATGAAACGGACAAGACCACCGTCCTGACCGAGGTACAGGGCGAGGTGGAATTCTCCCACGTCCGCTTTGCTTACCCCAACGCACCGGAACGTGAGATCATCCATGATTTCTCCGCCCATGTGCTTCCCGGCCAGAAGGTGGCCATCGTCGGCCCCACCGGTGCCGGCAAGACCACCATGGTCAACCTGCTGATGCGCTTCTTTGAGCCCACCGCCGGCGACATCCGGATCGACGGAGTCAGTACCGCAGATCTGAGGCGCGAACAGGTCCACAATCTCTTCGGCATGGTCCTCCAGGATACCTGGCTCTTTGAAGGTAGCGTCCGGGAGAACCTGATCTACAATCAGAAGGATGTCTCCGAGGAGACCATGATCCGGGCCTGCAAGGCCTGCGGCATCCACAGCTTCATCAAAGCGCTGCCCCAGGGCTACGACACCGTCCTCAGCGACAACACCAGCATTTCAGCTGGCCAGAAGCAGCTGATGACCATCGCCCGGGCCATGATCCAGAACAGCCCCATGCTGATCCTGGATGAAGCCACCTCCAGTGTCGACACCCGAACCGAGGTACTGATCCAGAAGGCCATGGATGCCCTGACCGAAAAGCGTACCAGCTTTGTCATTGCCCACCGCCTGTCCACCATCAAGAACGCCGATCTGATCCTGGTGCTCAAGGACGGCGACATCATCGAGCAGGGTACCCACGAGGAGCTCCTGGCCAAAGGCATGTTCTACGCAGATCTGTACCAAAGCCAATTTGAGCCCGAGG
>JAUNDD010000001.1:99517-233477 GCA_030526245.1 Lachnospiraceae bacterium
CTGGCCAAAGGCATGTTCTACGCAGATCTGTACCAAAGCCAATTTGAGCCCGAGGGCATCTGACGCGTAAGCGGCAGATTTGCATGCCCGAGGGCGATATCCCGCCGAGCATAGCGAGGGGGGGCTTCCTCTGATAGCCCGAGGGCATATAATATTTGTTGACGCAGAAAAGACGCCTCCCGGCGTCTTTTTTGCGTCCTGTGTGTCCTTAACTTGATTTTCGATCTGGCACGGCGGAGACTTTCGCTGTTTCTCCCCACTCTCCGCCGCGCCGGATCTTGCTTTCCTACTCCTGGCGGCGCTATAGCACTTTCCATCATTTTCTATGCTTTCCTCCGCCTGATTTTAATCTTGCACGGCGGAGATTTTCGCTGTTTCTTCTCACTCTCCGCCGCGCCGGAACTTGCTCAAATCTTCCCTGACAGAGCTATAACACTTTCCCTCCTTTTCTATGCCTTCCTCTTCCTTCTTTTAATCTTGCACGGCGGAGACTTTCGCTGTTTCTTCCCACTCTCCGCCGCGCCGGAACTTGCTTAAATCTTCCCTGGCAGAGCTATAACGCTTTCCCTCTTTTTCTATGCCTCCCTCCGCCTGATTTTAATCTTGCACGGCGGAGATTTTCGCTGTTTCTTCTCACTCTCCGCCGCGCCGGAACTTGCTTAAATCTTCCCTGGCGGAGCAAAGGAAGTAACCTCTAAATTCTCCGCCAGCCCCAACGTATCGAAGAGCTTGCACGGCAGAGCAAATACAGAACAGCCAGTATGATCCGCCGCGAAACCGGATCAAGTGCATATCCCCTCCACTTTCCCTTGCAATTACCCCCAAACATAGTAATATGAAAGTTAGTGAAACATGTCTGCCAGCATCTGCGCAGACACCTTGAGACAAGCCAGGTCCACACACACCTGTACATCGCGATCAGGCCGGACTTTCATGCCAGGCATTGTCTCTTACTTTACATCCCCGTGGGGACACGCCCTGATAAGGAGGTTTTTATGGAACAAAAGATTAAAAACAGGCAGATTCAGACCGTCTTCAGTGTCTACAGTCTCTCTGCCCTGGTACTGTTTCTGGTGTTTGGCCTGACCCGTGATGGCTTAGGGGCCGGCATCCAGGGATTTCTGAAGGTGCAGCAGCTGCCCTCCCAGATGACCCTGGACTATTTCAAGGCCGCTACGGTCAGCGGTGCTTTTCTGAACGTTGCTCTGGTGGGGCTGGCTATTCAGCTGGTCTGGAAGCTTACCGGTGCCAGCTTAAACGGCGGTTCCTTCATCGGCTTCTTCCTGACCATGGGCTTCGCCTTCTTCGGCATGAACGTGGTCAACATCTGGCCCTGCATCCTGGGAACCTTCCTGTATGCCCTGGTGGTAAAGGAAAGCTTCGCCGCTCACGCCAACATGGCGATTTTTTCCACGGCTCTGGCTCCTTTTGTCAGTGAGATGTTCTTCCGCTACACCCCCATTCAGGGTTCCCTGGCACTTCGCATCCTCTGCGGCATCGCCATCGGCCTCTTTGCCGGCTTCATGATGCCCATCGTATGCAAGAAGAGCCCGGACATGCACAAGGGCCTGACCATTTTGAATGCGGCCGGAGGCGCCGGATTTATCGCCATCTTCCTGTATGCCCTGTGCTTTAAGGCAGTCGGCGTGGAGGGTCCCACCAACACGGACCTGGGTGACTCCATCCCGCTGGCGGTCAACAGCTATGTGGCCCTGACCTGTGTACTGGACCTGATCCTGGCCTACCTGTTCAACGGCCGCTCCTTTAAAAATGTGGGAGACATTTTCAAAAAGACCGGTCTTGGTGTGGACCTGACTGCTGACCGACCGGCACTGGCCATCTTCAACGTAGCCGTTTACTCCGCCTTCATGACGGTGTTCTACAACCTGATCGGCTGCTCCATGAACGGCCCGACTCTGGCTGCGATCATCTGCACCACCTGCGTGGCTGCCAGCGGCGGACATGTGCTGAACATGATCCCCATCATCATCGGCTATGCCATCGCCTGCACCTTCTGCACCTTTACCATGACGACCCAGGCCATCATCCTTGGCCTCTGCTACGCCGCCGGTCTGGCACCGCTGGCCGGAAGCTTCGGTCCTCTGATGGGCATCCTGGCGGGTATGGTCCATGCCATCCTGGTTACACAGGTAGTCACCAGCCACAACGCTTTCTGCTTCTACAATGGCGGTCTGACTACGATCTTCACGGCAATCATCTTCGGAACACTGCTGGATACCTTCTTCGAGCGCGACAGCAAAATGCGGTTCAACCCGCTGCCGATCCTAAAATCAAGAAAATAAACACATAAGATCCCACTTCAGGTGGGATCTTTCAAATTGCTGTACTCAAGCTTCACATTCAATAAAGGAAGTACCCTATGACTGATTTACGACACGACATCAACATGATCATCCGGCGGGTCTGCATCCTGTTCACAGTCAGCCTGCTGCTGGCTGCCTGGGCAGCCGCCAACTACACCGGCGAAACCGCCGGCGAGGTGTGGAAACACTTCACCACGCTCCTCACCTCTCCATCCCCCCTGGTCACCGACTATTTCCGACTCGGCTCGCTGGCCGCTGCCCTGCTTAACGCCGGTCTGTGCGGTCTTTGCTGTACACTGCTGACCTTCCTGCCCGGCGCGGAGCATCGTCCCAGTGTATGGGCCGGCTTCTTCCTGGTGATCGCCCACTGCTTCTACGGCCTCGACCTGCTGAACATGTGGCCGCCGATCCTGGGCTTCCTGGTGTACTGCAAATTCCACCGCCTGCGCTTCCGGGACAATCTGGACTGGGCCATGTTTATCACATCGTTCTCGCCCTTTTTCAGCGAGATCCTGTTCCGGTATCCCATGCCCTACGACCTGGATTTCCGGATCCTGGGGATCGATATCCATCCCTTTTCCATCCTTCTGTGCATGGTGGTGGCCATCTTTGTTGCCTGCACCCTGCCGGCTATGATGCCCGGCGCCGCCAAGCTGCATCAGGGCTACAACCTGTACAACGGTGGACTGGCTACCGGTCTTCTGGGTCTGTTCCTCTATGCGTTCCTGTTTAAGACCATGGGCGTTACGCCCCAGGGCCCGCTGGAGGTGAGCAATCCGGTATACGAGGCTCACGGCGAGTCCTACCTGACCTTTGCCACCTGCTTTTATCTGATCCTGTCTCTGATCTGTGTGATCTATGGTTGGTATCTTAACGGAAAGACCTTCCACGGCTACGGAGCCCTGTTAAAGGACAGCGGGCACAAGGCCAACTTCCTCCACGACTACGGTGCCGGTCCGGTGTGGATCAACCTGGGTCTGTACATGCTGATGATGCTGGCTTACTTTGACATCGTGATTCTCGTGACCGACGGAGCCGGCTTTACCGGTGCCACCTTCGGCATCATTCTGGCGTCCATGACCTTTGCCGCCGGCGGACAGCACCCCAGAAATGTATGGCCGATCCTGCTGGGCTACGCCGCCCTCTCCGGTCTGGTCTGGCTGCTTTGTCTGGTGGGCGGCCGCGAGGTTCCCTGGACCCTTTCCACCCAGGGCTACATGAACGGTCTGGCCTTCGCCACAGGACTTTGCCCCTTCACCGGCAAATTCGGCTGGAAGATCGGCGTCCTGGCCGGCTTTATGAGCGCAGTCATGTGTACCACCACCAGCGCCATGCACGGCGGCTTCGTCCTCTATAACGGAGGTCTGACAGCCGGAATTACCGCGCTGCTGCTGCTGCCCATGCTGGAAACCTACAAGCTCCACAGCGAGAAGTGGGGACGGGGACGGCACTGAGAAGTCTAAAACTTATAAAGCGAAAAAAAGTTTGTTCGGATACTTGCCCGTTTTTGTATCGGGCAAGCAGGAAATTCCTTCCGGAATTTCCTGCGAAGTAAAAAATCCCCCTGAAACAGATGCAGGTATCATCTACCCGCTCTGCTTCAGGGGGATTTTCTACTTTGAATCGAACATCCAAAACCGTTTCCGTAAATCTCCTGCAACGATCACACTACCAGATTTCGCGTCATGCGGTTTTTCCCAAGGAGCACAGCCAATCCTAAAGCTCCCGTAAAAGAGCATACAAATACAACTGGAATATTAAGATATGCTTTATTCATACCCGCATGGTCCAGCCATCGGTACAGAATATTGATCAATCCGGCATGCAGCGCATAAATGCCCAGACTATATTGAGAAACCAGTCTCACAAAGGATGACACGTTCTTATTTCCCTGCTCTACGCATGCTTTGACCAGTACAAACCACATTGCAGTCTGCAACAATACATTCACCTGCATATTGCCATACATCTGGACTGGCTTACCCTGATGCACAGACAGCACATAGGTCATCACAATTTCAGCCAGAACACACATTGTTCCCAAACCATAGAGCATCTTTTTTTGCTTCAGTTCATATCGTTTCAAATACCAGCCCAGCACAAAATATGCCATAAATCCGCCTACATATCTTATATTGACCGAATCACACACTTCCCGAATATAGCCCATCGGCGCCCAAAATTTTGCTCCAATGTCCGACACCTGTGGAAGGAGGAAATTAAAAACAAACGCCAGGATCAAAAAATATCGAACCCATTTCACGTTCTCTTCCTTCACCCACAACCGCAAAAGCGGAAGCACAAGATACAAGCCGATCAGCATATATATAAACCACAAGTGAAAGTGACCAGTTATAAGATAATGTATAATATTTTCATAGTTTAACGACTGATGATCAATAAACTTCGGTATGAGAATCCGAAATATGACACAATATGCCGATGACCAGAAAACAAAAAAACGAATCAGCCTGGAAATATGCCGGCGGTTCTTTTCAGCAGAATACTGATAGTCCTGATCCAGCAGCAGCGCTCCGGAGATCATCACAAACAAAGGAGCACCCATTCTTGCAGAAGCATCCAAAACGTTTCCTATCCAGAAATTCAACGAGCCGATATCATTCTCTACGTATCTGCCGGTTGTATGGATCATCACAACCGAAAGACAGGCCAGCACACGTAAAACATCCAAATAATACACCCGTTTTACCTGCCTCACTTCCACTGTTTCATCCATCTGAAGCTCCTCCTACCATCCTTATCCGTTTCTCTCCCATGCCGCAAAGGATTATTTTGAACTACTTTCCCCGGCATACACACATGACAGCAACACATGAGCTCTCACCGAGCATACCGTCACTTCTTCCCTTCCTTATCCTTCGGAAGCACGATATTCAGCACGATGGCCACCAGCGCTGCCGGTACGATACCGGAGCCGCCAAAGATCAGAGAAACCATCTGGGGCGCCTTGGCCAGGATACCGGTGTTCGCACCGATACCATATCCCAGTCCAAGTGCCACGGACACAATGCTCAGGTTACGGGCCGTCAGAGGCTCCTTCGTGATCAGCTGGATACCGCTGACAACGATGGAAGAAAACATCATGACCGCTGCACCGCCCAGAACCGACTGGGGCATGATCGAAACCAGCGCGCCCAGCTTCGGGATCAGACCGCACAGTACCAGGAAGATGGCACCGGTTGCCAGCGCAAAGCGGTTCACGACCTTGGTCATGGATACCAGACCTACATTCTGGCTGAAGGAGGTATTCGGCAGGACGCCAAACAGGGCCGCAAAGGCGGAACCAACACCGTCACAGATCACGCCGCCGGACAGCTCGCTGTCGGTAGCCTCACGGTCCATGCCGCCCATGATCACACCGGAGATATCACCTACGGTCTCCACAGCCGTTACCACAAACATGATCATCACCGGTGCAATGGCACGCATATCAAACACCGGCTTAACCGGCATCAGCTTCGGGATCTCAAACCAGCCGGCGCTGGCTACCTTGTTCCAGTTCAGCACCCAGGACTTGGTGTACTCCACACCCTCGGCATTCACAGCCGTGGTGGGCAGGATTACACCCATCAGGATCGCAGCCAGGTAGCCCACGATGATACCGATCAGGATCGAGGAAGAGCTGAGCAGCTCATTGCCGCAGTTCTTCATCACCAGGATCACCACCAGCACCAGCAGACCCAACAGCAGGTTTTCCACCGAGCCGAAGTCCTGAGCATTGTTGCCGCCACCAAAGGAATTGACACCAACGGCGATCAGACTCAGACCAATAGCCAGTACCACAGTACCGGTTACCACCGACGGGAAGAATTTGCGCAGCGGCTTCAGGAAGAAACCAAGCACACCCTCAAACAAACCGCCGATAATGGAGGCGCCCATGATCGCACCATAGGCCAGAACACCACCGCCCATGCTGGCTGCCACGGAATTAAAAACGCCGATAAAGCCCGAGGAGGTTCCCATGATGATGGGCACCTTGCCGCCAACCGGTCCGATACTGAAAAGCTGGAGCAGGGTCACCAGACCGGCCACCAGCATGGCATTCTGCAGCAACGCAACCTGCAGATCCGCCAGTTCACCGCCTGCGATGCCGCAGGCACCCGTAATGATCAGCAGCGGAGTCAGGTTGCCGACAAACATAGCCAGCACATGCTGCAGTCCCAGGGGAATCGCCTGCTTGAGGGGCATCTTGCCCTCAAACTCATAGGCGCTTGGATGAAGTTTCGATTTCTTGTCCATTCTGTCCTCTCTTTCCTTTCTGTCACGCACCTTATTTTTTTGAAGTACATGTATCCTGATATCGGCAGCGAACTGTTCCAGAATCCAAAAGCTCGCATTTCAGAGGCGCTTTTAGCGTAGGCGAGATCCACGCCTACGGAGACCAAAATGCGAGGGCCTCACCCCGAGCATTTTATATATGGTCGTAGTTGGCGTTAGCTCGCCGGAGCGTTGCCTCAGCGAGCGTTGGATCTGGACAGGAGCTACTCCTGCATGATATCAAGACATCCTTTAACGATGTCTAACACCGCCATGATACCAAGCGCGCCCTACTCCTGTAAACCGGAAAGCGCAATCTCGACCTGCACATCCTCCAGTTCCTTTCGATCCGCATGGATCGTCACCTGAGCAGCCTGCACCTTCGTTCCCGGCACGGACTTCACCCAGAAAGCCACGGCGCCGCCCAGCACACTGCGCAGAGTCGGTCCCACGATCTCCAGTCCTTCTCCGGCCTCCAGGGAAACCACACCCTGGTGATAGTACAGACGGTTTTCGTTCTCGTCCATGAAGTAAGCCACCACGCGGGTCGCGTCCGCATAAGCACTGGTCAGCTCGGCGTCATCCACACAGACCGTCATATGATCCAGCTTCGGGTTGTTGGAGATTGTCTTCTCGGCCACGCACTCCTCTCCGATGAAGCCCCGGATCACGGCTCCCTGCCAGCGATGCTGCCAGAACTCTCCGTTGTCCGTAACCTCGATGGGCGGATGAGCCAGACCGGCAAATTTGACACTGGGATAGTACCGTCTGGTGATATCCGTGGACAGCGTAACCTCCACGTAATCGCAGTTCGTCAGCACAAAGAACGGAACCGGCTCGCAGCGCTCACCGCGTCCCACCATGGATGTGGTCTCCATAACGATACCCTTCGAGGGATCCTTCTGGCTGGCATACACATAGGCGGCCCACTTCGGCACACGGTACATATCCAGCACGCCATGATGACAGATCTTTTCCAGGCTGTTGTGGTCGTTGTGGGTGTTGTAATCACACAGAGACCAGCCGATGGCACCGATGTAATCCTCAAAATTTCTGGCCTTGGCGATGACCCGGGCATGCCGGAGAGCGAACTGCTCCAGGCGCTCCTCACTGTCAAAGGGCTTGGTTGGCAGCATGGCGCCGGAATGCTCACTGATCAGATAGGGCACCTTCTTCGGACTCTCGGTGGCCTGTCCTCTGGTCAGCAGCATATGCTCACCCTTGCTGTCCTCGGTGTAGTCGTTGTAGCTGTAGATATCCTCAATGAGGTTGCTGCCGGTCTCCCAGCGCACGCCGGTGGTGGGACGGGACGGATCCAGCTCCTTGCACAGCGCGTTGGTGGCGGTGTACAGCTCATCGTGATCTACCGTCTCGTTTAGTCTGGTTCCCCAGATTACGATACCCGGATGGTTGAAATGGGATACCACCATGTTCCGGAGATCCTGGAAGACCACCTTTTTGAACTCCTCTCCGCCGATAAAGCCCCAGCCCGGGATCTCCTCAAAGACCATCAGACCCAGACGGTCACAGGCACTTAAGAAGTATTCCGACTGCATGTAGTGAGAGCAGCGAACGATGTTGACGTCCATGAACTCCTTCAGAAGGCGGGCATCCAGTTCCTGAGCTCTGCGGCCCAGCGCATAGCCTACATAGGGGTAAGACTGATGACGATTATGACCGATGAGCTTGATCTTCCGGCCATTCAGATAGAAGCCCCCCGGCTCCACATGGATAGACCTGAAGCCTATCGACACCTGCAGGGTATCGACGACAGTGCCAGCCTCATCACATCCGTTCACAACCGCAGCTTCCTGCACCTTCGCTGACACCACGCCGGCCTCATCCCCCCGAGACGCATTCGCCGCCGTGTGCTGCTCATCTCCATCACCACACACATCCAGCAGCTCCGTCTTCAGTTCATACAGATACGGATCCTCCACATCCCACAAATGGATATTCTCCAGCTTCTTTTCAGCCAGCATAACTCTTGCCAGTCCCGCCGGAATCTGCACGGTCTCACTCCACTGAGCCACCACACTTCCCTGTGCATCCAGCAGCGTGGTGCGGATCTCCCGGGCAGCCGCTTCCCCATGGTTGGACAGGATCAGCTCCGGCTGCAGCGTCGCCGTCTTCATATCCTCGGACAGCGTATAGCGGGCCATATTCTGAAGGAAATAGCAGGCCGGCTTTACGTACAGCGTCACATCCCGGTAGATGCCGCCGTAGATCAGATAGTCCACCGTGCTTCCGTTGGGTGGAATATCATCCCGCTCATTGGAGTCCACCAGCAGGACCATCCGGTTCTCCCCTGCCTTTACATAGTCGGTGAGGTCAAACAGCGACTGGGAATAGGCCCCCTTGTGCTCGCCCACCTTCTGTCCGTTTACATACAGTTCAAAATATGCGGAAACGCCTTCAAATACGATGATCACTCTCTGATCACCAAACTCCTCCAGATCAAAATACTTTACATAGGAGGAGATCATGCAGGTCATGTACTGATCGAAGCAGTCATAGGGGATCTCCTGCACGGTATGCGGGATATGTACGGTCTCAAAGCCGGCCTCCCGGGCGGGATCCGTCACCAGCGCCGAATCAAAGCCCTGCGCAAATTTCCAGTTGTTATTCAGCAAAATACCATTCTGCATAGCTACTCACTTTCTCACATATCATATTTTTTGCCGGTCATCAGTCTTTCACTGCACCGGATGCAATATCCGCCATAAACTGCTTGGAAAACAGCACAAAGACGATGAACAGCGGCAGGGTCGCCAGCAGAACGCCGCACATGACCATACCGTAGTCGATGCTGTTATAGGCTCCCTGCAGCTGAGCCAGGGCCACCTGCAGTGTATTCTTCGCCGAATCACTGGTAACGATCAGGGGCCACAGATAGTCATTCCAGCTGTCCATGAAAATATAGATGCACAGGAAGGCACAGCCCGGAATGATGATGGGCAGACCCACGTGCAGGTACATGCCAAAGGTACTGCAGCCGTCGATCCTGGCTGCGCTGAGCAGATCATCGTGGATCGCACCGGTACAGTACTGGTTCATCCAGTACACGCCGAAAGCCGGGATCAGTCCCGGAACGATCAGCGCCCGCAGCGTGGAAAGCCAGCCGATCTTGTTCATAATGATCAGCTGCGGAATCATGTTCAGCTGCGGCGGGATCATCATCGTCAGCAGGCAGAAGCCAAACAGGAACTTCCGGCCCGGAAACTTAAACTTGGCAAAGTAAAAGGCTGCCAGCGAACAGAAAAATACGCCAAAAAAGGTCTTCACTGCCGCCACGATGAAGGTATTGGTCATGGCCCGCAGGAAGTTCACAGAGGCGAACAGGTTCCGGGCATTGGTCATGAACTGATCACCAAAGGTCAGCACCGGCGGGAAGCGCATAAACTCCGCCGACTGGTTGGTGGCCATCACCGCCAGCCAGTAAAAGGGGAACAGGGAGACCAGTGCGCCCAGGATGATCAGCAGGTGCATCACGATGGTGGAGGCTGTCCATTTTTTGCTCTTCATTTACTCCACCTCCCGCTTGATCAGTGCATTGTTCAGGATCGACAGACCCAGGATGATGATGACCAGGGCCCAGGAAATGGCTGAGCCGTAGCCGAACTGGCTGTTCTTAAAGGCCATGTTGTAAAGATACAGAACCACGGTCATGCCGCTCTTGCCGATACCGCCGGTAGAGCCTACCAGCATCTGGGGCTCTGCAAAGAGCTGCCAGCCGCCGATGGTGGAGGTCACCACCACAAACTGGATCACCGGATTCAGCAGCGGCACCGTAATGTACCGGAAGATCTGGAAGGGTGTCGCGCCGTCGATTCGGGCCGCTTCGTACAGCGTCGAGGGAATCTTCTGCAGACCTGCCAGCAGAATGATGGCATTATAGCCGGTCCATCGCCAGATCACGATGGCCGCAATGGCAAACTGTACGCCCAGCGTCTTCGAAAGCCACTCCACCGGATGCAGTCCCAGGGACGATAAAAAATAATTTAGAATTCCGTACTTGTTGCCGAAGATGTTGGCAAACACGATGGCTACCGCTACCGTGGAGGTAATGTTCGGCAGATAGTAAACGGTACGGAAAAATGGCTTCGCCCGCAGCCGGTCTCCGTTCAGGATAAAGGCCAGCACGATGGCGATGATGACCATGGGGATCGTGGACAGGACCCAGATCACCAGGGTGTTCCAGATGGAAAGCAGAAACGTGGAGTCGGCAAACAGATGCTTGTAGTAGGCCAGTCCCACATAGATCTTCTCTCCGGTTCCGTTCCACTTATGGAAGGAAAGAAAGAAGGAATAGATGATCGGAAACAATCCGAAAATTCCGTAAATGATAAAAAACGGGCTGATCAGCAGGTAAACCATGCGATTCTTTTTGATCTCCCGCAGCAGCTGGCGTGCTCCGCCGTATTTTTTCATGTTCTCATCCTTATTGTATGCGTTGCAGCAAACGTATGAAGAGCCGCATTTGCATGCGGCCCTCTTTCAGATTTGTTTTTGTAGTTATTTCCGGCTTAGATGCCCAGGTTCTCCAGATCATAGATCTCCTGTGCCTCAGCAACAGCATCCTGGAAAGCCTGCTCCGGATCCTTGTCCTGATCCTGAACCAGCAGCAGCTGCTGTTCGAATACAGACTGATAGGAGCTGTAGTTCGGCGGATAGTACAGATCGTTAATATCCTTTGCAGCCTGAACGAAATACTCGTTCACGATCTGGTTGCCGAAGAACTCTTCCTCGTACATCAGGCTCTCATCATCCAGTGCGGAGATCAGAGACGGGAACAGACCCAGGCTCTCCAGAGAGCTCAGCTGATGCTCCTCGTTGGTCAGCCAGGTGATCACCTCATAAGCAACCTCCGGGTTTTCACAGCTGGTGGTGATACCGATGGCAGATCCGCCTACGTTTCCGGCACCGCCCGGTGCTGCAGTCACTCTCCACTCGCCGGCGGTATCCGGTGCTGCACTGATCAGCTCCGGCTTCATCCATACAGCGCCTACGAAAGCAGCCACATCATGGTTGTTCAGAGCAGCAGCCCATTCAGAGCTCCACTCGGTATCGCCGCCGTATACGAACTCCTTGCCGTCAGCAGCTTCCATAAATGCATTGTAGATGTGCTCCTGATCTGCAATGAAGCTTCCGTCTTCATCCAGCAGATGCTTTTCCTGCTGACCCAGGGTGGCAACGAACAGATGGCCCAGGAAGTCAAACATATTGACGCCGGTGGCTTCCTTCATCTGTGCTGCAGCTGCGTAAGCATCCTCCCAGGTGGACATGGAAGCGGCAACCTCAGCCGGATCCGACGGAAGGCCAGCCTCCTCAAACAGTGTGGCATTGTAGAACATGCAGGTCGGGCCGATATCGATGGGCAGACCGATGAGCTTGCCATCCGGAGCCTCTGCCTTATTCCACTTCCACTCTACATACTGATCCTTGATATCAGCAGCGCCGTACTCGTACAGATCTACGAAGCTGTCCTCATACTGCATCAGATTGGCGATCCAGTCATCCATCAGCAGGATATCCGGCAGCTCTGCTCCGGAAGCGATGGTGGTGTTGATCTTCTCCTCGATGTCATCTGCAGAAAACAGCTCGGCCTGCAGGGTAACACCCGGGAACTGCTCGGAAACCTGAGCGATCACATCCTCTTCCATACTGTTGGACCAGTACCACATGGTCAGAACGGTTTCAGCATCTTCAGCCATAGCGCTCATGCCCATCGGCAGAACGGCCATGGAGGCGCCAAGAACGGCAGCAACCAGTTTTTTCATTTGATTTTCCTCCTGTAATTTTAATTAAAATGATGATTACGCGTGTCATTCCGTCCTGTTTCGACTTTCATTCAGGCATGAAGCGAAAGAAACTTTTAACACGTTAACCATAAATCGGTGCATGAAATTACACCAGTAGCCTTCAGATTTCCATCTTTCGGCACAAACTGGTGCATTTTTTATCATTCTTCTGTATGCAAATCAAGTTTCTGAATGTATATCTCAAACAACCTTCAAAGCCTGGTTACCGCTCCATCCCCGCCATTTCCGGGTCTGTTTTTCATTACAATTCACGCCGCGTACTGCAAGTGACCAAATCCCATTCCGTATTCCTGCGGCAAAATATCCGCATTTGCTTTTGTCTTTTTTCCCTCTTCATTGTATACTGTACCCATATGAATACCTGCCGGGATCGCCGGAAACAGTCGTCCGATCCCCGGCCCATACATACAGGAGGTTTCCTATGAGCATTCGCATTGTCGCTGATTCATCAGCCAATTTATTCAAACTGCGCGACGCAGATTTCTGCTGCGTACCTATGAGTATCACCACCGATGAGAAGAATTACCGGGATGATAACGAGCTGGACATCGAAGAGATGCTCAGCGACCTGAAATCCTACAAGGGAAAGAGCTCCACAGCCTGCCCGGGACCGGGAGACTGGATCGACGCTTTCAGCGGTGCAGAGCAGGTCATCGTACTTCCTCTGACCAGCAAGCTCAGCGGCAGCTACAATTCCGCTGTCACAGCAGCCGATATTTATATGAAGGAACACCCGGAGCGCCGGGTCTTCGTCCTGGATTCTCTGACCACCGGTCCGGAGCTGCAGCTTCTGGCTGAAAGAGCCGGCGAACTGGCTTCCAGTGGAGAGCTCACCTTTGACGAAGTCATCGTGCAGCTGCAGGCCTATAACCAGAGATCCCGCCTGGCTTTCTCCCTGGCTTCCCTGAATAACTTTGCCGCCAACGGCCGTGTCAACAAGGTACTGGCCAAGTCCGTTGAGGTCCTGAACATCAAGATTGTTGGTCAGGCCAGCGAGGACGGCGACCTGGAACCCATGAACAAATGCCGTGGTGAACGCCGTGCCATTGCCCAGCTCTGGGACAACATGAAAAATGACGGCTACAACGGCGGCAAGGTGCGCATTCGCCACACCCAGAACGAGGAAATGGCCAAACGTCTGGCTGCGGCCATCGTGCATACCTTCCCGGATGCCAATATCAAGATTGGCTCCAACAAGGGTCTGTGCTCCTACTACGCCGAGCCGGGCAGCATTCTGGTCGGCTACGATGTGGATGCAGATACCGCGGCTTCGTCTGAATCTGCGGAGGCATAATTTCTCACTTCATCGACGATACACGTTCCATGCTGCGTTTTCATATGCAATCGGAGCCACAAACTCGTTATTGGGTGTCGTTTCTTTCAAGAACGAGGTACTGACGGCATGCTCTCGGCCATTCCAGCCGACATCATGACTTCCTGTCCGTCAGTTCCGCCAGATCCTCCCGGAAATCAACATCCTTCAGCTCCCGGTCATCCACCGGCAGCTCCCGGACCCGATCCGGATAACGTCTTAAGATCTCACTGCCGCCTTTCCCGGGCGGCAGTTTTTTCAGTTCTTCAAAGGTCCAGTCCGGAAAGATCACCGGCATGCCCGGCCCCTTCTCACTGCGCAGCCGCCAGATCATCTGTGGCTGTGCCTCAGTCGCCGCCAACAGCGCCTTCACCGTCTCGGCCCGCAGCAGCGGCTGATCCGAAGGACAAAAGCAGATCCGACGGACCTGTCCGCTTTGCTCCATGGCCTCCACTCCCAACCGAACCGTATCACTGCGCAGAGGCAGATTATGCCATGCCACCTGGATGCCTCTTTCCTCACACAGCTGCCTGACTGCCTCATGGCGGGTCACCACTACCCTTGCATCAAACAGATCCTGTGTTGTATCCAGGATGTATTCGATCAGATATTTTCCGTTCAGCCCGGCCAGCAGCTTGTTGCTGCCAAAGCGTCTGCCGAGGCCGGAAGCCATGATCACACAGCCGGTCTCCTGTTTCTGAGAAATCGTATCCATCCTATCCCCCTCGTCACTTCTACCGTTACAGTTCACGCATGAACTGTAACCTTCTCCCTTCAATAATATGTATTGCATTCCACCATTCCGCACATTAAAATATAGTCACTTGAAAATGATGTCATTATCAAGGCAGCCGATAGGGCGGTTCTTCCCAACCCGAGTCTTGCGGGAAGGGGGAATACTTATGACTACGTATGAGGAATTCATGGTTCTGTTGACTCTTGGTCTTCTGATTGTTGGAATCCTTAATCTGAAAAATAAGTAATGCCGCCTTGTACTTTGGTCGGTAGCAGGCGGCATTTACTTATAAATCTGTAATCTGTTTCGCCGGGTCGGGAAGATGGCGACTTCCTTATCGGCTGTCTTGTTAACTACATTATAGTCATATAAACTGACCAGCGTCAAGCGTCCGTCAGTTTTATCATCAAGCAGTCCACGTACATGGTTCAGGTTCATGTAGTGAACTGCAATCACAGCCCAACACTTGTTGCAGTTCACAAAGTTAACTGTAACCAACACTTTTCATCAAAGAAGGAGGACACCTTCGTGCAAAACATCCGCAACTACGTCCGGCCCCAGAGCCTGGAGGAAGCATACACTTTAAACCAGAAGCGCAGCAGCCGTATCATCGGCGGCATGCTCTGGCTCAAGATGGGCAACGGAAACATCCAGACCGCCATTGATCTGTGCGATCTGGGCCTGGATACCATCGAAGAAACCGACGAACAGTTTACCATCGGAGCCATGGTCAGCCTGCGTACCCTGGAGCAGCATGAGGCCTTCAACGCCTACTGCGGCGGTGCCTTTGCCCTGGCCGTGGGCGATATCATCGGCGTTCAGTTCCGCAATCTGGCCACCATCGGCGGCAGCCTGTGGGGACGCTTCGGCTTCTCCGATGTGCTGACGGTCCTGTTATCCATGGACTGCCAGGTCGAGCTCTATCATGCCGGCATCGTACCGCTCTCCGAGTTCGTAAACATGAAGCGTGACCGCGACATTCTGGTTCGTGTCATCGTCCGAAAGACCCCCGGCCGGTTTGCTTATCAGGCCATGCGCATTCAGCGCACGGATTTCCCGGTGCTGACCTGCAGCGCTTCCCGCATGAACGGGCAGCTTCAGATCGCTGTCGGCGCCCGTCCCGGCAGGGCTATGCTGCTGCCGGATGCAAACGGACTATTGTCTGCTCCGGATGAGCAGCCACTGACTCCGGAAAAGATCGAGACGCTGGCCGGCTATGCCGCGGACACCGTTCCCACCGGCAGCAATCTGCGCGGCAGCAGCGAGTACCGGACCCACCTGGTTCGGGTACTGGTAAGCCGGGCCCTTGGCGAACTGATCTGAGCCCGTGACCTGTACACAAAACGCTGCGGCATAGGCTGTTGAAAAATACTCAGAGTCTAACAGCGTATGCCTGCGGACAAAGCGTACTTGCAGCGTTTATTCGGATACTTGCCTGATTACACATCCGGTCCAAAGTAAATACCGGCACCATCGGTGCCATGAATGGAGATATATATGGAAATCAAACTGACTTTAAATGGCAAAGTCATCACAGAAGAGATCGAAGCGGATCTGCTTCTGATCGATTTTGTCCGAAAGCATGGCTGCTACAGCGTTAAGCGTGGCTGTGAGACCTCCGGCTGCGGCCTGTGTACCGTTCTGATGGACGGCAAGCCGGTGTTCTCCTGCAGCATTCTGGCCGCCCGTGCCGGCGGCCACAGCATTCAGACCCTGGAGGGTCTGCAGGAGGAAGCCAGCGAGTTTATCGGCTTCATCGCCGATCAGGGTGCCGACCAGTGCGGCTTCTGCAACCCGGGCATGGTAATGAACACCATCGCTCTGCTGCGTGAGAACCCGGATCCCACCGACGACGAGATCCGTGCCTATCTGGCCGGCAATCTGTGCCGCTGCTCCGGCTACGAGGGACAGCTGCGGGGAATCCGCGCTTTCCTTGACAGCCGCAGATCCTGAGAAAGGAGAAAGACATGGATAATAAAGATTTTCGATCCGTTCAGAGATCCGTTCGAAAAAAGGATGCCATGCAGCTTCTGCTGGGCAAGCCCGTCTACACCGAGGATGTGGTCCCCAGGGATGCGCTGGTGGTAAAGATCCTGCGCAGCCCCCACGCCAATGCGCTGGTGGAGACCATCGATACCACCATTGCGAAAAAGGTTCCGGGAGTTGTGGATATCTATACCTGGGAGGATGTGCCCCAGAACCGCTTTACCATCGCCGGCCAGACCTACCCGGAATTCTCACCCTACGACCGGCTGATCATCGACCGGCATGTCCGTTTCAGCGGTGACGTGGTGGCCATCATCGCAGCCGAAACCGAAAAGGCTGCCGTCAAGGCCATGAAGCTGATCAAGGTCAAATATCAGGTGCTGGATGCCGTGCTGGATTTCCACACCGCCAAGGATAACCCCACGCTGGTGCATCCGGAGGAGGACTGGTATCCGCCCATTGAGTGCGGCGGCGATGCCAGGCGCAATCTGGTAGCCAGCGACTGTGAAGCCCACGGCGATGTGGAAGCCGTGCTGGCAGACTGTGATGTGGTGGTGGATCGTGTCTACCGCACCCGCGCCTTTAACCAGGCCATGATGGAGACCTTCCGGACCTACACCCAGATGGACCGCTACGGTCGTCTGCATGTGATCTCCTCCACCCAGATCGTGTTCCATTGCCGGCGTATCCTTTCCCGGGCACTGGGCATTCCCAAGAGCCGGATCCGTGTGGAAAAGCCCCGGATCGGCGGCGGCTTCGGTGCCAAACAAACGGCCGTCTGCGAAGTCTATCCGGCCTTTGTCACCATGAAGACCGGCCGGCCGGCTATGCTCATCTATACCCGTAATGAGTCGCAGATCGCTGCCTCTCCCCGTCACGCCATGGAGATCCATGTGCGCCTGGGTGCGGATAAAACGGGTAAGATTCGGGCTCTGGACCTGTATACGCTGTCGGATTCCGGTGCCTTCGGCGATCACGGTCCCACGACGGTTGGCCTGTCCGGCCACAAGTCCATTCCGCTCTACACCGGTTCGGTGGAAGCCTTCCGCTTCGGTTACGACGTGGTCTACACCAACCATCAGGCTGCCGGTGCCTACCGCGGCTACGGCGCGACCCAGGGCATCTTTGCGGTGGAGTCCGCCGTCAATGAGCTGGCGGACCGCCTGGGCATGGATCCTACCGTGATCCGCGACATGAACATGGTACGTGAAGGCATGACCATGCCGGCCTACTATAACGAAACAGCCAACGCCTGTGCGCTGGACCGCTGCATGAGCCGCTGCAAGGAGATCTTCGGCTGGGATGAAAAATTCCCGGTGCGGGATATGGGCAACGGAAAGGTGCGCGCCGCCGGTGTGGCCATGGCCATGCAGGGCTCCGCTATATCCAGCGTCGATGTCGGCTCCGCCACCGTTACACTGGGCGATGACGGCATGTACAATCTCACCATCGGTGCCGCTGACATGGGCACCGGCTGCGATACCATTCTGGCCCAGATGGCTGCCGAATGCCTGGATTGCGACCTGGACCAGATTGCGGTCTTTGGGGCGGATACGGATACCTCGCCCTACGACTCCGGCTCCTACGCCTCCTCCACCACCTACCTTACCGGTAAGGCCGTGGAAAAGGCCTGTCTGGATCTGCGAAAGGCCATCATCGATCTGGCCGCCGAGCTTCTTGACTGCGCTCCGGAGGATGTGGAATTCAAGGGCAACCATGCCCTCTGCCTCAGCTCCGGCAAAACTGTGAGCATCGAGGATATCTCCTACAAGGCCCAGTTCAACAATACCCGGTCCGTGGTGGCCAGCGCCACCCACTCCTCACCGGTATCGCC
This sequence comes from Lachnospiraceae bacterium, assembly GCA_030526245.1. Lineage (GTDB taxonomy): Bacteria > Bacillota > Clostridia > Lachnospirales > Lachnospiraceae > Merdiplasma. Next base: position 117,810 of record JAUNDD010000001.1, read on the forward strand.
GCCTCCCTTTATGGTGGGTATGGTGGAGATCGAGCTGGACAAGCTCACCGGCCATGTGGAGATCCTGGACTACAAGGCGGTGGTAGACTGCGGTACCCCCATCAACCCGGCTCTGGCCCGGGTACAGACCGAGGGCGGTCTCGTACAGGGCATCGGCCATACGCTGATGGAAAATGTCACCTACGACAAGACCGGACGCCCCATCGAATCCTCCTTCATGCAGTACAAGGTTCCCACCCGACTGGATATGGGCCGCCTGCAGGTGGAATTCGAGCAGAGCTACGAGCCCACCGGTCCCTTCGGTGCCAAGTCCATCGGCGAGATCGTCATCAATACACCGGCTCCGGCCATTGCGCACGCCATCTTCCGGGCTACCGGTCAGTGGCACCGCACGCTTCCCATCACACCGGAAGCCATTGCGCTGGGGAAGGACTGAGCCAAGGCGTGCTTTGCACGCCAGCCGCTTTGCGGCGGTTGTCCGGATAGTGGCCTGATCTTATATCAGGTCCATCGGAAATTAATAAAGGACCTTCGGCTTGTTTTTAAGTCGAAGGTCCTTATTTTTACGATATTCTAACTGCGTTCCATTCTGTACCGTGAACATTCCACAGCCAAAAACTACACATCACTGCGGCTTATTCTCTGCACCGTCAGGCTTTTAAGCTGCGAACTCCTACGCGCCGAAATCCTTCGCCACTTTCTTAAGCATATCCCGGATCGGCAGCTGGTAGGGACAGCGGGTCTCGCACACGCCGCACTCCACGCAGTCGGAAGCCTTTACCGCCATCTGGTCATAGCGGCTTCTTGCCCAGTCACCCAGACCGTAGCGCTGCAGATATCCCTGCAGGATAAAAATACCGGAGATGTTCATCTCCACGGTGCAGGGCTGGCAGTAATTGCAGCGTCTGCAGAAGCAGGTGCCCAGCTGCTTGCGGATCTCCTCCATCTGTGCCAGCTCCTGCCGGGTCAGCGGCGATGTATCGGAGCAGGCAGCGATATTTTCGTCGATCTCCTTCGGATCGGCCATGCCCGGGATCACAACGGTCACATCCGGGTTGGCACAGATGTAGCGCAACGCCAGCGTTCCGTTCTCAATGGCACCGCCGGCCAGGGGTTTCATGGCGATGAAGCCCACATTCTGCTCGCTGCAGCGGCGCATCATCTCTTCTCCCTGGTTCTCCACAATGTTGTAGGGGAACATAATGGTCTCGACCCAGTCGCAGTCCAGGGCCTTCTCAAACACCTTGGTGGTGTGGGCGGTCAGACCGATGTGACGGATCTTGCCGGCTGCCTTTGCCTCCAGCAGTGCCTCCAGCGCTCCGCCCGGTGCGATCACCTCGTCGATCTGTTCCAGTGTCGGATTGTGGACCTGATACAGATCGATATAGTCCGTCCGAAGGTTCTTCAGACTCGTCTCGATGTCTGCCGCCATGCCCTCCTTCGTTCGGGACATACTCTTGGTGGCCAGCACAAACCGGTCCCGCAGCCCCTCCAGGGCATAGCCTAAATACTCTTCACTCACCGTATAGCCTCTGGCGGTGTCAATGTAATTGATGCCGGCCTCCGACAGCTGCTTCATCAGCGTTTTGGTTCCCTCGGCATCGATCTTCTGGATGGGGATTCCGCCGAAGCCCATTCTTGAGATCTTCAATCCGGTCTTTCCCAGTACTCTGTATTCCATGTCTGATATCCTTCCTGCTCTTTTCAAAATCTGACCCTTATTTTATTGGTCTGTTCGATACACTCCGGTCTTTTTGAAGTTTATCTGCCCCTGCTGCCTTGCTGTTTCAGTTCAGACCTCTCGATTCCATGAGGCGAAGCACCCTCAAATCATCGATTGACGACCTGGATCCGGCAGCTTGCCTTACGTCCGTTGTAGGTCTTTACGGTGATCTTGGCCGTTCCCGCACTCACCGCGGTAATACTGCCATTGGCCTCCACCCGAATCACACTCTTTTTGCTGGTAGAAACCTTGTAACGGATCCCGCTCTTTACACTGACCTTCAGCTTCAGGTTCTTTCCCTTCACCATCTTTTTCGGTGCGTTTTTGATGGTGATCTTCTCCGGTGCCTTCAGCACCTTGATGGTCATCTTCAAAACAGTGCCCTGTTTATTCGTGCCGGTCACCGTCGCTGTGCCTGCCTTTTTGGCATAGATCTTACCGCTTTTTACATAAGCCACGGACTTTTTGGAGGTCTTCCAGGTATAGCCCTTCAGACTGACCACGGGGGTCTGCTTATCTCCGGCCCCCATCTTGATCGTGGAGGGAGCCACGATGATTTTCCACTCCACATACGCTCCGTTGTTCAGCCGGGCCCGGATCTTTGTCTCTCCGTATCCCACGGCAATCACCTTACCGGTGGCGGATACCGAAGCGATGTCCTCGTTCAGGGAGGTCCATTCCACCACCCTCACCGACGTGGGTTTGGAGGCAAACACCAGCTGCTTTTCCTTTCCGCTTCGCAGCACATACTCCGGCTTCAGCAGCTTCGGGAGCTGCGCTCCGGTTCCGCCGGCGACCCGTCGTACCGTCACATCCGCCGCAATGGACTGGAAGATTTTCGCGGCCGATACATTCAGTCCCGCATAGTAGGTAAGCTTTTCCGGGTTTCTGCCAAAGAGGGTGGCAAAGATGGTGCAGGCCGACAGATAACTGCCCTGCAGGCTCATATGCCGCCGGTCAGCGGAATAGAGATTGTACTGGGGGTACAGGATCTTTTCTCTGGCCAGGGCCAGGCCGGAGGGAGCCAGCGCCGCAGCGTATTTCGTCGCCAGCGCGTAATGGGTCTTAGCCATAGCGATCTGGTTGCGCTCATAGCTGCTGTCCACATTCAGGGCCCAGGGCATATACAATACCAGCTGGGTGCCGGATTTCCCATCCGGATTCACCAGTGACTTGATCTTGGCCACCGCCTGCTCCATTTTTGCTGCGCGCAGCACCGGCTCGTCGATGGCGTCCTGGATGATCACATAGTCCCAGGTCTCCTCCGTCAGCTTCTTCATCACCTTCTGATGCAGCAGCTGGTCTCCGGCATTGTCCTCCGCCGGGAACATATAGCGGGTCAGCGTATGCCCGCCGCTTGCCACACTGTCCACCGTGGCGTTGATCCCCTGATTTTTGCACATAGCCTGGAGCATCTGGGGCAGATTGTTGTAAAACGTATGTGAATTGCCGATCATCAGGATCCTTGGATTGCTGAGTTTTCCAATGGCCTGTATGGAAAAATGATCCGCAAAGAAGTAGTTTTCCGCCTGCACCGGAAGAGTCCAGACAGCGATCAGAAAGAGCCAAAGACACAGGGCTCTAAGCTTCTTTTTCAAATAAATACCTCCTATCGTGCAACCCTCGGGATTTTGCCGCATACGCTGCAAAACGCCTCGCGGAATTGAACCGACTTCACTGTAACCCTATCGTCCCACAAGCTCCTTCCGCTTCAGCTTGCCGTTGAAGGTCCGGGGAATCTCATCGATGATCTCGATCCGCTTGGGCACCTTGTTGCCGTCCAGATGCTCTGTCAGATATTCCGAGTACGCCTTCAGATCGAGCTCCCTTCCCACCTCCAGAGAGATGAACAGCTTGGGCACCTGTCCCGCCAGCTCATCCTTCTGGGGCACACAGGCCGCGTCCTTAACGCCCGCGTAGGCCACCGCCACCTCTTCGATCTCATCCGGTGCGATCTTGATGCCGTTGCAGTTGATCACATCATCCCGGCGCCCCAGCACATACACAAAGCCGTCCTCGTCCTTGTAGCCCAGGTCATTGGTGAAGATATATCCGTCCCGCATGATCTCAGCGGTCAGCTCCGGGTTCTTCCAGTAGCCGATCATGTTCATGCTTCCTTTGGAGGCCAGCAGTCCCGGCTCCTCCTTCGTGGCCCGGATGATCCGGCGGTCATCATCGGTAAATTCGATCTGGGCATTCACCGCTTCCCGGCCGATACAGCTTTCACGACCCTTCTCCACTGAAAAATCCAGCACGCAGCTGCGACCCGATTCGGTAGAACCGTAGAAGTTGTAGAGATGCACGCCCGGCAGCTCCGTCACCAGCTGCTCCTTCAGGCCCTCCGGCAGTGCCGCCGTGCCCAGCTGAATATAATCCAGCTTTCTGGCGTACTCAAAGAAGGCTCCCTTGGATACCTTGATCAGCAGGGTGGCTGCCGAGGGCGACAGGTCCATGGCCGTCACGTGATAGCGGTCCATCAGGGCAAACACCTTCTTCACCCGCAGCAGGCCGTCCATCAGCACGATGGTGCAGCCGTTCAGCAGGTTGGCATAGGCGCAGCGCAGACCATGGGAATGGCTTAAGGGCACCGGAATGGCCTCCACACTGCCCTCCTTCATCTGTACACCTTCCCGGATGTTCTGGGCCAGGGCCACATTGGCTCCGTTAGAGATCATGATCCCCTTGGATTTTCCGGTGGTGCCGGTGGTATACAGAAGCTGGGCAAGGGCATCCGCTGCGGGAAATTCCACTGGTGTTTTCACACCATCCGAATCGGACCGCTCCTGTTCACTCTCCACACCAGTCTCGGTTGACGGACCTGCCGTCTCCTCAGCCATAGGCTGTTCATCCCTGGTCCCCGCTTCTCCCTGGTCACAAAGCAGCTCCTCACAGGCCACGCTCCGCAGTCCCTCCAGGGGATTCCGCCCGATCCAGAGCTTCGCACCCGACTCCTCCCGGATGCTCTGCTTCCGATCCTCGGAGGCATTGCTCTCGATGGGGACAAACACCGCTCCCACCAGCTCACAGGCCAGGTTCACCGTCAGGAAAAACACATCCTGATTGCATTCCACCATCACCACATCGCCTTTGCCGATGCCGTAGGCTCCGGTGAGGGCTCCCGCCATTTCCAGGATCTGCTTCCAGGCCTGCCCGTAGGTCAGTTCATTCCCGGCGTGATCGGCTGCAAACAATCTGTCCGGCTGTGCCGCCGCATGGCCAGCCAGTATCTCTGCCATTGAATTCATCGTTTTGAATCCTTTCTTCTTTTTTATTTATTAGAAGCAAAAAAGGGGCAAAACAACTTTGCCCCCACACGTATCTCTCTTTAATCTTACTGAAGCTTCTGGATCAGCGCCCAGATCGCTTCCACCGAGTCAAAGTTTTCCGGCTCGATCTCTTCCATATCGATGCTGATATCAAAGGCATCTTCGATATCGGATATGATGGACACCAGGTCGATGGAGTCGATCACCTTGGCCGTGATCAGTTCCTTCTCCACATCGAAATCCACGGTGGGACAATTTTCTGCCAGAATCTCTAAAAGCTTATCCATAGTCAAACCTCCGTATTGCTAAACTCAGGCCTGTCTGCCCTTCTTTCGCGCCTTCTTGACACGATAAAGTTCCTGATCCGCTGCCTTCAGCAGGTCCTGTACCGTGTTTCCATGCCTGTACACGGTATGTCCCACGCTGATGCGCAGGCGATAGGGCAGATCCGCCGACAGCTCCGCCAGCCGTTCCTCGATCTTCCAGAGCATCTCCTGCAGCGTTCGCTCGTCGTCGGTTTCCAGCAGCAGGGTGAACTCATCCCCGCCATACCGGGCCACGTTTCCTTTGTATGAGGAAGTTATATCATAAAGTGCATCTGCCGTCAAAATCAAAGCACGATCTCCCTCCGGATGACCGTAGGTATCGTTGATGCCCTTAAAGCCGTCCATGTCTGCCATCATCACATACAGCTGACTGGTCTCGCCCCGGCGCTCTCCCCGGATCTTTTCGGCAATCATCACATCCAGAATCTCTCGGTTCGGCAGCCTGGTCAGGGCATCCCGGGTGATCCGGTTATTCTGGGTCGTCGCATAGTTGGCCACCAGCGACAGTGCCACAGAAAACTCCAGCACATCCAGCTGATTGGCCGGCAGCATAAGCTGAATACCTCCCAGCAGAAACGGAGGAATGGAAAACAGGGCGATGGCCAGATACAGGCTCCGCTCTGTCTTGACCTGGGCCCGGCGGTACCAGTAGATACCCACCGTCGAGGTGATGATCAGATACAGATACGCCATCATCTGGATCACAAAGCTGGAAGCCCGGTGATAACAGCCCGCCTCATCAACATAAAAGATCAGATGGGTCCAGGGCGCCGAGATCAGAGACAGCACCTCCACCGTCACCGGCAGCATCCAGGGAATCATCCCCCGTCGGGTCTTCCAGAGCTTTTTCGGCAGCTGCTCGTTCGTGTACATCAGCATAGCCGCACTCATCAGGCCAATGCTGGCCAGATACAGGATATTACTCAGATAATTCAGCCAGATCAGATCCGGATGACCGTCCGCCACAAAGGCAAAGCCTTCAAACACACATCCGGCGATCACCAGCATATAGATACAGGACATGGGGTTGATCAGTCGCGCCCGCCAGTATCTCAGATTAAACATGAATAGGCTCAGCACCAGAAATACCACCATTACCAGCATTTCCAGGTTGGACATTACCGTATTACTATACATATTTGATGTCTCCAGAATCGTGTCAGCTGCATCGGTGCAGCCTTCGCCAAACAGTCGGCCTTGTTGCGGCAACTCACGCGGTAAGCTGTCATTCTTCGTTTACAGAGCAGCCATCGGCTGCGCTGCGATTGCTCACGCGGCTGTCAATAATACTTCGTCGGATTGCCCCATTCGGAAGCCAGCTCCCAGTTCTCATGAGGAACCATCTGACGCCAGTACTTGTTAATAGCGTCCATTTCTCTGGCATAGAGCTCCAGTGTCTTCTCTTTAAAGGCGATCTGTTCCTCCGACATCCGGGGAAGTCCCGCCGGAACCCGTCCGGCTGCATAATATGCCCCGAAATAATACAGCTTATGATAGGTGCCGACCATCTTACAGGCCTGCTTCACCAGGTTGTAGGTCTGGATATGATGAATATGACCCGTCACTCCATTGGGATTGTAGGTCACGATCTGTTCCCAGTTTTTGAAACGCAGCAGGAGTTTCAGATCATTCATAATACCCATTCGATCCCGCTCCCATTCACTGCGTTTTCCTTCCTCCGAATCCAGATAGTTCAGGATCACGCCTTTGTTGCCGGTGAACTTCAGCACGCTTCTGTATTCATTCGCCCGGTGCATCGTCTGTCCATTGGTCAGGCAGACAATAAACCAGTCACCGCTCATCATGTGACCTCCACCCCACAGGGTCTCATCATCCGGATGGGCCACAATCATCAGCTTTTTACAGCCGGCGGCTCCATAGTTCCGCAGCGTGGCAGCTGTCAGCATTCCCTTTTTGCTGGCTACCGTTACCTTCACCTCGGCCTTCGAACCGTTCCTGGTAACAGCCACAAGCTTTGCCGTTCCCAGTCTCACAGCCCGGACAGAGGATCCTTTTTCTACCCGGATCACGTTCGTGTCCGAACTGGTAACCGTGATGTTTTTCAGCGGATACTCTCCGCAGCCGATGGAAAAAGGAACCACCTCTCCCAGCTCCATCTCCAGCGTCCGGCCGATATCAAACCCGATCTCCGGATCCTTGACACCCCAGATCCGAACCGAACTCTTAACGGACTTTTTGCCTTCCGTGTAGGCTGTGATCTTACAGGATCCCACGCCGGTTACAGTAACCGTGCCATCCTCCGTGACCTTTGCCACCTTGGGATTGCTGACCTTATAGTATACCGGCTCCACATTCGTTTTCGGCACCGTTTTGACCTTTACAGAAAAGGTATCCCCTGCCCAATACTCACTTTTTCTCACGGAAGCTGTCAGTTCCCGGATCTTTTTATATACCGTTACATCGTAACACGTTTTCTTACCGGTCTTCGTATGGGTGAGCCAGACCTTTGTTTTCCCGGCCTTCAGCCCCTTCATCACACCTTCAGAGAAGGATACGATCTTTTTGTTTTTTACCTTAACGGTATATTTTTTTGCTTTTTTCGGTGAAAACAGCTTTTTCTGCTCTCCCACATACAGAGCTGTTTGTTTTACCTTCGATGCACTCGTCATCGATTGATCTTCTTCTGCCAGAACTGCGGCCGAGCTTCCGATCAGGAAGCAACAAAGCAGCAGCAGGCCCAGCCACATGCGCCCGCTTAATCTTGATTTGTTCAATTTTACCCCCCTGAAATACCAATCGTCATTCATATCATTATAATCGTAGTCTCTTCCATCCCGCAAGATACTAGCCAAAATATTATTACCACCGTACCACTCCAACGGAAAAGAGCATACCTCCCGGCTATCCGCTCGGGAAATATGCTCTTAGAAATGTACTCCAATAATAATGAGATCAGAATATTTTCAGAAGGACTTCAACAGCCGCTCATTTTTCTGTTCCTTTATATGGTTTTGATTCGCTCCAGGGCCTCCAGTGTATCCTCATAGCGACCAAAGGCTGTCAAGCGGAAATAGCCCTCTCCGCTGGGTCCGAAGCCGACACCCGGTGTACCAACAACCTTGGCCTGATCCAGCAGACGATCAAAGAATTCCCAGCTGGTGAGTCCGTCCGGAGTCTTCAGCCAGATGTAGGGTGCATTGACGCCGCCGGAAACGCTGTAGCCGGCGGCTGCGAGGCCTTCCTTGATGGCTTTGGCATTGCGCATGTAGTAAGCCACCTGCTCTTTGATCTGGGCCTGTCCTTCCTCGGTGTACACTGCTTCGCCGGCCCGCTGCACGATGTAGGGCGCACCGTTGTATTTGGTGCCGTGGCGTCTGGCCCACAGAGAATGCACCATGGTTCCCTCCACCACCAGATCCTTCGGAATGACGGTATAGCCCAGTCTCAGACCGGTAAAGCCCGCATTTTTAGAAAAGGAATGCAGCTCGATGGCACAGGTTCTGGCTCCCTCGCATTCATAGATGGAATGGGGCACATCCGCTTCCGTGATATAGGCCTCGTAGGCCGCATCGTAGATGATCACTGAACCGTGCTGGTTGGCATAATCCACCCACTCCTGCAGGCGGTCCTTCGTCACCGTGGCACCGGTGGGGTTATTGGGGAAGCAAAGATAGATCAGATCCGGTACCTGCTCCGGAATCTCCGGTGCAAAGCCGTTCTCTGCCGTGCAGGGCATGTAGATCACGCGGTCCCACATCCCCAGCTCCTCATTGAAGCTGCCGGTGCGGCCGGCCATCACGTTGGTGTCCACATACACCGGATACACCGGGTCACACACGGCGATCACGTTATCCCTGCCAAAGATCTCCTGGATATTGCCGGAGTCACTCTTGGCACCATCGGATACAAAGATCTCATCCGGATAGATCTGACAGCCTCTCTTTGCAAAGTCATGCTCGGCGATCCGGTTTCTTAAGAATTCATAGCCAAGATCCGGTGCATAACCGCGGAAGGTCGCCGCATCGGCCATCTCATCCACAGCCTTATGCAGCGCTTCGATGATCGTGGGCGCCAGGGGCTGGGTCACATCGCCAATGCCCAGACGGATGATCCGCTGATCCGGATTTGCTTCCTGGAAAGCCGCTACCTTTTTCGCAATGGTAGAAAACAGGTAGCTTCCCCGCAGGTTCAGATAGTCTTTATTTACGGTAGTCATGTCTACTTACCTCCAAGTTCAATATATTCTGCCGCTTCAGCCCTGACCGGAGCCGTTTCAGCAGCCAATCAGAAGCGGCGTTACAGTTCAGCCGGTTCGATTCCGCGAGGTGTTTTGCCGCGTATGCGGCAAAATCCCGAGGGTTGCAGGCTCCCTCAGCCATGCCTCCGGAGCCGCGCTCCTCTTCCTGATCATTCTTCTCCACCAATCATACGCCGCTGGCACCATAGTTGGCAAGCACACGGGCGGACGGATCGTTAACGTTGCAGCCTTCCCACTCCTTGTTCGGCATCCAGAAGTCAGCCACCATCCTGGCCTGACCCGGATAGTACTGCTCAAAAATCTCACGATACAGCAGGGACTCCTTCGTGAACGGCGTTGCAAAATCATATTTGCCCCGCAGCGCTTCGTACTCTTCCTGGGTATATTTTTCTTCCGCAAACGCCTTCAGATAATCCACCATGGAATGACCCACCGCATCGGAGAAGGCGGCCTTCTCACGCATCAGGATGGAATAGGGAAGATAGTCGCCCTCAAAGGCATGGCGCAGCAGATATTTACCCTTGTTGTATTTGTTGAGCTTCATTTCCGGATCGATGCTCATGACATATTCCACAAAGTCCAGATCGCCGAAGGGCACCCTGGCCTCCATAGAGTTGGAGGAGATGCAGCGGTCGGCTCGAAGCACGTCGTACATATACAGCTCACGGATACGCTTAGCCGCTTCATCCTGGAAGCTCTGGGCATCCGGTGCAAAATCCGTGTACTTGTAGCCAAAGAGCTCATCGGAGATCTCGCCGGTCATCAGCACACGTACGTCGGTCTGCTGATGAATGGCCTTGCAGATCAGATACATACCGATGCTGGCACGGATCGTGGTGATATCGTAGGTTCCCAGCACGGAGATGACCTCCGGCAGTGCCTCCAGCACATCCTCTTTGGTGATGATGATCTCCTGATGGTCGCTTCCGATATAATCCGCCACCTCTTTGGCATACTTCAGGTCGATCGCATCGGTGCTCATACCGATGGCAAAGGTGCGGATGGGCTTTTTCAGGATCTTAGCCGAGATGGCGCAGACCAGTGAGCTGTCCAGACCGCCGCTAAGCAGAAATCCCAGCGGTGCATCGGCATCCAGACGTTTTTCCACACCGGCTACCAGCTTGTCGTGGATCTTTCCACAGGCGGTCTCCAGATCATCCTCCGACACGCTCTTCACCTCGGTCATATCCCGATAGCAGACAAACTCGCCGTCTGCATAGTAGTATCCGGGCGGGAAAGGACGGATCTCGTCGGTGAGCCCTACCAGGTTCTTGGCTTCACTGGCGAAAAGGATCTCACCCTGGGCTGTGTATCCATAGAACAGCGGGCGGATTCCGATGGGATCTCTGGCAGCCACCAGCTGCTGCTTTTTAGCGTCATAGATGATGCAGGCATACTCTGCATCCAGCATGCGGAACATGTCTGTGCCGTACTTTTCGTACATCGGAAGCAGGATCTCGCAGTCGGATTCGCTGATAAAGGTATACTCCTTCTCCAGCTCTTCCTTGATCGGACGGAAGCCGTAGATCTCGCCATTGCAGACTACGGCGTTGCCGTTTAACTTAAACGGCTGCATGCCCGCTTCTGAAAGTCCCATAATAGAGAGGCGTTCAAAACCAAGCATCACATGATTATCATACGCTTCGATCCGCATCATATCCGGTCCGCGTGATTCCGTTTTTTCCAGTGCTGCCTTGAACTGGTCATAGCTCAGGCTGCTTCCCATCATTCCCATAATTGAACACATAACATCTTCCTCACTTTTCCAATAATTAATTGGTGCCGAAGCACCGTGCCGGCCGCTGGCCGGGCTTTTATAAAACGCACAGTACGGAAATGCGGGCATGCCCGCTTTCCGTGCTGCGTGATATTCACTTCCCAAATGCTCGCTTCGCTCGCATTGGCGGCTCCATTTGGTAAGTCACAAGGGATCCTCCCGCTTCGCGGGTCCCTCCTTATGACGGGTCGTCGCGGCCATTCCAAAACACTCTCTTCGTTCGTGTTGGCCGCTCCTCATTCTACATCCTGCAGAGCGTCGAAGTCCTCTTCGCCGGTGCGGATCTTTACGACCTTTTCAACCGGATATACGAAGATCTTGCCGTCGCCGATATGGCCGGTGTACAGGGCCTTCTTGGCGGCTTCGATTACGGACTCTACCGGGATACCGCTGACGACTACCTCTACCTTTACCTTCGGCAGCAGGGTCACATCCATCTCAACGCCGCGGTACTTGTCGCCGGCACCCTTCTGGACGCCGCAGCCCATGACCTGAGTCACAGTCATACCGGTCACACCGAGGTTGTTCATAGCCTTCTTCAGGGTATCGTACTTAGCCAGCTTGGCGATGATGACCACCTTGCTGATGCCGGTAGCCGGGAACGGCTGAACCGTCGGAACCGCTGCCGCTCTTCTGGCCGGGCTGGCCAGCTCATATTCGTCCACACCAAGGCTGGTGTTTTCGTTGACATCCATGTTCATGGTGTTGGAGATATCCATGATGCTGAAGCCGGCGTAAGCACTGGGCAGACCGTGCTCGGTAGCATCCAGACCGATGATCTCCTCTTCCTCGGTCACACGCAGACCGAAGATGGCACGGATCACCAGGAAGGTGATCGTGATGGTCACAGCCGTCCAGGCTGCCACACTTGCAAAACCGATCAGCTGCAGCTTCATCAGTTCAAAACCGCCGCCGTAGAAAAGACCTTCAATCATCTCGCCCTGGGCATTGGCAATGCTGTAGCCCGGAGCGGTGGAGGTAGCAAACAGACCAACCGCCAGGGTGCCCCAAATACCGTTGAGGCAGTGAACGGCAACGGCACCTACCGGATCGTCGATATGAAGCTTGTAATCCAGGAACCATACACCGAAGCAAACCAGAAGACCTGCCACAGCGCCGATCACGATGGAACCAAAGGCATCCGTTACATCACAGGGAGCTGTGATGGCAACCAGACCAGCCAGAGAAGCATTCAGACACATGGATACATCCGGCTTGCCGTACTTGATCCAGGTGAAGACCATGCAGACGACCGTTGCGATGGCCGGTGCGATCGTTGTAGTTACAAATACAGAACCAAGCTGTTCTACGGAAGTGCAGGCCGCACCATTGAAGCCGTACCAGCCAAGCCAGAGGATAAATACACCAAGGCATCCGATCGGGAGGTTATGTCCCGGGAACGCATTGACCTTTGTGATGCGTCCGCTCTTGTCTTTTGAAAATTTACCGATACGCGGTCCAAGGATCTTGGCACCGATCAGTGCGGAAATACCGCCAACCATATGGATGGCACAGGAACCGGCGAAATCATGGAAGCCCATCTGAGCAAGCCAGCCGCCGCCCCAGATCCAGTGAGCCTCGATGGGGTAGATCAGCGCGGAGATCACGCCGGAGTAAACACAGTAGGATAAAAATTTGGTTCTCTCTGCCATGGCACCGGATACGATGGTGGCGGTGGTGGCACAGAATACCAGGTTAAATACGAAATTTGACCAGTCAAAATCTGCATAGCTGGTAAAGATATCAAAACCAGGTTTGCCGATCAGACCCATCAGATCTTCGCCCAGCAGCAGGCTGAAGCCGATCAGAATAAAAACAACCGTACCAATACAAAAGTCCATCAGGTTCTTCATCAGAATATTACCGGTATTCTTGGCTCTGGTAAAACCAGCCTCCACCATAGCAAAACCGGCCTGCATCCAGAACACCAGGGCTGCGCCGATCAGAAACCAGACGCCGAAGACCTGTGAGCTGACAAAGCTTGTAATCTCTCCACTCATACTATTTCCTCCTTGTTACTAGTCCTTTTTATAAGATCACCGCCGAAGTAATTGCTGCTTATATGTGCAAACAGCAGACCAACGACGACTTTCTCCAAAATTCATTCCCTGCCGGGTACTGCTCCCGCAAGCAGCACTGCAGCAGATAATTTAAAATTAAGAAGGCGCGTCTCCCCGGATTCTCTCCGTAGAAACGCGCCTTTGCGTTAAACACCAATGCCCGCAGGGCGTTGGTTCGATATTATTCTTTCAGAAAAACGATGACCGTTTCTTATACATAGAACAGCATCTGCTCGTAGGTCGGATACGGCATCAGATCTTCCGGAATGGACTCCTCTGCTGCATCGGCCAGTGCACGGATCTTTGCCATGGACTCCAGTACCTCGGCCTGGTAGACCTTAGCCTGCTCCAGGAAATCCTCGGTCTGCTCTGCCTTTACGGTCAGTGTCTTCAGAACCTGCAGCTCATCGCAGATCGCTTCAGCAGCCTGAGACAGCGCGTTGATGGTGGCTTCCTCGGAACGGCAGCTGATGGATGCACTGAACTGTTTCTTCTTCAGAGCGATGGATACATAGCGGTCAATGGTCTGCTCCAGAGCCGGCAGGAACTGATGGCTGACCATATCGTCCAGGGTCTTCGCCTCAATGTGCAGGGTCTTGCAGTAGTTCTCCAGCAGGATCTCATATCTGGAGTCGATCTCGCTCTCGGTAAAGATACCATGCTTGGTGAACAGCTCCACGTTCTTCTCTGCGATAAATACCGGCAGAGCATCCGGAGTGGAACGAAGGTTGTAAAGACCTCTCTTCTCGGCTTCAGCCACCCATTCATCGGTGTAACCGTTGCCATTGAAGATGACCTTTTTATGCTCGGCAATGGCCTTGCAGATCAGCTCATGTACCTTTGCATCCAGATCCTCCGGTGCCACGCCTTCCAGCAGAGAAGCGATCACGGAAAGCTTTTCAGCCACTGCGGTATTGAGTACCACGTTCGGGCCGGATACCGACAGGGAAGATCCCAGAGACCGGAACTCAAACTTGTTGCCGGTGAAGGCGAAGGGTGAGGTTCTGTTTCTGTCGGTGGTATCCTTGGTGAAGTGCGGCAGTACCGAAGCACCGGTATCCATAGCCACCTTCTTGGTTGCCTCCAGCAGCTTATCTTCTTCGATTGCCTTCAGCACAGCGGTCAGCTCATCGCCCAGGAAGATGGAGATGATGGCCGGCGGTGCCTCGTTGGCGCCCAGTCTGTGGTCATTTCCGGCACTGGCTACGGACAGTCTCATCAGATCAGCATAATCATCCACTGCTGCGATGACCGCGGTCAGGAATACCAGGAACTGAATGTTCTCTGCCGGTGTCTTGCCCGGATCGAGAAGGTTAAGACCGGTATCTGTGGTCATGGACCAGTTGTTATGCTTACCGGAACCGTTGATGCCATCGAAGGGCTTCTCATGCAGCAGGCAGACAAAGCCGTGCTTGTCCGCAACCTTCTTCATGATCTCCATGGTCAGCTGGTTGTGATCCACGGCCACGTTGGTGGTATCGAAGATCGGAGCCAGCTCATGCTGACAGGGTGCAACCTCGTTGTGCTTGGTCTTGGCCGGGATACCCAGCTTCCACAGCTCCTCATCCAGGTCATGCATGTAAGCAGCCACTCTCGGTCTTAAGGTTCCAAAGTAATGATCTTCCATTTCCTGACCCTTCGGCGGCATCGCACCGAGAAGGGTACGGCCTGTGAAGATCAGGTCTTTTCTCTGTTTGTAATCTTCCTTATCGATCAGGAAGTATTCCTGCTCCGGACCAACCGTGGTCACCACGCTCTTGACCTCGGTGTTGCCCAGCAGATGCAGCACCTTTACAGCCTGCTTGCTCAGGGCTTCCATGGAACGAAGCAGCGGAGTCTTCTTATCCAGTGCCTCACCGCTGTAGGAACAGAAGGCGGTGGGGATGCACAGGGTGCCATCCTTGATGAAGGCCGGTGAGGTCGGATCCCATGCCGTATAACCTCTTGCCTCAAAGGTAGCTCTCAGACCGCCTGACGGGAAGCTGGATGCATCCGGCTCGCCCTTAACCAGCTCCTTGCCGGAGAACTCCATGATCACCTCACCGGTACCGGTGGGAGAAATGAAGCTGTCATGCTTCTCAGCGGTGAAACCGGTCATCGGCTGGAACCAGTGAGTGAAGTGGGTGGCACCATGCTCAACCGCCCATTCCTTCATAGCCACTGCAACGGCATTCGCTACGTTGAGCTCCAGATGAGTATTCTGGTCGATGGTCTTTTTCAGGGCCTTGTAAATGTCCTTCGGGAGTTTTTCCCTCATGACTCTATCGTTAAAAACGAGACTTCCGTAGATTTCAGGTATCATCGCACACATGTCATTTCCTCCTATTGCTTGAAAAAGAAAAAGGCGCCTTGGACCTGTTGTCCAAAGCGCCTTTGCTTTCGATGGGTGTACTATACAGCCTGCCTTTCGATCTGTCAATCGGTTCGGGGCAAGACTTAATATTCTAAATTTTTCCTCAGATCGTAGCAACCGTCAGCGTCTGCTCCTCCAGCACATCCAGCACCACGCGCACCGTATCCAGCGACGTAAACATCGTCACATTATTCTCGATGGCACAGCGGCGGATAGCAGCACCGTCCCCGTAATGCACACCGGAGAGGATGGCGCGGGTATTGATCACGTAGCTGACGTAGCCGGCCCGGATCGAATCCAGGACCTCCTCGCTGCCCTCGCTGAGCTTATGCAGCAGACGGGTACGGATGCCCCTCTCCCGCAGGAATTCAGCGGTAACCGTGGTGGCTTCAATATTGAAGCCCATGTCGTAGAAGCGGCGTACCAGCGGCAGCGCCTCCTCCTTGTCCTCGTCGGCCAGGGTCACGATGATGGTACCGTAATTATGCAGCTTCACGCCGGCCGCCAGCAGGGCCTTGTACATGGCCCGGTGCAGGGTCTTGTCGTAGCCGATGGCCTCACCGGTGGACTTCATCTCCGGCGACAGGTAAGCGTCCATACCGCGCAGCTTTGAGAAGGAGAAGGCCGGTACCTTGACGCACCAGCGGTCCCGCTCCTCGGGATACAGGTCAAAGATGCCCTGCTCCTTTAAGGAGATGCCCAGGATCGCCCGGGTGGCGATGTCCGCCAGCGGATAGCCGGTGGCCTTGGACAGGAAGGGCACGGTACGGGAGGAACGGGGATTGACCTCGATGATGTAGACATCGTCGTGTTCATCTACAATAAACTGAATATTGTAGAGACCCACGATTCCGATTCCCAGTCCCAGCTTCTTTGTATACTGCAGGATCGTACCCTTGACCTTATCGGAAATACTGTAGGTGGGGTACACACTGATGGAGTCACCGGAATGTACACCGGTACGCTCTACCAGCTCCATGATGCCCGGGATGAAGACATTGCGTCCGTCGCAGACGGCATCTACCTCCACCTCCTTGCCCCGGATATACTTATCCACCAGCACCGGCTTGTCCACGTCGATCTCAACCGCCGTCTTCAGATAGTGGCGCAAATCCGCCTCCTTGGAAACGATCTGCATGGCCCGTCCGCCCAGGACAAAGCTGGGACGCACCAGAACCGGATAGCCGATGGCGGCGGCTGCCTCCACGCCCTCTTCCACGCTGGTCACCGCGGTGCCCTTGGGCTGCGGAATATTCAGATCCTTCAGAAGCTTTTCAAACCGGTCACGGTTTTCGGCCCGGTCGATGGCATCACAGTCGGTACCGATGATCTTCACGCCGTACTCACGCAGCGGCTCCGCCAGATTGATGGCTGTCTGTCCGCCCAGGATGGCGATGACACCAACCGGATTTTCCATCTGGATGATGTTCACCACATCCTCCACACACAGAGGCTCGAAATAGAGCTTGTCTGCGGTGGTGTAATCCGTGGATACGGTCTCCGGATTGTTGTTGATGATAATGGCCTCATACCCGGCCTCCCGGATGGTCATCACCGCATGAACCGTGGAGTAGTCGAACTCCACACCCTGACCGATACGGATGGGGCCGGAGCCCAGCACGACGATCTTTTTCCGGTCGGATATGATCGACTCGTTCTCCTCCTCGTAGGTGGAGTAGAAATAGGGAATATAGCTTTCAAACTCGGAAGCACAGGTATCGATCATCTTGTAGACCGGGAAGATGCCTTCCTTGCTGCGCATTTTGAAGATCTCCCGATCCGTCATATCCCAGAGACGGCCGATCTCCCGATCCGAGAAGCCCAGCTTCTTGGCCTCCAGCAGCACCGCCTTGTGGCGCGGGTGGGTCTTCAGCTTCGCCTCCATCCGGGCAATGTTCTTAAGCTTTTCAATAAAGAAGCGATCGATGCCGGTGCGCTCCATGATCTCGGTGATAGCACAGTCGCGGCGCAGCAGCTCCATGATGGCCATGATCCGGTCATCGGTTCCCTTTTCGATGTAGGCAAGGAGCTCCTCGCTGGGCAGGGCATCAAACTTCTCGTGATGCAGATGGTACACGCCGATCTCCAGCGAACGCACCGCCTTGAGCAGACTCTCCTCCAGTGTGCGGCCCACGCTCATGACCTCACCCGTTGCCTTCATCTGGGTTCCCAGGCTGTTGTTGGCATCCGCAAACTTGTCAAAGGGGAAACGGGGCATCTTGCTGACCACATAGTCCAGGGTCGGCTCAAAGGAAGCCAGGGTATTGGCCAGGGGGATCTCATCCAGATGCATGCCCACGCTGATCTTGGCCGAAACACGGGCAATGGGGTAGCCGCTGGCCTTGGAAGCCAGGGCCGACGAGCGGGACACACGGGGATTGACCTCGATCAGATAGTACTGGAAGGACTTCGGATCCAGCGCAAACTGCACGTTGCAGCCGCCCTCGATCTTCAGCTCCCGGATGATCCGCAGGGCGCTGTCGCGGAGCATATGGTATTCACGGTTGGTGAGCGTCTGGGACGGGCAGACAACGATGGAGTCACCGGTATGGATACCCACCGGATCGATGTTCTCCATGTTGCAGATGGTGATGGCCGTATCGTTGGCATCACGCATAACCTCGTACTCGATCTCCTTGTAGCCCTTGACGCTCTTTTCGATCAGCACCTGATGCACCGGTGAAAGTACCAGCGCATTCTTCATGATCTCCCGGAACTGCTCTTCATTTTCGGCAAAGCCGCCACCGGTTCCGCCCAGAGTAAAGGCCGGACGCACCACCAGCGGGTAGCCGATCTCTTCTGCTGCCGCCAGACCCTCTTCCATATCGTTAGCGATCAGGGACGGAAGCACCGGCTCTCCCAGCTTCAGACACAGCTCCTTAAACAGCTCACGGTCCTCGGCTCGCTCGATACTCTCACTGCGGGTTCCCAGAAGCTGCACCTGGCACTCCCGGAGAATGCCCTTCTTTTCCAGCTGCATGGCCAGATTCAGGCCGGTCTGTCCGCCGATACCCGGCAAAATGGCATCCGGCCGCTCCATACGGATGATCTTGGCCAGGAATTCCAGGGTCAGCGGTTCCATATAGATCTTATCGGCGATGGCCGGATCCGTCATAATGGTGGCCGGATTGGAATTACACAGCACCACCTCATAGCCCTCTTCCCGCAGGGCCAGGCAGGCCTGGGTTCCGGCATAGTCAAACTCTGCGGCCTGACCGATGACGATGGGACCGGATCCGATCACCAGAATCTTCTTTATATCTGTTCTTTTTGGCATCTTTCTTACCTCCGCTGCATGCCGGTCGTTCGTAACTTAACGACCTGCTAGTGCATCATCTCCATGAACTGATCAAACAGATAGGCACTGTCCTGGGGACCCGGTGCACTTTCCGGATGATACTGTACCGAGAACACAGCCTTTCGCTCATCTGCCAGTCCCTCGATGGTCTGATCCAGCAGATTGCGGTGGGTCACCTGCAGTCCCGTATCCTTCAGACTCTCCTCCAGCACCGCGTAGGAATGGTTCTGGGAGGTGATCTCGATCCGGCCTGTGGTCAGATTCTTCACCGGATGATTGCCGCCGCGGTGACCAAACTTCAGCTTGTAGGTCTGGGCCCCGCAGGCCAGTGCGATGATCTGATGTCCCAGGCAGATACCAAAGATGGGACAGCTGCCCATCAGCGTCCGGATGGTATGGATGGTCTCCTGCACATAGGTGGGGTCGCCGGGGCCGTTTGAAATGAAGATTCCGTCGGGCCGAAGCTCCTCAATGGTCTTAGCCGGGGTATCCCAGGGTACCACCGTCAGTCGCATGCCCCGGGCGGCCATCTGCCGCAGGATATTGTGCTTGATGCCGCAGTCGATCACCACCACATGAGGCTTCTTTGTTTCCGCTATGCCGGTCACCTCCCGGATGCCCGGCAGGGTATCATAGGTCGGATCCAGCGAAAACTCGTAGATCTCCTTTGTGCTGACCCGGGGCACCGCATCCGTTCCCGGCACCCAGTTCCACAGCTCCCGCACGGCTTTGCGGGTATCGTAGCTTTCATCCACCAGATAGGCCCGGCAGCTTCCCACCGTACGGATGTGGCGGGTCAGCTTGCGGGTATCGATACCCTGAATGCCCACGATGCCATATTCCTTCATCACCTCATCCAGGGTCTTCGTGCACCGGAAATTGGAGGGGATCTCACAATACTCCCGCACGATCATGGCCGTCATGGAGGGACGGGATGTCTCGTAATCCTCCTCGCACATGCCGTAGTTGCCGATCAGCGGATAGGTCATCACCACCGCCTGATCCGTATAGGAAGGATCCGACAGGATCTCCTGATAGCCTGCCATGGATGTGTTAAACACGATCTCTGCCTTCCGGTTTTCCATGCATCCGAAACCGATGCCCGTATATACACTGCCGTCCTCCAGGACGATCTTTCTGATATTTTTCTTCATGTCCGGTCAATCCTTTCGCCTGTGCCTGACTATCCACTGCCTTAAGCCTGTTCCAGTTCAGGCACCCTGCTGCTCCCGTTTCTGCCGGGACAGCCTGTATTCCTTATGAAGCCGCCTCATTCACGCCTGCTTTTCCTCCATGCGTCTGGCCAGTGCCGCCTTCACCAGCCCGTTAAAGAGCGGATGCGCCTGATCCGGTCTGGATTTGAATTCCGGATGGGCCTGGGTGGCGATAAAGAAGGGATGCTCCTTCAGCTCCATCATCTCCACGATCCGGCCGTCCGGTGACAGTCCCGACAGGCTCAGTCCATGGGCCTTGAAGATATCCCGGTACTCGTTGTTGACTTCGTAGCGGTGACGATGACGCTCGGTGATCTGCGCACTTCCGTACAGCCGCATAGCCAGAGAGCCCTCCTCCAGCACACAGGGGTAGGAGCCAAGCCGCAGTGTTCCGCCCAGGTTCTCCACATTTTCCTGATCCGGCATCAGATGAATCACCGGATCCGGGGTCTCCGGCACCAGCTCGATGCTGGCTGCCTCCTTCAGACCGCAGACATGGCGGGCAAATTCCACGATCGCCAGCTGCATGCCCAGACACAGTCCCAGATACGGGATCTTATTCTCCCTCGCATACTCGATGGCCAGGATCATGCCCTCGGTACCACGCTTGCCAAAGCCGCCGGGTACCAGGATACCGTCCACATCGTGCAGGTATTCCTCGCAGTTGTCCCTGGTCAGCTCCTCGGAGTCGATCCAGCGGATCTTCACATTGGTCTTGTTGGCAATGCCGCCGTGCCGCAGGGATTCCACCACACTGAGGTACGCATCGTGCAGCGCCACATACTTGCCCACCAGGGCGATCTCCACCTCATGCCGGGGATGCCGGTAATCCTCCACCAGCTGCTTCCAGCCCGCCAGATCCGGTTCCGGGCAGGGGATCTTCAGGCAGTCGCACACCGCCTGGGCCAGATGCTCCTCTTCCATCATCAGCGGCACCGCATACAGGGTATCCGCATCCAGATTCTGGAGTACATGCTCCTTGGGCATATTGCAGAACAGGCCGATCTTCTCACGCATGGCCTCGTCCACCGGATAATCCGAACGGCACACCAGGATATCCGGCCAGATGCCCATGCCCTGCAGACTCTTGACGCTCATCTGGGTGGGCTTGGTCTTCATCTCTCCGGAGGCCTTCAGGTACGGAATCAGGGTCACCTGGATCATGATGGCATTCTCCCGTCCCACCTCTGCCTGGAACTGACGGATGGCCTCCAGGAAGGGCTGGCTTTCGATATCGCCCACGGTGCCGCCGATCTCGATGATGGAGATGGTCATCTCCGGATCTCCCTCCTGCCGGCGATGGAAGCGGTCTTTGATCTCGTTGGTGATATGGGGAATGACCTGCACGGTGCCTCCGCCGTAATCTCCGTGACGCTCCTTATTGAGCACCGACCAGTAGATCTTGCCGGAGGTCACATTGGAGTTATAATTCAGATTTTCATTGATAAAACGCTCATAGTGTCCCAGATCCAGATCCGTTTCGGTACCGTCCTCGGTAACGAAGACCTCACCGTGCTGGATCGGGTTCATGGTGCCGGGATCCACATTGATGTACGGATCAAATTTCTGCATCGTAACATGGTAGCCTCTGGCCTTTAAAAGTCGGCCCAGCGAAGCAGCTGTGATTCCCTTTCCAAGACCGGATACAACGCCGCCAGTAACAAATACGTATTTAACCATAGTGACCTCCCGGAAAATTTCAAAAAAATAAGGCACTTTGGACCTGGATCCAAAGCGCCTTTGCTTTAACGCATAAATTCTATTCCTCCCGGGCACACAGTGTCAATTATTTTCCGGTTTCTAAACGAAATACTTAATATTATGAAGTGTACCCTCTTGTCGACAGTGTTTCGAGCTGTGAAAAGCCAACGTCTGCCTTACAGCCCTTGTCCGGATACCGGGACCATGATTTGAAGCCGTAAGAGATCTGTCTTTTATGCTAGACGATTTCTCTCCTGCTCAGGAATCGCCTGAGCAGATACACGCCTCCCTTGACCAGCAGATTGCTCACCAGAATCAGGATCGACACAAAGGCCGAACACTCCAGGAAGGACTGGGCCTCGTACTGCGGAATCAGCAGAGCAATGGGCCGGGTCACCGAGTTGGCCAGGAAGGATACCGCCGAGATCGTGATCATGGCGTTCACAAAGAAGTAGGCAAAAACCTCCAGAAACGTGCCGATACACTGGGGCCAGATCACATCCCGGACGATGCGGGCCCGGGAAACGCCCAGGGTCAGTCCCACCGCCTCCAGGTTTTCATTCAGCTTGCCCAGTACGTTGTAGAACATCAGATAGGGCGACGCAAAAAAGTGCATCATGTTCACCAGGATCAGGATCGCCAGGGTCCCGTACATAAAGGTGGACTTATAGAACAGCACATAGGAAAGACCCAGCACCAGTCCCGGGATCGCCATGGTGGTGATGCTCAGCAGATGCAGCAGCCGGGAGGTCACCGAGGACATCCGGGCCGAGCAGTAGGCCGTCAGGAACCCGATCAAAGCGCCCAAAAGGCCGGTGGCCAGGGCGATCACCAGTGAGTTGCGCAGATACTCGCCGCCGCTCATGGTAAAGGTCTTGGTGATGTTGTCCGTGGTAAGACTCAGGTCGATGGGATAGTTTTTCATCACCATCAGCGCACAGAACATGGCGATGGGAAGAAACACAAAGACACCAAAGACCGTACAGCCTGCGGTGGCCAGCGCCAGGGATCCCCGATCCTTTTTCTGCTCAAAGGCTTTGGATACAAAGGCGCTTTTGGACTGCTCTCTGGTGAGCAGGTCCACCAGGAAGGCGATCACCGCAGGAATGAGCAGGACCGCTCCGATCACGCTTCCCTTGCCGAAATCCAGCAGACCGATGACATCCTCATACATCAGCACCGGCAGTGTCTTTAGCTTGCCGCCGATGGTCAGGGGCACACCGTAATCCGTTACCGTCAGTGAAAAGGCCGTAAACACCGCCGAGATCAGCGGCTTCCACAGAAACGGCAATGTAATGGAAGTAAACCGCCGCAGCCGGGGGATGCCCAGCACCTGCGCCGCCTCATAGGGCACATAATCCTCATAGGTCAGCACATCGGAGAACATCAGAAACAGCACCGGGGCCACATACATGGTCTCACCGATGACGATTCCGTGAAAGCCGTAGATATTTCCCTGGAGATGCAAAAGTCTGGTCAGCAGACCGTTGGCTCCAAAGAGAAGGATCAGACCCGTTCCCTGGGAAATGGACGGGATCATCATCGGCAGCGCGAACAGGATCATAAAAAGTCCCTTGCAGGGCATGGCCGTTCTGGTCACACTCCAGGCCAGAAAATAGGCCAGAGGCACTGAGATCAGGGTGGTCACTGCTCCCACCTTCACCGAATTCAGGCAGGCCTTCTGAAATTTCGCCCCTCCGACGATCTTCATCACATCCGTACTGCCCATGTTCACCAGCATGGCGATCAGGGGAAGCAACACCGAGACAACAAAGAAGGCGGCCAGCAGTATTTTTAAGCAGACTGAAAAGTCCGCTCCCCGTTTTTTACCTTTCATATCCTGCTCCTGTTTCCAGCTCCCATCTCATGGTCCTTCCGTCTTTGGATCTGCCCACGGCATCCACCAGAAGCACCTTCATCTTAGATCTACCCGAGGTATCGACCGGAAGTACTTTCATCTTTTTTCCTCCGCCCGGATAAAACGGGACAGCGAATCCACCTTGATCTGCAGATTTTCCAGCACAAACCGGCGTACATAGTCATCCGCCGGCTTTTCCACGATCTCTTCCGGCGTGCCGATCTGGTGGATCTTTCCCTCTTCCATCACCATGATCCGGTCAGACATGGCAAAGGCCTCCTCCTGGTCATGGGTAATGTAGACCATGGTGGTGCCGAATTCCTTCTGGATGTCCTTCAGCTCCTTTCGAAGCGCCAGTCGGGTGTCCACATCCAATGCGGACATGGGCTCATCAAACAGGATCATGTCCGGCTTTAAGGCCAGCGTCCGGGCAATGGCCACCCGCTGCTGCTGTCCGCCCGAAAGCTTCCCGGGCTTTTTATCCCGCTGCTCCCAGAGACCCACACGGCGGATCAGGTTTTCAGCGGTCTCCCGGGCCTGTCCTTTGGTTTCCTTTCGAAAACGCAGGGCATACTCTACATTTTTCAGTACCGTCATGTTTTCGAACAAAGCATAGTTCTGGAACACGATGCCCATGCCCCGCTGATCCGGAGACACAGACGTAATATCGGCACCATCCTTTCGAATGGTGCCGGTCGTTGGTTCCAGAAGTCCGATCAGGATCCGGAGAATGGTGGTCTTTCCACAGCCCGAAGGCCCTAAGATGGAAAGGAACTCTCCGTCCTCAACCTGAAAGCTCACATGGTCCAAAACCGTTTTGGTACCAAAGCATTTGCTCAGATCCGTAACTTCTATTCTGCTCATACGGTTAGAACTCCCACTGATCCAGAAGAGCCGCCTTCACATCCGGAGTATCGCCGGACATATCTGCATACGGGATATCCGTCGGGAAGTTCTCGATCTCGGTCTGCTGATCGATCTTCACCTGCTCCGGCAGATAGGTGGCCAGGTATTCATCCTGAATACCGCTGTAGATGTACTCAAAGACTTCCTTCACTACCGGATCGGCTTCCTTACCGGCTACGATGGCACAACCGGTGGGTGAATAGGGCGCACCCTCTTCGAAGAAGATCACATCCAGCGGAGCACCGGCATTCTTCGCCTCGATGGCGTTGAAGGTCAGAGACAGGCCGATGGCACACTCGCCGGCTTCCAGATCGTGGATCGGGCCGGAACCGGAGTCGGTATACTTCAGGATATTGTTGTCCAGCTGTGCGAAGTAATCAAAGGCTTCCTCTTCGCCCCATGCATTCACCAGGCTCTTCAGATACAGATAGCCGGTGGAGGAAGCGGTGGGGTTCGGCATTTCGATCAGTCCCTCATACTGGGGATCCAGCAGATCCTCATAGCTGGTTGGTGCCGGCAGTCCCTTCTCTTCCAGAATCGCGGTATTCACAATGGTGGCACCGCTGAAACGATCCCAGGGAATATACCTGTTGTTTTCTTCCAGCAGCTCCGGCATATACACGGAGGTGTCGATGAAATCGATGGAAGCCAGTCCTTCCTTTAAGGATTCCAGATAGCCGTAGCTCATACCCATGATGATATCGCAGGAGGTGCTGTCACCCTCCGCCTGCAGCTTGGCGGCCATCTTACCGGTGGACTCATATTCAATGGAGATATCGTAATCCGGGAACTGCTCATTCAGCTTTTCCAGATAAAACTCGATCAGGTAATCCTCGTTCGGGGAATAGATCACAACGCTGTTGTCTCCCTCTGCGGCCAGCGCCGTGCCGGCTGCCAGTGCAGCTCCCATGGTGGATGCCAGTAAAAGTGCGGTTGCTTTTCTGAATTTCATAATGTCCTTCCTCTCCGATGGACTGCTCCGTCCATCACCTTTCTTTCATCGCCCTGTCTTGGCGAAACACTTTGCCGTTGTAGCACGCTAAAGTAGTCACGTCAAGAAGCATCCTGTCGCCGGAATTTTCGAATGGATTTTGGCCTGCTACCCTCGGGATTTTGCCGCGTATGCGGCAAAACACCTCGCGGAATCGAACCGCCTGAACTGTAACGACGTATGACCATTTCAATACAAATGTTTCAATTCTAAATTGACATCCACCCGCCGCGATGGTAGTATAGATGCAATTCAACATAGTAAACCGATGAAGCGGAGATAACGGCAATCACGCCTTTACAGAGAGCCTGCGGTGCTGAGATGCAGGTGCGAAACGAGTTGTCAAATGGACCGCCGAGGGCGCAGTCAAACAGGTTTGAAACCGCAAAGTCCAGCGTCTATCCTCAGATCATTCCAACTGGACAGACGAAGCAAACGGATAATTCAAGATCTGGAGTATTCTGCGACGTGAACAGCCGACGTTACAGGCCGGGGATATGCTGGTATCCTGCAAAGTGCACGTGCTTACGTGAATTCAAGGTGGCACCGCGGATTATGATGATTCGTCCTTGACAGACACTATCGTTCTGTCGGGGGCTTTTTTGTTTCCCGGAAATATCCAATGGATCCGATTAAGTGTCAAAAGTCACTTGAGCTTGTCAGTTATGGAGGTAATCTTATGAACTATTTACCGTCTCTGTCCGATGTGATGCAGATCGCTGCAGAAAAAAAATACAACATCCTGCCCGTCAGCTGTGAACTGCTTTCGGACTTTACCACTCCCATCGAGGTGATGCGCATTCTCCAGAATGTATCCACGCACTGCTATCTGCTGGAGTCCGCCCAGGCCAATGAGGCCTGGGGCCGCTATACCTTCCTGGGCTACGATCCTAAGCTGGAGATCACCTGCGCCGACGGCGAGATGAAGATCGGCAGCCTCACGGTCAAAACGGATCGTCCCTCGGACTACATCCGTCAGATTCTGGCGGATTACAAGAGCCCCCGCTTTGATTACCTGCCCTCCTTCACCGGCGGACTGGTGGGCTACTTCTCCTATGACTATCTGTTCTACAGTGAGCCCACGGCCCGCTGCCAGGTAGAGGATGAGGAAGCCTTCAAAGACGTGGACCTCATGCTCTTTGACAAGGTCATCGCCTTCGACCATCTGCGTCAGAAGATCGTTCTGATGGTGAACATGTCTCTGGATGATCCGGAGACCGGCTACAACAAGGCCATTGTGGAGCTGAAGCAGCTGCAGGATCTGCTGATGAACGGCGAAAAGAAAAAGAACTTAAACGGCCGCCTTCTGGGCGAAGTGACACCGCTGTTTGATCAGGAACGCTACTGCGCCATGGTAGAAAAGGCCAAGCACCACATTCATGAGGGCGATATCTTCCAGATCGTTCTCTCCAACCGTCTGAGTGCTCCCTTTGAGGGCAGTCTGTTCGACACCTATCGGGTACTGCGCACCATCAATCCGTCGCCCTATATGTTCTACTTCTCGGGCACGGATGTGGAAGTGGCCGGCGCCTCACCGGAAACGCTGGTAAAGCTGGAAAACGGTGTCCTGCACACCTTCCCCCTGGCCGGCACCCGCCCCAGAGGCAAGACGCCGGAGGAGGACAAGGCCCTGGAGACCGAGCTTCTGGCGGATGAAAAGGAGCTGGCCGAGCACAACATGCTGGTAGACCTGGGCCGCAACGACCTGGGCAAGATCAGTCAGTTCGGCACCGTTCAGGTGGAAAAGCTCCACTCCATCGAGCGCTACTCCCACGTCATGCACATCGGCTCCACCGTCCGCGGTGAGATCCGTGACGATGCGGATGCCCTGGATGCCATCGAGGCTGTCCTGCCCGCAGGAACCCTCTCCGGTGCGCCCAAGATTCGGGCCTGCCAGCTGATCGGTGAACTGGAAAACAACAAACGCGGCATCTACGGCGGTGCCATCGGCTACATCGATTTTACCGGAAACATGGACACCTGCATTGCGATCCGGATCGCCTACAAAAAGAACGGAAAGGTCTTCGTTCGAAGCGGTGCCGGCATCGTGGCCGACTCGGTTCCGGAAAAGGAATTTGAAGAATGCCTGAACAAGGCCCGCGCTTCCCTGCGGGCTCTGGAAATGTCTCAGAAAGGAGCGTTGTTATGATCCTTCTTATCGATAACTACGACAGCTTTTCCTACAATCTCTATCAGCTGATCGGCGAGATCGACCCGGATATCCGGGTCATCCGCAATGATGAGATGACCATCGACGAGATCCGGGCCCTGAAACCGGACCACATCATCCTCTCCCCGGGACCGGGACGTCCCGAGGATGCCGGCATCATCGTGGAAGCCGCCCGGGAGCTGGGCCGGGAGATCCCCACCCTGGGCGTCTGCCTGGGGCATCAGGCCATCTGCGCCGCCTTCGGTGCCACCGTCACCTACGCCAAACAGCTGATGCACGGCAAGCAGTCCGATGTGGACTTCGACACGGACAGTCTTCTCTTTAAAAACTGCCCCTCCCCGGCTCCGGTAGCCCGCTACCACTCTCTGGCCGCCGATGCCGACACCATTCCGGACTGCCTGCAGATCACGGCCCGCACCGTGGACGGCGAAGTCATGGCTGTCCAGCACCGGGAGTATCCCATCTACGGGGTACAGTTCCATCCGGAGTCAATCATGACCCCCGACGGCCGGCAGATGCTGGCGAACTTCCTGGGCAGAGTCTCTTAAGCCGTTTGAATCAACGGCTTGAAAGCAGGACAAATCATGCAAAGTACGCTGATACTTCGCATTTCAAATTTCCAAACCAGATACCTGCCAGTTTATTTGATATCAGGCCCGCAGGAAATTCCTCTCAGTATTTCCTGCGAAATAGAAAAAGCTGCCGCACTTAAGCTCAGTGCGACAGCTCTTTTTTTGTCTGGTTATAGAATTAATACGGTTCGCCAACCACATGCACGTTGATCATGTTGGTGGTTCCGCTCATGCCCATGGGCAGACCGGCGGTGATGACCGCGATATCACCCTTCTTCAGGTATCCGGCGCGTTCAGCCTCCTTCAGGGAGTGATCGAACAGCTCGAAGGTATCCTCTTCCTCTCTGGTCTGGATCGGAGTCACGCCCCAGCACAGGCTCAGCTGACGGCAGGCCATGGGGGTGGTGGTGCAGCCGATGATCGGACACTGGGGACGATACTTGGCGATGGTGTGGGCCGTTCTTCCGGACTTTGTGACCGTTACGATGGCCGCTGCCTCCAGGTCATGAGCCGTGGAGCAGGTCGCATAGGAGATCGCCTCGGTGATGCTTCCCTGATTCTGCTTGGTGGAGCGACGCTCAAAACGGCGGATGTAGTTGATGGACGCCTCGGTACGCTCTGCGATACGGATCATGGTCTCCAGAGTCTCCACCGGATACTTACCGGCGGCCGTCTCACCGGACAGCATGATGGCACCGGTACCGTCGTAGATCGCATTGGCTACGTCGGTGGTCTCCGCACGGGTCGGACGCGGGTTCTTCATCATCGAATCGAGCATCTGGGTAGCGGTGATCACGATCTTGCCGGCATCCATGGCCTTGCGGATCAGTCTCTTCTGGATCACCGGAAGCTCCTCCAGCGGAATCTCAACACCCATGTCACCACGGGCCACCATGATACCGTCTGCCTCGGCCAGAATCTCATCGATGTTGTCTACACCCTGACGGTTCTCGATCTTGGCGATGATCTTCATGCCCAGGCCGTCGTGTTCTTCCAGGATCTTCTTGATGTCGCGAATATCCTGGGCGCTTCTGGTGAAGGAAGCAGCGATAAAGTCATAGCCGGTCTTGATGCCGAATACGATGTCATTGTAATCCTTTTCACTGATGAAAGGCATGGACAGGTTGACATTCGGTACATTGACACCCTTGCGGTTGCTCACCGGTCCCGGATTCTGTACGGTACATACGATATCCGTATCCGTTACCTCATCCACGATCATGCCGATCAGACCGTCGTCGATCAGGATCTCGTTGCCCGGCTTCACGTCATTGACCAGCTCCTTGCAGGTGATGGATACTGCGGTGTTGTCACCTTCGATCTCGCGGATGGTCAGGGTGAACTTCTGTCCCTTTTCCAGCATGATCTTGCCATCCTTGAAATCCCGGATACGAATCTCCGGTCCCTTGGTATCCAGCAGGGCTGCCACCGGACGGTCTGCCTGGTAACGTGCCTTTTTCAGACGGACAAAGCGTCCCTTCTGCTCTTCATGGTCACCATGCGAGAAATTGAAACGGGCAACATCCATGCCGGTTTCGATCAGCTTCTCTAAAACTCCCGGCTGGTCTGTCGATGGTCCCATGGTGCAGATGATTTTGGTTTTTCTCATGTATGTCTCCTCCCGTTATTTTTTCCATATTTTCATATCGCTCAGAAGGTTCCTCGCCAGATTATCTCTTTCCAGTGGACATGAAGCGACGAACCGCTCTGACAGCTGACACCCGCATTACAAGGTGCAGCTTCTGACATTTCAAACAGTATAACACAACTCAGCAGTTTCTGCAGAGTAGTATCGTAAAATCTGCAAATACATATACAGCCCAGGCTGTATTCTACTGAATGTGCCGGGACGGTACACAACGGAGGAAAAACCTTTGTAATTGAGGTCTTGAATCTTTGGTTTCGAAGACTATAATACGAAACGGAATCACTGCTTGGTTTCCGAGATCTTTATTCACCATCTCTATATATTTCGAGGCGATATCATGAAACAGAAAACCAATGTAAGAAACATGACCCAGGGCTCGCCCTTTCCTATTCTGGTGCAGTTTATGCTGCCCCTGCTCCTGGGCAATCTTGTCCAGCAGACCTACAACATGGTGGATGCCATCATCGTAGGCCGGCTGCTCGGTGCGGATGCGCTGGCGGCCGTGGGCACCTCCTCCAGCGTCCAGTTTCTGGTACTGGGACTTTGCACCGGCAGCTGTGCCGGCTTCGGCATTCCCATTTCCCAGTCCTTTGGAGCCAACGATCTGAAACGGATGCGTCTCTACGTCTGGAACAGTGCGCTGTGCGGCGGAGCGGTGGCGGCGGTCATCACCACAGCTGCCTCCCTCCTGTGCCGCCCTATCCTGCACTGGATCCGCACACCGGAAGGCATCTTTTCGGATGCCTGGCTGTATCTGCTGATCCTGTTCCTTGGCATCCCCTTTACAATCATGTACAACCTGCTTTCCAGTATCCTGCGGGCGGTGGGCAACAGTAAGATGCCCTTCCTGTTCCTGACTCTCTCCTCGGTACTGAACATTTTTCTGGATCTGCTCTGTGTGGCCGTACTGGGCTGGGGCTGTGCCGGCGCTGCTGCTGCCACCATCGCCTCCCAGGCCGTATCCGGAATCCTGTGCCTGATCTACGTGCTGAAAAAGGTCACCATCCTTCACCCGGGACAGGAGGAGCGTCAGTTCAATTCCCAGGCGGCTTCCCGTCTGATGCAGATGGGACTGCCCATGGGACTGCAGTTTTCCATCACTGCCATCGGCAGCATGATGATGCAGTCCGCCAACAACAGCCTGGGCACGGTCTATGTATCCGCCTTTGCGGCAGGTATGCGCATCAAGCAGTTTGCCATGTGCCCCTACGACGCACTGGCGGTAGCTGCCGCCACCTTCGTGGGACAAAACTGCGGTGCCGGCAAGATCGACCGGGTTCGTCTGGGCATTCGCCAGGCCCTGGCCCTCGGCGTCACCTATGGAATCGGAGCCGGTCTGGTGCTGGGCCTGTTCGGCCGCCAGCTGTGCGCCCTGTTCATTGGCTATGGCTCACCGGAGATCCTGGATGCCGGTGCCTTTTACCTGTTCTGCTTAAGCTTTTTGTTCTTTACTCTGGCCTGCATCAATGTGCCCCGGTCCGCGCTGCAGAGTCTTGGCTACTCCGGCCGCGCCATGATCTCCGGTGTGCTGGAGATGATCGCCCGCTCCGCCTGCTCGATCCTGCTGGTGCCGGCCATCGGCTTCACCGGCGTTTGCGTTACCGACCAGACCGCCTGGCTCTCCGCCACCATTTATCTGAACATCACCCTGCACTTCATGCTGAAGAAGCTGGACAGAGCAAGCTAGTATCTTCCCGATTTTGATTGAGCCCGCAGGAAATTCCAGCCGGAATTTCCTGTGAAGGTTAATGTGTCAAAACCAGAACTACGGATCGCTTCGTGCTTCGCACTCTCACGATCCTATGAAACCAAAAAGAAGCGGCCCAGGCCGCTTCTTTTTCTTTACTTTACTATTCCAACGATCCGCTGCTATACGCAAAAAGGATGATCAACCTTTATTTACCTGCGCCGCTGCGGTCCTTGGGAATGATCTTGTCCTCAAAGCGCAGCTTGCCCACATTCTCCGTGATCTTCGTGGGATACTCTCCGCCAAAGCAGGCGGTACAAAAGCCCGTATCCTCTCCCGTCAGCTGTGTTACATGCTCATAGGAAAGATAACCCAGGGACGTGGCACCAATCTGCTCCCGGATCTGCTCGATGGTCATCTGGTTGGCGATCAGACCCTTGGACTGATCCACATCCGTGCCGTAGAAGCAGGGCGCCGTAAAGGGCGGTGCACTGACCATCATATGGACCTCCTTCGCACCGGCCTTCCACAGCTGGCTGATGATCCGGCGGCAGGTGGTGCCGCGGACGATGGAGTCATCCACCATCACCACGCGCTTTCCCTCCACCACCGAGCGGATCGGATTAAGCTTGATGTTGACCCCCTGTTCACGCAGATCCTGACTGGGGGCAATGAAGGTCCGGCCAATGTACTTGTTCTTGGTAAAGCCGATGGCGTAGGGGATGCCGGATTCCCTGGAGTAGCCAAGAGCCGCCTCCAGACCCGAGTCCGGCACACCGATAACGATGTCCGCCTCCACCGGATGCTCCTTGGCCAGAAAGGCACCGGCCCTCTGACGGGCCTGGCTGACACTGGCCCCATCCAGGGTGGAGTCCGGACGGGCAAAATAGATATACTCGAATACGCACATCCGGCGGGGCTTTGTCTGACAGTGGGTGGTGTCAAAGCGAATGCCTTCGGCATCCACAATGGCGATCTCTCCCGGAAGCAGATCCCGCACAAACCGGGCATTTACCGCATCCAGCGCACAGCTTTCCGAAGCAAAAACGATCATGCCGTCCTCGGTCACGCCATAGCACAGCGGACGGAAGCCGTAGGGATCTCTGGCTGCAATCAGCTTCTGGGGCGAGGAGATCACCAGGGAGTAGGCGCCTTCAATGCGCTCCATGGCCTTGCCCACCGCCTTTTCGATGCTGCCGGTCTTCAGACGCTCCTGCACGATCAGGTACACGATGACCTCCGAGTCCGTGGTGGTGTGGAAGATGGCACCCTTTTCCTCCAGCTCACAGCGCAGCTCGTAGGAGTTGGTCAGGTTGCCGTTATGAGCCAGGGCAATCTTGCCCTTGTTATGATTGGCCACAATCGGCTGGATGTTATTGATATCATCGGCACCGGTGGTGGCGTAGCGCACATGGCCCACCGAGATATTGCCCGGACCGACTCGGGTCAGATCCTCCGGGGAAAATACATCGTTCACCAGGCCCATGCCCTTACGTACCTTGAACACGCCCTCATCGTTCACCACAATACCGGCGCTCTCCTGTCCCCGGTGCTGCAGCGCAAAGAGACCGTAGTAGGTCAGATTCGCCAGGTCCCTGGTCTCTTTCGAGTAGATTCCGAATACGCCGCACTCCTCATGTAATCCTGCCATGTTGTCCTCCCTTATTCTCGGTCTTACAGATTCGTATATCCCATCAGCATGGCATCCACTTCCCGGGCCGCACTGCGTCCCTCCTGGATCGCCCATACTACCAGGGACTGGCCCCGATGCATATCGCCGGCGGTGTAGACATTGTCCACACTGGTCTTGTAGGAGCCCTCCGCCGTCTTCACATTGGTGCGGGGATTTAATTCCACGCCCATGTCCCTGGCGATGTACTCCTGGGCACCCAGGAAACCGGCTGCGATCAGCACAAGCTGCGCCGGAATGGTCTGCTCGCTTCCCTCAATGGGAACCATGTTCATGCGGCCGGTGGCTGCATCGATCTCCCGCTTCAGCTTGACGATCACCGCTTCCTTCACCTGACCGTTCTCATCCGGAATAAATTCCTTGACCGTGGTCTCATAAACACGGGGATCCTGACCGTAGACAAAGGCAGCCTCCTGCTGACCATAGTCCGTCTTCTTGACCCGGGGCCACTCCGGCCAGGGGTTGCCCGGCAGTCTCTCCAGAGGCGGCTCCGGCATCATCTCCAGCTGGATGACATTTTTGGCTCCCAGACGGACGGCGGTTCCCACGCAGTCATTGCCGGTGTCGCCGCCGCCGATGACCAGCACGTCCTTATCCTTAGCCAGCTCATAGGGTACCTGCTCAAAGCTGCTGTCCAGCAGTGTCTTCGTCACCTGAGTCAGGAAATCCACGGCAAAATAGATGCCGCCGGACTCCCGGCCCGGTACGTTGATGTTACGGGGATTGGCCGCGCCGCAGCACAGTACCACCACATCGTACTGCTTCTTCAGCTCCTCCGAGGAGATATCCACGCCGACATCCACCCCGCACTTAAAGACGATGCCCGACTCCTCCATGAGCCTGAGACGACGGTCGATGACCTTTTTCTCCAGCTTCATATTCGGGATACCGTAGCGCAGCAGTCCGCCGCAGCGATCCCGGCGCTCATACACGGTGACACTGTGACCGCGCTTGTTCAGATAGTAGGCGGTGGCCAGACCGGAGGGGCCGCTGCCCACCACCGCTATGGTCTTGCCGGTGCGGGCCGCGGGAGCCTCCCCCTTGACCAGCCCGTGCTGATAGGCGTACTCAATGATGTATTTTTCATTGGCCTTGGTGGCCACACTCTCCCCGTTAAAGCCGTTGGTGCAGGCTGCCTCGCACAGTGCCGGGCAGACACGGCTGGTAAATTCCGGGAAGCAATGGGTCTTGGACAGACGCTCATAGGCCTGCTCCACATTGCCGCGGTACAGCATATCGTTGGTCTCCGGAACCAGATTGTTCAGCGGACAGCCCGAAGCCATGCCGCTGATCATCATACCCGCCTGACAGAAGGGTACGCCGCAGTCCATGCAGCGGGCTGCCTGGCGCTTCCGCTCCTCCGGCGTCACCGGATCGTGAAATTCATTAAAATTCGTAATTCTTTCCTGAATGGAGATCTCCTTCTCATCCACTCTCTTATATTCTAAAAAGCCTGTTGCCTTACCCACGTTTTTATTCCTCCTGATCGTTACGCGTTCCGTTCGTTCACCAGCTTGTAGAAGGCATTGATCTTCGCCTCATCCTCCGTGCAGCCCTTCGCCTCATACAGTGCGATGGACTCCACGATCTTTTTGTAATCGCTGGGAATGATCTTTTTAAACTTCGGGAGATACTCCTCAAACTGATCCAGGATCATCTGTCCCTTGCGGGAGCCGGTGCAGGCCACATGCTTTTCGATCATCCGGCGCAGCTCTTCCTGATCGCTGCCTTCCACCTTCTCGGTCAGTACCAGCTCCTTGTTCAGGTTCCGGTACAGACGTCCGTCCTCATCCAGCACGTAGGCGATACCGCCGCTCATGCCGGCTGCAAAGTTCTTGTCCGTGGGACCGAGCACGACGACCACGCCGCCGGTCATGTATTCACAGCCGTGCTCACCGACGCCCTCGACCACGGCACGGGCACCGGAGTTGCGGACGCAGAAGCGCTCGCCGGCCTTTCCGGCAATATAGGCCTCACCGCTGGTGGCACCGTAGAGGGCCACGTTGCCGGCGATGATGTTTTCCTCCGGCACATAGCTGCGGGTCTTCGGAGCCGATACGATCAGCTTGCCGCCGGACAGGCCCTTGCCAAGATAGTCGTTGCAGTCGCCGGTCAGGTCGATGGTCAGACCCCTGGGGATAAAGGCACCAAAGCTCTGTCCGCCATGACCGCTGCATTTGATCGTAATGGTATCATCCTCCAGGCCGTCGATGTGCTGACGGGTGATCTCGGCACCCAGCAGCGTACCGAAGGTACGGTCCGTATTGCCAAGCTCCAGCGAAACAGTCTGCTTGGTTCCCTTCTTGATGGCTTTTTTCAGAGCCGCATTGGAAAGCAGAGACTCCTCATCCTTCACCTTCTCCAGCTCGAAATCGTAGGCATGCTCAGGGCAGAACACAGCCTCCTCACCATGCAGTGCTTCGTTCTGCAGGAGGATACGGCTCAGATCGATCCTGGCGGCCGCGCCGGTCAGATTCTCCTTCTTCTTCAGCAGGTCGGTACGTCCAACCAGCTCTTCTACGCTTCGCACACCCAGCTTGGCCATGTACTCACGCAGCTGTGTGGCGATAAAGATCATAAAGTTTTCCACATACTCCGGCTTGCCGATGAAACGCTTTCTCAGCTCCGGATTCTGGGTGGCAATGCCCATCGGGCAGGTGTCCAGATTGCAGACACGCATCATGACACAGCCTAAGGTTACCAGGGGAGCGGTGGCAAAGCCGAACTCCTCGGCACCCAGGATCGCAGCGATGGCCACGTCACGGCCGCTCATGAGCTTACCGTCGGTCTCGATGACCACCCGGTTTCTCAGCCCGTTGGCCACCAGCGTCTGATGAGCCTCGGACAGACCAAGCTCCCAGGGAAGACCTGCGTTATGGATGGAGCTGATGGGCGCTGCGCCGCTGCCTCCGTCGTAGCCGGAGATCAGCACCACCGCTGCACCGGCCTTGGCCACACCGGCTGCAATGGTTCCGACACCGGCCTCCGATACCAGCTTCACGCTGATGCGGGCATCCTTGTTGGCATTCTTCAGGTCGTAGATCAGCTGGGCCAGATCCTCGATGGAATAGATATCGTGGTGAGGCGGCGGCGAGATCAGGGATACGCCCGGCGTTGAATTTCTGGTTCTGGCGATCCAGGGGTAGACCTTCTTGGAGGGCAGATGGCCGCCCTCACCCGGCTTGGCACCCTGAGCCATCTTGATCTGGATCTCCCGGGCGCTCAGCAGATATTTGCTGGTCACACCGAAACGGGCGCTGGCTACCTGCTTGATGGCCGAGCTGCGGTCATTCTTCGTGCCGGCGGAGGCGATACGCTCATCGCTCTCACCGCCCTCACCACTGTTGGATTTACCATGCAGATGGTTCATGGCGATGGCCAGTGCTTCGTGAGCCTCCTGGGAGATGGAGCCGTAGGACATGGCACCGGTCTTGAAGCGGCGCACAATGGATTCCACCGGCTCGACCTCATCGATATCCACACCCACCTCCGGATAGTTAAAGTCCATCAGGGAGCGCAGGTAGCCGCTCTGCTCACTGTCGATCATCTTTGTATATTCCACAAACTTGCTGTAGTCGCCCTCCCGGGTCGCCTTCTGCAGCATATGGATCGTCTGCGGATTGTAACGGTGCTGCTCACCGTCTCTTCTGAATTTATGACGTCCCATGGACTTCACGCTCAGGTCTGTCTCCAGTCCCAGCGGATCGAAGGCCTTGGAATGCTGTTCATCGATGGCCTTTTCGATATCCTCCAGGGTGATGCCGCCTACACGGCTGACCGTTCCCACGAAGAACTGGTCGATGACCTCTCTGGAAATACCGATGGCCTCGAACATCTTGCTGCCCTGGTAGGACTGGATGGTGGAGATGCCCATCTTGGAGGCGATCTTCACGATGCCCTTGAGTACCGCCAGATCGTAATCATGCACAGCTTCGTAGTAATCCTTGTCCAGCAGCTCCTTGTCCACCTGCTCCTGGATCACCGCATGGGCCAGGTACGGGTTCACCGCGCTGGCACCATAGCCCAGCAGGGTGGCAAAATGATGGACCTCGCGAGGTTCGCCGGACTCCAGGATCAGCGACATGGCCGTGCACTTCTTGGTTTTAACCAGATGGGAGTGCACCGCAGCCACTGCCAGCAGAGACGGCAGGGGCACATGGTTCTCGTCCACACCGCGGTCGGACAGGATCAGAATGGAGGCACCGTCCTTGTAGGCCTTATCCACCTGCACGAAGAGCTGCTCCAGCACACGCTGGATGGGTGCGTTCTTGTAGAAGGTGATGGGGATGGTCACTACCTTGAAGCCCTCCTTCTTCATGGAACGGATCTTCAGCAGATCCGAATCCGACAGGATCGGGTTCTCGATCTTGAGCATCCGGCAGTTTTCCGGCTCCAGCTCCAGCAGATTCTGGCTGCGTCCAAGATAAACGCTGGTGGAGGTAACGATCCGCTCACGGATGGCATCGATGGGCGGATTGGTGACCTGAGCAAACAGCTGCTTGAAATAGTAGAACAGCGGCTGATACTGATTGGACAAAGCCGCGATGGGGGTGTCGATACCCATGGAGCCGATCTCCTCGGAGCCCTTTAAGGCCATCTCGCAGATGCTGCCCATGGTCTCCTCGTAGGTGTAGCCGAAGGTCCGGTACAGACGCAGCTTTTCCTCCTGGGTGTAGCGCTTGATGCGCTTGTTGGGGATCTTGACCTCCTTTAAGGCCAGCAGGTTGCTGTCCAGCCACTCACCGAAGGGATGGGTGCCGGCGTACTCTTCCTTGATTTCCCGGTCGGTCTTGATCTTGCCTTCCCTGGTGTCCACCAGCAGAAGCTTGCCCGGATGCAGGCGCTCCTTGCGGACGATATGCTCCTCGTCCAGATCCAGGACACCTACCTCGGAGGCCAGGATCAGGCGGTCATCGTCCATGACATAGTAGCGGGAGGGACGCAGACCGTTGCGGTCCAAAATAGCGCCCACGATCTCGCCGTCGGAGAAAACGATGGAAGCCGGGCCGTCCCAGGGCTCCATCATGGTGGCATAGTACTGATAGAAATCGCGAACCTCCTGGGACAGGGTATCGTTAAAGGCCCAGGGCTCGGGGATCATGATCATGGCCGCCAGCGGAAGGGGCATGCCGCTCATCATCAGGAACTCCATGGTGTTGTCCACCATGGCGGAGTCAGAACCGGTGGTATCCACTACCGGCAGGATTCTGGTCATGTCCTCATCGCTCAGATACGGGGACTGCAGCACCTCTTCACGGGCCAGCATCTTGTCCGCATTGCCCTTGATGGTGTTGATCTCACCGTTGTGGACGATGAGACGGTTCGGATGGGCTCTCTCCCAGCTGGGATTCGTGTTGGTGGAGAAGCGGGAATGCACGGTGGCGATGGCGCTTTCATAGGCCTCGTCCTGCAGATCCGCAAAGAAGGTGCGCAGCTGGCCCACCAGGAACATACCCTTGTAAACGATGGTCCGGGAGGACAGGCTCGGCACATAGGTGTTGTTGGTACTCTGCTCAAACTCACGGCGTACCACATAGAGACGGCGCTCAAAATCCAGTCCCTTCTCCACGCCCTCCGGCTTGCCCAGGAAAGCCTGATAGATCTCCGGCATGCATTCCAGAGCCTTGCTTCCCAGCACCTCCGGATGGGTCGGCACCTTTCTCCAGCCCAGCAGCGGGGTCTTTTCCTTGTTGGCGATGATCTCAAACATCTTCATCGCCTGCTTTCTCTTCAGCTCATTCTGGGGAAAGAAGAACATACCAACGCCGTATTCGCCCTCTCTTCCCAGGGAAATGCCCAGCGGAGCACAGACCTTCGTAAAGAATTTGTGGGACACCTGCAGCAGGATACCTACACCGTCACCGGTCTTGCCCTCGCCGTCCTTACCGGCACGATGCTCCAGGTTCTCAACGATGCTCAGTGCATCTGCCACGGTTTTGTGTGTCTTACGTCCCTTAATATCTACCACCGCGCCAATACCGCAGTTATCGTGTTCAAAAGACGGATCATACAATCCCTTTTGCAAAATCTCGTTTCTCATGTTCTCATCCTCTCTCGAGCTTGATTCAGGCCCCCATGTCTGTGAAACACCGGCCTGAAAAACAGAAAAAGGCGCTTTCACCGTAGTGAAAACGCCTTTGTTTTACAGTCAGTATCATACACACTTGCATTTCTTTCGTCAATAGCGTAAAAGTCGAAAAGATTAAGGCTTAAGAAAGTAAAGTGTGTAATAAGTTTTGCAGCCCGTTTCCGAATGGATCGGCCCGATGTCTGTTCTTCTGTCCACTCTGTTCAAAACAGATAACGCGCCGTGAACAATTACAGGCCCGATGAGTACGGCTCTATGCCATTTCCCCCTTGATTCCCCTCTTGTTCTCATACATGCGCTCATCCGCCCGCTGGAACACCTCGTCGAAGTCCCGGCTGTCCGTGGGGCATACCGCCATTCCGATGGCGATAGCCAGAGGCTGCTCTCCGCTGCGGGCTGCTTCTTCCCGCTCCCAGCGCTGACCTTCCTCAAAATCCTGCAGCAGCACATCCCGGTTGCCGAAATCCCTTCCTTTCAGAATCACCACAAACTCGTCGCCGCCGGTTCGAAAGACCGGACTGTGATCGAAGATCTCGCAGATATACCGGGCCGCCCGGCAGATCAGCTCATCGCCGGCCTCATGTCCCGCCGAATCATTGACGGTCTTCAAAAAGTTGATATCGCATACCGCCACGCCATAGACCTGCTGCTCCTGGCTCTTCAGCTTCTGCACATACTCCAGATAGCAGTTGCGGTTTTTCAGTCCCGTCAGCGAATCCGTCTTGGCAAAGCTGTCCAGATTGTTGATATAGCTCTGGGTCGTCTTCGCCATGGTCTCGATGCTCTCCGCCAGCTCCTGCAGTTCGTCCGATGTCTGGCAGACATAGCTTTCACTCCAGTCACCCCGGGCATACTGCTCCGTGATCTGGGTCAGCTTCTTTAAAGGGCTGACGATCCGCACCGTTCTCTTGACAACGATGGTCACAGCCAGACCGAACATCACCAGTGTCAGGACGATGGACAGGATCATCAGCTGGTTTCGATCCGCATTCACCGCTTTCATGGGGACGGACACGATCAGCTGCATCCCGTTGATCAGCGGATTGGTGCAGACAAGCTGCTTCCCCTCCTCCTCCGTCAGATAAAACAGGATCTGGTCGTCGGTCCGCATTCTGGCAATATAATTGTGCAGTCCGGCAGGCAGCTCCTGCTCCGCCACACCGGTCTCCCCGGCATAGGTATATTGAAGCTTTCGGTCCATATCCGCCAGAATGACCCGGCCGCTTTTGTACAGCTCCGCGGTCCCGGTCAGCTGCA
The DNA here is from genome assembly GCA_030526245.1 of Lachnospiraceae bacterium. Lineage (GTDB taxonomy): Bacteria > Bacillota > Clostridia > Lachnospirales > Lachnospiraceae > Merdiplasma. The sequence continues at coordinate 158,614 of JAUNDD010000001.1, forward strand.
TGGTGTCGCCAAAATCCAGGTCCATACCGATGATTCCCACCGGCTCGCCCTCTTTGGAAAACCAGGGAAGCAGGTAGGAGATGATCCAGCCCTGTCCCCCCGCGCTTTTCCGGGGCATCAGCCAGATTCCCTCTGTCCGGGCTTCCTCCTGGTCGAGCAGCTCCGTCCCGAACAGCTCAGTCAGATGGGCCGGCATGTTGTAGATGCTGTGCCGCTCCGCTTCGCCTTCCTCCCGGGTCTGTGAACAGAAAAATCCGGGATTTTCGCCTTTTTCAAGAGTCAGCCCCGGATCCATGCACATGTACACCGCCTGCACACCATCCGTTAAATGGGCAATACTCTCCGCCATACCGTGAACACTCTGGGTAAAGGCCCCGTAAAAGCCAACCTTTGCCGTGTTCCCGGCCTTTCTCTCGCTGGCGAAATCGTAGATGATCTGCACCGCCTGCCGGGCCTGACTTAATCTGGCATCCAGGCACTGGGTCTCCCGCCCCGCCTCGGAGCGCATCAGCCGCCTGGAATCGTCGCCGGACAGCTTGCTGACCAGAAAGATCGAGGCACAGCTTAAGACCAGAGAGATCATCAGCACGATCCAAAGCGTGGTGCGCACAAATTTTCTAAAAATGGATGTTCGCTGCATAAGCTACCTCTGCCTGCTTTTCAGCTTTCTGTCTCCGTTGTTCCTTTATTCGGGCTGCCCGGACCGCTTTCATCGCTTCCCCGACACCTCCGCCGCTCTTCCCGAGAGCATGCGGATCAGCTTCTCCACATCCAGCGGCTTGGACAGATGCGCATCCATGCCCGCTTCCTTACACTTCTGGATATCCTCCACAAACGCGTTGGCGGTCATGGCGATGATCGGGATCGTCTTCGCATCCGGACGCTCCATCCGGCGGATCTCCCTGGTTGCCGTCAGGCCGTCCATCACCGGCATCATCACATCCATCAGAATGATATCGATGCTTCCCGGAGCAGCATGCTCGAAGAAGCGGCAGGCTTCGTCGCCGTTTCCGGCCAGTTCCACCTGGGCGCCCATGTCCGTCAGCAGCATCTGGGCAATCTCGGCATTCAGCTCGTTATCCTCCACCACCAGGATCCGCAGTCCCTCCAGATTGTCACGCACCTGGAGCGTTGTCTGCTTCAGTTCGATCTGGCCGGCATCATCGGCGCGCTCAAAGGGAATGGTCACTCGGAACACGGTTCCGACACCAACCTTGCTCTCCACCTCGATCCGGCCGTTCATGGCTTCCACCAGGCCCTTCACGATGGACATTCCCAGTCCGGTGCCCCGGTATACACTGCGGCTGTCGTCCACATGCTCCTGGGAGAAGGGCTCGAAGAGGGTCTTCAGATACTCCTCGCTCATGCCCATGCCGGTGTCCGAAATGGTCCAGCGGTAGATGATCTGCTTTTCGTCCTCCGAGACCATCTCAAAAAGCGTTTTGATCCGGCCGCCGGGACGGTTGTATTTGACACAGTTGCTGTAGATATTGATGAAGATCTGCCGCACATGCAACGGACTTCCGTAGACCCAGTCATTCTCCGGCACGTTCAGCAGCCGCTTCTCCAGACGAATGCCCTGCTCGGCCGCCTGCTGAGAGATCAGTGTCTCTACCTCCTGCCCCAGCTCGTTGGGACTGAAGATCTCCCGAGCCAGCTCGATCTTGCCGTCCTCCAGCTTGCTCATATCCAGGATATCGTTGATCAGCGCCAGCAGATGCCGGGCTGCCACTCTCATTTTTCCGCGGTTCTCCGCCAGCAGCTTCACATCCTCCGCATGCCGGTCATCGATCTCGAGCAGACCGATGATGCCGTTGAGCGGTGTGCGGATATCGTGGGACATGCGGGACAGGAACCGGCTCTTGGCCGCATCGGCCTCCTGGGCCCGGTCCAGCGCCTGACTGAGCTGCTCCATATACCGGCTCTTCTCTTCGTTCTCCCGCTTTTCGGTCTCCAGCATGCGCTTACGGATGGTCGTCAGATAGAACATGATCGCCATAGCCAGGCCGATGGCCTCGATGAGCAGCGAAATACTGATGGACGGGATCATCTCCCTCCAGACCTGCCATCCGTCGTTGGGTTCCACCAGCAGATGCCAGGTGTCGTTGGGCACTTCAAACTCGATATCCACCTTGTTGCTGATGGGGCTGTCCGAGCTTCGCAGAATGAAGCCGTCCTCGTCCGTTACCGCCGTCTCGTCCCGGTTTTCCTTCCAGACCGCATAGTGATACTGGCTGGCCGGATCGGATACATTCTCCAGGATCTTGTCCACAAACCGATCCCAGTCCAGCACGATGATGGTAAAGCCCTTGAAGGCGTCACCCTCAAAGACCGGATTACGGATAATGAAGCCGATGCCGCCCTCCACCAGCTGGTGAGGTCCCGCCACCGTGATCTCTTTGGTGTCGATGGCCAGCTGGGCACGAGGTCCCTGCATGGGGTCCTTGAGCATCTCAAAACCGATGGTGGAAGACTCAACCTCCGCCGGATATGCCACCCGGATCACACCCTCCGGCGCAATGTACATGCTTCCGATCACCGGATGATCTGCTACGATGTGGCTTCCGATCTGCTCAAACTCCTCAAAGCAGTCCTCCCCGTATTCCAGATAGAAATACTTCAGAGCCTCCGTAGCCTCCAGCGTATTGTCCATCGTCAACCGGATGGCACTGGCCACACTCTGGCCGTAGATATATGCATCCTGTACCTTGTTCTCTTTTTTTGCCGACGCAATGCCTCCCAGTGCAAAGCACTGGATCACCGTCATGATCGCCACCAGACTTAAAATCAGTTTCTTCACGCTGCACTCCTGTTGTCTTCTTTGTACACAAAGAAATGGTCCGAAACACTCAGACCATTTCCATTTCTGATTATTATACAAAAAAACTGAAAAACATAAAATACTTAGCAAGGCGAATTTTTAGGAAATCAGTCGCTCTGCTATTGATCAGGCCCTTCGATTCCGCGGGGCGCTTTGCCCCGCAGAATTTCAAACCCATGAGCCGGGGTCTGGCCCCAGCCTAAATCGTCGGATCATAATACTCCGGCTTGATGCAGGCGTAGGTGTAAACCAGATATGCTTCCGAATCACCGATGGATACCTGTGTACCGTTAAAGTTCGCCTCCAGTTCGATTCGATAGTTCGCATAATTTTTCTGATCCGCAAACACATAGGCATTGAAGGGCATGGTAAACTGCACGCCATCAAAAATACCATCTGTCTTCAGCGCTCCGTCTGCATAATACTCAGACTGCGGCACTGTCCAGGACCAGGAGTCGGATCCGTAAGCGGACAGATCAAAATCGATGTAATCGCCCCCATCCGCCAGCGCATTGCCATAGCTCTTACGCCCGCCCCGTTTGAGGGACAGAGTAAAGGTAATGCTCTCCGTCTGGCTCAGCACCAGTTCAATGTCCTTCAGATTGGCCAGGTTCAACGCGGATACGATACCGATCCGGCTGGCCTTGTGTCCCTTGCGCTTCGCCGCATACTCCGGTACCAGCTCCAGCGGATTGATGCCCAGCTGATTGATGGCATTGGCATCCATGCTCAGCACCGCTTCAAAGGTGATATTCCGGTAGTAGCCTGCCTTGTCACCGACCGATGCTCTGACGGTACTGTATTTCAGCATGGAAGCCTGGGTGGAGATGGCAGACGAATAATGCAGCTCCGCCCACTGATCCGTTCCGTTTTCCTGCGATGCCGGGATCACAGTCGCCATCACCTCCGGACTGGTAAACTGCAGCTCCATCTCCACATCGATCACGATCTTCGGCAGAGCACTACCGCAGTTTCGCTTCACAGCGTCCCGGACCCTGGCCAGACTGATCAGGTTTTCTCCGTCATTGGATAACAGAAGCTGTGCATTCAATCCGTCATAGGTCCAGTCGTATCCGGCCGCCTTTGTCTTTCCGGCAACGATATTGCCATTCAGATCGTAGCAGGTGCCGTTTCCATCGGAAATATAAAACTTCACCGCTCCGCATGTGCCGGCCGGCAGCATCAGCCGTTCTCCGCTTGCCGCATTCTTATCCCGCTTCAGAAGCTCCACGTCCAGCATGAAATACAGATGATCGCTCTCTCCATAGATCTGATCCTTGGAAAAGCTGATCACATCCCGGGCCAGCACCTGCACCGGATCACCGGTCGCCACATCGATCTTTGCAGCCATGGCCGTCGAGGTAAGCTCCTGGGTATAACCGGAGGAGATCTGATACGTCGATTCGTGGTTATTGCCCGGGTCCGAGGTATCCGCCACATTGTGACGATGCACCCAGGTCACCTTGCTGGGCATGTTCCATTCCAGTGTTGAGCTGAGGGCTCCGTTCAGGTAAAAGTCCGGCCCCTGGTTCGGAACAGTCATGACCAGATAGTAATTCTCTTCCGGCACCATCTGCTCCAGATCCGGCACCGTCAGTTCATAGCGCCGGGTTCCTTCCGCAACCGTTTCGCCCTCCTTGATAGCCCGGTAATCCTTACCGCCAATGCGTACCGTTGCCTTCGCCGGGTCACTTTCCAGAACAAATTGGCCATCCGGTTCCTCCGCCGCTGTTATTCCCAGCACGTCTCCCATCGACGGCACAAAACGGCTTCCGTCACTGACCGACGTAAACTGGCTGAGCTTGATCTCCGTTCGGCCCGAGCTGGCTGCGGTCGTTGCAAACTGGTAAGCCCTGTTTCCATTCTGCGGGTCCACCAGTGTAAACTGAGTCCCCTTCGGCAGCGAGGAGGAAAAGATCAGCTTCTTATCCAGGCTCATCATGCTGCCGCCGGTCTCCAGGTAGGACTGCCAATCGTACTCCACGTAGGCACTCCGCTCACGGTTATACTGATAGGTCAGGTAGGCCGTCACCGGATTTCCTGTACTCTCCAGCACATGCACATCCAGATTCTGGAAGGTATCAGCCATAAACTCTGTTCCGTAGGTAAAGGTGGACATAAAGTTATACTGCAGCTCACGCTTGACCACCACCGGAACGCTGACGGTGTAGGTTCGCTTTTCCGTAGTGCCCGATGATAACAGATAATCTGTTGTGAAGGTCACTTCGATCAGCGTGAAGCGATTTCTGGTATTGTCGTAGGCATTGGAAGCCACCCGGGGCGTCTGATTGTTATACAGATAAATGGAAGCCGGTTCCGCCTTCAGCTGGGCCGCGGTCGCCTTGGAAAAGCTTCCGGAAGCCGGATCGTAATAATAGACCTGACTGCTCAGTTTTTCCTCAGACTCTGTGTATCCGCCATTGGTGATTACGTTGATATAGTCCTCGATCATGCTCACATTCTTGGCATCCACCACCAGCACCGGAAAATCATTGGCTACTGCCGAGGTTCCGGTCAGCTCATGCACCGTATTGAAGGTGGATACCTCCGGCTCTTCCTCGCCATAGGATGCAACAATATTGGAGATCTTATCATACACCACGCGGCTGGCCCGGCCATCGAGTCCGGACAGCTTACTGTCTGCCCATAGTCTGGCCGCCACCGCACCGTAGCTGTCCCCTGCCAGCTTTCCGGTAGCATCACCAGTCATCCACTTCTGGTTTGCAAGCGTGTCGGTCAACGATCCTGTCAGCAGTACGCTGGGGTTGGATGTGGCGTAGGGAGCCTGGAAATTCGGCACCTCTTCCTCCAGTCCGGCATAGTCCGCATAGGAGATATACCCAATATACTGTCGATTGGTGCTTTCCTTATCTCCCACCCTATCCGGCAAAGTAACCTTTGAATCATCAGCAAATATCGACATCCCCGCCGCATATACCCAAAAGTTCGAATTATTAGCGTCTATGTTCATGTAGCCGAAGACCTGTCCGGTTTTACTGCTATTGTTCTTTCCGGTCACGGATACATTCTTAACCATCAGGTTGGAGAAATAATTGGTACCATAAGCCGATCCGATTACACCGCCGGCCCGCGCTCCCTGTACACTACTTTCAGATACCTTACAGTTAGACAGATATACTCTGATCTGGTGGTTTTGTGTGAAGCCAATCAGCCCACCGGCATTATTGGAACTTTTGACAGAGGAATCCACCACCTCACAGTTTTCCATGGAAACCGTCTGACTGTTGATATAGCATATTGCCAATAATCCACCTGCACTATTATTATTTGCGTTTACACGTGCTTCAATCGTACAGTTTTCCACATGAATCCGGTTAAACCAGGACGGATTGATATTTCCGATTCGTCCGACACAGCCCGCAGCGGCTGCATCACCACTTACACCCTCCTTACCGTTATTAACAGTAAGACCGCCTCCGGAAATAAAGTATCCTTCGCCGTTCGCATTGCCAGCTGATCCTTTAACAACTACATCCTTGATGCGGATGTCGACCAGCCTTTCTCCGGATCCAATGATTTTCAGACCGGTCTTTTCCCCAGCCTCTTCCGTATTGATCCGGAAACTCATACCGATACCGCCAAACAGACCACCGGCAATAGAATGATTCGCCTTCGCCGTAATGGTCGCATTCTGCCCAACAATCAGCTCCGTCTCCGTTCCCGCTGTAACAGCCGTTACACTGGAACTGGTATTGCTGGCATTTGCGAAGCCATCACCCAGTGCTTCAAAATCCGGTGCCTTGCCATCCGTATTAAGGTATACCTGTCCGATCAGACCGCCCGCCGACAAATCAGCCTCTATATCCACGTCTGCATAAGTACAGTTCACCAGACTGGGAGCAAAGGTGACCTGCCTTGTTGCAGAAGTCAGCTTTCCACCAGACAGAAGAACTCCCGGCTTTCCCGTTACCTTCTGGTTGACCATGCTGGTAGCCCCAATCAGGCCACCGGCCGCATTGTGGCCTATCACGGTACTTCGACTGGTACCCCTTACATGAAGATTCTTTAACAAATAGTTATGCCACGTCTTATTCTTTCGAGTGCTATCACTGGAGGCAATATCACTGACACTACCAAATATTCCTCCCACATTGACACAGCTGCAACCATCCGTCACTTTAAACGGATTATTTGTGTTTTCTCGATCCGCCTGTACTCCGTCCGATCCATCTGAATTAACATACTGCAACCGCACATAGATACTGTCCACCGTCAGATTTGCGGCAAAGACCTCTGCCTTGCTCTTCGAAGGATCACTGGTCCAGGCATAATTGAAAATACCGCCAACGGATGCTGCGTGGAAATCGTCATTCGTATACTCCTCCACATTCATGCGGATGCCCGTTACCGTCGTATTACCGCCATCAAAGGAACGCATCCGCAGTGCCACACCAAACGGATCGACGCCGCTGCTGCCAAAGGCTGCATTGCTGACATAGCGTGCGGAAATGCCTCGATAGCCGTTTTTATATACGGACATATCAAATGTTCCGCCGGCAAAGGTCAGATCCAGACCGGCATGGCCGCAAATGGGGGCAGTACCGGTGTACCCGGCATACGTATTCAGGATATGGGGCGTATTTCCGTTCGCCCAGGCCTTTCCCTCATCCTTTAAGGCAACGGCGTAGTCCCGGCTGGTCGCTTCGCTTTCCTGCGCCTCGCCAACGTACTCGTAGCTGGCATTGCGGGCCCGGCCGTTTGCATAGGCCTTCGAGATGGTACCTGCCCCACCGCTGCTGATCAATGCCGAAACGAGATACAGGCCCTGGGCTGTGTTCACCCGGAGATTCGTTCCATCCCAGGTAAAATCTGACTCGCTGTTCGGCGTGATCCGGCTGATGGTGTAGTTTTTATCCGTATTATCCGGAACCGTCCCATCTCCCTCATAGAAGGCAAAGCCGTCCAGCACCCGGCCGATGATCGGATTGTCATACAGCGCCTTTCTGTCATTGGCCGCCCCCCTGGCGATGGGGCCCAGGTTATTCGAAATTTCTCCCCGCAGCACCACGCCGCCGCCGGCCACGACTCCAACATAGCCTCCCACCGGGAATAGATGTTTATTCGTGTTGTTTGCCTTGTGGCTTACCTGAAATCCGGTTCCCTTCTCGATCTGTACCTCATCGATGATATTGTCGCCGCCCAGGACACAGCCGATCAGACCACCGAAGAAGGTCGTCGGTGTCGTTTCCGCATCCCCTTTACTCCAGAGATCACGTTTCAGCTCCAGAGTCTGGTTCAGCACGATCTTCAGATCCTTCACCACACTTCCGTAGCTGTACTGGATCAGCGAAGGGGTCGTTCCCTCCAGAACGATCTCGGCCCCCGGAGCACCCACGATCACACCGGAGAAGGGAATACCCATATTTCCGCCGGTACCGTTTGTACCAAGACCCGTGAAATTCTTCAGCCTGATCGCCTGATTTTCAGTTTTAATCAAATAGTAGGCATTAGCCAGATAGGTCTGCGCATCGAAAGAGCTGTCGTAGGCGGAGTCATCCTCTTTTTTCCACTTGCTGTCCTGATAGGTCAGCACCTGGCAGTGATCCCCGTCCGTGTCAGCATGATAGGTCGTATCCTCTTTGACCCGCAGCTTCCAGCCATTGGCAATAACACCACTGTTGATGCAGTTGGCCACCGCCGCCAGCTTTCCGGCACTGTCGATCACATACGGATGACCGTAGGTTCCACAACCCTCGATCAGATCATCCGACAGCACATTGACTGCAATCTCATGCCATCCGTTCGCCACCGTATGCTCCGTATCTCCCAGAGCGGAGGACACCAGTACATAGGGAAGATAACCGGTAAAGTCATTCTTCTGATCGAAGCTACCGGTTTTAGATACATAATAGCCGGGACCAAACGCATCATAATAGCAGCCCTGTCGTCCGGAAAATTCCACCGTTGTGCTGATCTCCTTACCGTAGGTCGCATCATGCTTCCAGGTATCTCCATCCCAGTCATCCTTCATAAAGAAGTTATAGGTGGCAGATCCCTTGGCATAACGAAGGCTGTTTAACAGGATCGCTTTGGAAAAGACGCCGCTCTCTTTCAGCCGGATGGTTCCGGAAAACTGCAGCGAGATATCCTGTGCGATCTCGGATCCCACATCTCCGATCAGACTGGAGCCCGCCACCGCCGCACTGCTGTTTTGCTGCTCACCGGTGACCAGATACTTCGCCCTCAGGTCACTGTAGGTCTCCACCCGGTTGATCAAAACCGGCGTATAATCTCCCGCCGGCGCAATCGATAATCCGTTTAAAACAACGGCTTTATCCGCCTTATTTTCATCCGCCAGTACGATCTGGCAGATGGCGGCCTGACCTTCCTTAAAGTCACCGCTCACGGTTCCGCAGATCAGCGCACCGGACCCGTTATGGAAAGCTCCCACTGTGCCGGCCAGTGTCAGACCGTTCACTGTCAGGGTACGCTTTTCATAGCTGGTCGAATTCTTCAGATCTGCTTTGAAGTCGTAAAACAGACCGCAGTGCATCGTGTAATGCTGGGCATGGCTCGCTGCATCCCCCCTCGTTGTCTTATTCGGATCCACTGCCTCCTTGTCCTCGATCTCCTGATTATAAAAGCGCACATCCGCATACTGCAGGGTCATGCTTTGATTGATCAGGCTGATGGGATAGTAGCTCAGACCCTCCATATCAAACGAAGCTCTTGAGGCAGCCGATGCACCGCCCAGTGTCGTTGCCGCTTTTCCATCAAAGTCAAAATATTCCCGGATGTTGGAAGCGGCATAGCGATATACCGACCACATCAGTAGCTCCTGAGCTGTATCCACCGCTCCGCCGCTCTGTTTGGCCGCGCTCAGGACCGTAGGCAGATTGTAATAATACCGGCTGTATGCATTGGTCTGCTTCGTTTTTCCAAGATCCGTCCGGTTCAGATAGGTGTTGCGCTCTCCGGATGTCATATTGACCGTGTCATTCGGTGTTTTCAGCGAGATGACACCGCTGCCGGAGGCTGTGATCTGGTAGTTGGACGGATACGTATCCGCATCTGTATTCGAATCCGCATAGGCTGTATAGGCAACGAATTCATCCACCACGACATTGGCATCGTTAATCGTCAGGTTTCCATCAGCCGGAACCAGATAGCCGGTCTCCCAGTCGGAAGCCATTTCCAGGTAAAGACCGCCAATATTCGAGATGCCGCCGTCTATTTTATCCTTGTAGGAACCGCCCTGGCAGACCAGCAGCCCCAGCGCCTTGGCCGAAGCCACCCGAATCTTTAAACCGCTCAGATCCGCCTGTCTTACCGTCCACTTACCCGTAGCCCGGTATACCAGACCACCGATCCTCGGGGTTCCCTTCTCATCGGTGATCGTCGCATCCGTCACCCGCAGACCGTTTAATTCTACTTCGGTATCTGCCCAGATACCGCCAAAGATACCGCCCCGGCGATCTGCGGATACACAATCGATCATCAGCTGATCAAAATCCAGATCTGTCACGATCACCTTTCGCCTGCTCTCACTGCTGTTATTGACCGGCAGGATATCTCCCACCAGGCCGCCGAAATAGCAGTCCCGCAGACCCGTCTTCATTACGTTGGTCTTATCGATTCGCTGCTGGGTAAAGATCACACGTCCGCCGATCACAGCGCCATCCACCTCAAGGGTCAGCGCTTTTACCTCTCCCAACACACAACCAATGGCCTCTGCCACATGGCTGCCGCTTCCCTGACCATACCATTGGGGAGCGGTCTCACCATTCGCCGGATTGATCCGGATTTCTGCATTCAGCGAACTGTCCAGCACCAGCTTTGCCGTGGATCCACCGCTGATGACGCCGATCAGGCCGCCAATATAGACCTTTCTGCTGGTATCCACATCAAAATCGATGAGCAGTCTGTCCGTCGACACCTTGGTCAGCGCACTGGAAGAAACTCCATTCGTATCGCATGCCAGCTTGGCCGCCAGTGCTCCGCACATAATATTGTAGGTATTATTGGCACGGATATTTCCGCTCAAGGTCAGCTTCTGAACAGAGGCGGTGTTACTGAGCCCGGCAAACAGACCAATGGCCGTATGTCGGTAGATCTTTCCATCGCCTTGGGTCAGCGTGTCCGCATAGTTTGCCGCATTTCGTTCACCAATGCTCAGGGTCAGTGTTTTTCCGTTTCCATTGAAGCTACCACGGAAACGGTTATTGTCATCATCCACATCCCGTGACAAGCCGCCGATTCCGCAGCCGGTCAGATCAATATCCTCTGCCAGTTCGATCTTTGCATCCTTTTCCTTCAGGTTTTTCCAGTTTGACGTATCGATTCCGGATACCGTCGGGAAATTACCCTGGGACTGCCAGGCCAGTGCATAGCAGGCATAATCGGTCACCGTTGCCAGCTGGCAGGTGTTTCCGGTCCTTGCAAGCTGAGGCAGCGTTACCGTATAGCTTCCGTCCTCACTGACGGTAACAAATCCAGGCACCCGGTAGATCTCACCGTAGTTGCCAATGTCATCCAGCAGCAGACCATTCGCATATCGTTTGATGGCACAGCCCTCTCCGTAGATCAGGGAGGAGTTCTGGTTTCCAACGATCTGACCGTTGTTTCCATCATGATTTAAAATACATGCGCTCAGATCCACCGAATTCTTCAGAATCAGGATGCTTCCCTGTTTCGTAGAACCAGCCAGACCGCCACCGCCTCGTTTAGTGGCTGTCACCGGCGAATTCACCGTCACCGTATCCGCGATCACCAGGGCTCTCTCCTGTACATTGGAAACAAGGCCGCCAAAACCATAATCACCCGCGTTTCTGATGGTCGGATTATTAAAGATCGTCGTAACCTCCAGAGCATCTACGGTACTCTGCCGCTGCACAGCCGCAACACCGCCCACATACTTCGGATAGTAGTTTTCACCCGGCTTGCTTAGCTCTACCGTTGTGGTGATCTGCGCCTTCTTTACGATCAGGGCATTCTTTCGGTCCGCTCCTGTAATCTCGCCCGCAATGCCGCCATAGGCCGTTGCATTACCGGCCAGTGTCAGCCGGCTGCTGATCTCCACTGCTGCGTCAGCGGTTGCTGCCGAGCCTCCAATCTGACATTTACCCTCTCCTTCCAGCTGCAGTCGTCCAAAAATACCGCCGCAGTTTCCGGTTCCGGTCAGTTCCCCCGTCGCGCCGGCTTCCACCCCCGCCAAAGGATCCAGCAGACCGGTCACCCGGCAGTTTCCATAATAAATGCCTGCATTAGCCGCCGATTCCATGCTGTCCACTTTGACGGAAGTCAGGGTAACCGCCGGTGTTCCCCTCAGGACAGCGGGTCCCGCCAGAATACCATTCTCTGTGTCCGCATCACCGACCAGTCCGCCTCCGTTTCCACCGGAGCCGGCGGTGATCTCCGTAGTGAGAGCCACCTGGCTACCCTCGGCGAAAGAAATGACAGCATTGCTCACCTTGCCTGCCAGGCCGCCTGCATTTTTACCGGTCAGCTTGGTATTTAAGACCAGGTCCACAGCCGCGCTTTCCGTTCCGACAAACAGCTGCGCATTAGCCGCCATGCTTCCAACCAGGCTTCCCACATTTTCACTGCCTCGAAGATCGATCACGGCTGCCTGACCATTCGAACCGGCCGGCAGCGTGATCTCCGCGAGCTGAAGCTGTGTGCCGGCCGCCATGGCACCGCACAACAATCCGTAATCAGAGCTGCGCACCTCCTGGCCCGGTGAATCCTTGGCATTGCTGTAGTTTAAGGCCGGTAAGGTCACCACGCCCAGCTGCGCATCGGCTGTATCTCCCGCCGGTCTGGCCAGGGTACCGATAAAGGCACTGAAGCTGGCGGATGAAGTCAGCGGCATATTGATCACATGCTCCTGCTGATCCGGCACCAGCGTATCCGCCAGAATCGCCTTGTCCGGTGTTCCGGTCCACTCCAGCTTGACTCCGTTCAGATCAGCGCCTGCCGACAGCCCTTTAAACAGCGTATGACTGGTTCTGATCGAAATAGCCTGGTCCGTGAAAGCCCCCTCAAAAGGAATCTCCGGATCTCCCAGACCGGAAAAATCTGATCCCAGCGTCAGGTTACCGGAGAAGGAGAACTTGATCTTCCAGTCTGCGTAATTCTCCGTCGCCGTCTGTGTCATCTGTGACAACAGCTCCAGGATCTCATTCTGTCCCTCTCCAATGGTCACTTCAACCGTGCCATCCGACAAAAGCACCGTGGTACGAATCCCATTGGCATTCAGCACATCAATAAACCGGTCGGCAAAGGCATCTCCGATGTACGGAATCGTTCCGTCCGCATTCTCCAGAAGGGTCACATTCATAATGACAGACTCTTCCTCCATCTCGGTAGCCGGTACCAGATCCTCCACCGTCTTGAGCGTCGCCGTATCTTCATCGACGGCTACTGTCTCCTCATCGACGGCTACTGTCGCGTTTTCAATTTCTTCCGCCGCCACCCAGCCGGTCGGCATGGAGGTCGTCATCACACTCGCCGCCAGCGCAATGGCCATCAGTCTCTTCGCAAATCTTCTTCTCACGTCGTTATCCTCGTCCCTCGATGTTAGCCCTGAACGCTTACTGAAACTCCCAGATCCTCCCAGCTTCCAAAGGTATTTCCGCCTTTGTTGTAGAACGGAATCTGATAGGAGGCGGTACTATCCTCCGAATCCATGGGAATTGTCAAAGTCCCACTGGCTGTATCGCCGGTGGCATTGCTTCTGGTTTTGAAAAACGGATCGATATCCAGCTGATCCGCATTCCAGGTCAGAACGACCTGACCACTTCCGCCGGTTACGCGGATCGAATAATTAAAAGCTGCAAAATCATCCGGTTCTCCTCTGGAGGCATCCGAATACTCACCGGTCACATAGAAGCCCTGCAGCGAAGCATTCTCGATCGGGATCAGCACTGCCTTCAGAACTCTGTTCTGAGTCAGGCTCAGATTTTTCGGTACGACAGATACTTCAAAGTTTACCTTATTGAAGTCGCTTTCATGAAATACGATGGAATAGGCATGCACCGATCTTTTTCCACCAGCCAGCGTTCCGGTAAAAGCAGCCGTTCCATTATTCTGAATGGTTTTGCTTTCACTTCCCCGGGAGATGGTATAATCACCGGTCGAACCGTTGGTGACCTTCACCGTCAGGTCATACTCGATATTCTTCTCGCAGAACAGCGTACTGACCGACTGGTCGTAGTTGCAGATCTGAAAGGTAATCGTGCGCTCCGCCGAGCTGACCGGATCGTAGTATTTTCTGGCCGCTGCATCTGCCGTCACACGGAACAGCTTATCCGAACTGAAGCGAATGGTTTCGCTGTCACGATTGCGAACAACGCTCCTCTGGTGATCCTGGCTTGTATATCTGGCCCAGGTAACTCCGATCGCAGCTACCAGCACAGCCACCAACATCAATATGACAAATGCACTCTTCCTAAATCTCTTCATTCCGTTCTTCCCTTTTGGCTTCAAACTGCCACGCTCTGCGCCATAATGTAAAACAGGTCGGTCTCCTTCGTGGTTTCCTTCCAGCTGATCTCACAGATATAGTTCGTAAAATAGAAGTCACGCTCCGCCTTTGCCGAAACGTCAAACTCCTTTTTGGTATAGGACTGTACCGTCCGACTTGGTTCATCGGCGGGCTCATGTCCGGCGGTAGCCGAAAGCTGGGCCAGCCAGTAAAGCGGATAGGCATGCACATCAGCCACATCCGCCGTGGCCTGATAGTTATCCAGCGTCTCTGCTTTTGCCGTCAGCGTGCCGGTTCCATCTTCATTTCCATAGCTTCCTGTCAATGGAGTCGCCTCCGCAACCGGTTTCTGATCGATGGAAGCCGGATAGATGCTGAATGTCAGACTCTCCAGATTGGTCGTATGTACGATCTCCAGTCTGTGCAGCGGACTGCTGCTCTTGATGCAGAATGCTCTTCGAATATGGATCGTTCCATCCGGATCCTTCGTATCCACACCATCTACATAGTCCAGATCGATTTCCGTCATCTCTGTACCGTCCGTATTGGAGATCGTGATCGTATCCGGCTTCAGAACGGGGAATAAGGTCGTCAGAGCGGATCGGTTCACCAGCCAGGCAGATGTCACTCCCATGACAGCCAGAAGCAGGGCGATCCCCGCCAGGATGATCCAAAGATTCTTTCTATTCTTCAAAACGGTCTTCCCTTTCTTCTCTGATTAACTTCGTATTGTTTATCCGTTGTTTCCCTCGCGCGGTGTGCTGCGAACGGTAAAGTACACGTAATCCATATTGGAACCAATGTACTCGTCCGCCAGATCATAGGCTCTGCTCTGATCCGCCTTTTCGCTGAGCGGGAAACTGTCCGCAATGAACAGACGGCTGTACAGATATCCATCCGTTCCTTCAATAGCAGATGCCGCAGCCGCTTGTGCCTGTTCACTGATAAAAGCATCCATTCCGCTGATCTCTTCCAGCACAGCCAGGTGCTCCGGCCATACCCAGTAGATCTGGCACAGATAGGGCTCATCCGCCTTTGCGGAAGCATCCATCTGAATCTTCATTACATGGTCACCCTCGCCATTCAGGGCAATCCACTCCGAGTAGGTGCCATTTTCCTGCTTCTCAAAGAAAAGAAGATGTCCGCTCAGCAAAGCATTCAGTGTCTCATCCGCTTCATTGACCGCTGCGGTCTCGATCCCGTTTTCCTTTGTGGTCACGCAGGCCACCGTCTGCACATACAGTGTCACCTCCGCTGCGCCATCGGTGCGGGGAATGATATAAAACTCGATCAGTCCGGATGCGCCAGGCTTCATTTCATACTGGTCATCCAGATATAAGGCCACTTCTCCGCCGTCGGATACATGGTAGGTTTCATTATTAAATACCAGTTCTCCACCGGTATCCAGCTGCAGGACCTCCGACTCCGGCTCCTGCCGTTCACCCTTGCTGGCCAGTCGAAGCGAATTCGCGCCGGCACTGATCCGTCCTCCCAGTGCATGCACCCGATTATTGCTCACAAACCAGGCCATGGCCAGCAGCACCAGCGCCACAAAAGCTGCCGCCACAAAGATCCCGGTCTTTCCAAACTGCTTCCAGGTGTCCTTAGCCGCCCGCGCATGGCGCTCCGCCTCCTCCCGGTATTCCTGGGCGGTATGGGCCGGAGACTGTGCCGGCGACTCTTGCGCTGGCTGCTCCTGTACCGGCTGTGCCTTCGCTGATTGCTCCTGCACGCTCTGCTCCTGTACTGGCTGTTCCTGCATAGGATTATTCTGACTCATATCCGAAGGCCTTTCCATCGGATTCTGTTTACGTTTCACTTCTTTCATGCTCTTTCCATCTTTCAATCTTGAAAAACGATTATCTTAATTTTTATACGCCAAATAGCGCCTCGCTCCTTCTTCGTTTTTTAAGGGAACGGACGCACAAATGATTTTTTAAACAATATCATCATATCGTGTTTTTTTGGTGTTCTCAACTGTTTCGTATAGCATCTGTTAAAAAAGTGTGACCAACACATTTTGTGATACAATCTAGATAGCCGTTTATATTTGATTTCAACAGGGAGGTCCCCTATGACGATCCGCAAAATCTACGATATTTCCCAGCCCCTCTTTGAATGCGCTGTCTTCCCCGGCGATGAGCCGCCGGTTCGCACCATCGCCTCCAGTATGGATGAGGGCGCATTCTACAATCTGACCGAGCTTTCCATGTGTGCCCACAACGGAACCCATGTGGACGCTCCCTTTCATTTCATCAACACCGGCAAGGGCATCGATGAGATCGACCTGACCCGCTTTATCGGTCCCGCTTTTGTGGCTGAGCACGAAGGAGATCTGCTGGCCGCTGATGCAAAAGCTATCTTAAAGCGTGCCGCGCAGGCCTGTCCCGGGGCAGAAAAAAAGCTTCTGCTGAAGGGTAACCTTACGGTTACAGCAGAAGCTGCACAGATATTTGCCGATGCCGGCATCGATTTGATTGGAAATGAGTCCCAGACAGTGGGCCCGCTGGACGCGCCTATGGCGGTGCATCTGATTCTGCTGGGGGCTGAAGTGGTTCTCCTGGAAGGCATTCGCCTGGCGGACGTGCCGGAAGGCGTCTACCTTCTCAACTGCGCCCCCCTGAATCTGACCCATGCTGACGGAGCGCCATGTCGAGCAGTTCTCCTGGACATAGAGCTTAGCTGACCACTTCCTGCGATCCTTATATCACCTCGCCGGCGGAGTATGTCGTTCCATCTCAATGATTTCCGCCGGCTGTGCTCTTTTCTTTTGACAGAGTTTTTTCACTTTCTCATTATTCTCCGCCGGCTCATTCTTGTCCTAAAATTCCTTCGTCACCATCACCCGCTGGCTGATGAGCAGAGAGATCCCCACCACTACGGCGGCCACCACGGCAGCCGCTGCCACCAGCAGAACCGGTGACCAGGTACCGATACGCTCCACCAGATTTTCCACTCCGGCGAAGGATACGCCCAGACTCTTTACCAGATTTTTGGCAAACACACCTATCGCAAGCGCACCGCCCACTACGACCACCAGCGCGATCCGGCTCTTTTCTGCGCCGTACTTTAACTGCACCGGAATCATGATGGATAACAGGATGGCGCACACCGGCAGAAACATCAGGGCTGTCACCCAAAACTCTCCAGGATCCATGCCAATTCCCTTGAACACATTGACAGCTACCGCGATCACCACACCGACACCCCAGCTGATCAGAGCCGACAGACCGGTAAACAGATATTTCTCCACCACGTAGGTCTTCGGATTGATCGGCAGCGTCATCAGAAAGGCATAGCCGTTGTCGAATTCATCGTAGCTGAAGGTGCTGATCGTAAAGATACTTCCCAGCATCGTGATATATCCGATCACAAAGCTGCCGCCATCCTCCTGGCTCACGCCAAGCAGTAAGGCCACCGCAACAAACAACAGCAGGCTCTGTTTTCGATGCAGCACAAGCCGCAGGTCCTTTTCAAATAATCCAGCCATTTTTCTACCTCTTTGTCGTCATCATCAGGATGAGTTCGTCAATGCCCGATCGCTCCACTACGATCTCCGGATAATTTTCCCTGTAATACTGCTTCTGGTTCGTAAAGCATTCATACCCGAAGCCGGTCTTCCGGCTCGTCAGCAGATACTGCTGATCCAGCCCGGCAAACTGTTCCGGTGATACCTTCAGCACACCGTAGCTGTCGATGATCGCGTCGGTATCCTCATGCAAGATTACCTGTCCGTCGTGGATCAGATAGATCTCATCGCACAGATGCTCCAGATCCGACGAGATGTGGGAGGTGATCAGGATCGAACGTGTCTCATCCTCCGCCATATAGTCCCGGAGCATGGCCAGGATCTCCTCCCTGGCCTCCACATCCAGTCCCGCCGTCGGCTCATCCATGATCAGCAGACTTCCCTTGTGACTCATGGCCGTCAGCACTCTCACTCTGGCCTTCATGCCGGTGGAGAAGTCCTTCAGCTCCTTGTTCATGGGAAGCGACTGCTCCCGGCACTGACGCCGGAACCACACCTCATCAAAGGCCGGATAGCTCTTCTTCAGGATGCGGGTGATATCCTCCAGGTTCAGATACTGGCTGAACCCCGAGTCGGACAGGGCCACGCCCATGTTTTCCTTCTCCGCCTTTCCCAGCTGATCGGCCGGTTTTTCAAAGACCGTTACGGTTCCCTGATCCGGCTGGACAAGTCCCAGAATCGCCTTGATGGTGGTACTCTTTCCGGCTCCGTTTTTTCCCACCAGGCCGACGATCCGGCCGCTGGGTATCTGCATGGAAATGTCGAGACGATAGTCTCCGTACTGCTTGCAAAGATGATCGATGTTTACCATTTGATATCCTCCAGAATGAGCTCCAGGATAGCCCGGACATCTTCCCGGCTCATGCCCACGGCCTTCGCCTTTTCCACCGCATGCAGGAAGTCCTCCTCCACCGCATGCTTGCGGGCCTCTAAAGCCAGCTCCACATCCGCCGCTGCCACAAAGGTTCCCTTTCCATGGACGGTCTGCACAAAACCATCCTCCTCCAGCCGGTCATAGGCCTTTTTGACGGTCAGCGCACTGATCTTCAGCTCGCCGGCCAGGGCTCTCACCGAAGGAAGGGGATCCTGCTCCTTGAGTGCTCCTTCTAAAATATGATGTTTGATCTGGTCCATCAGCTGTTCATAGATGGGGACCATAGAAGACTGGTTCAGTATAATATGCATATCATCTTCTCCTTTATGCTAACAGTGTATAACAGTATATAACTGCTGTCAACTGTTATATACTGTTTGTTTTTAAACGGTACGTACTTTACCTTACCCTTTCGCATCTTTGAATCTTAGAATTGTTAACATCGGGCAAATTCAGAATCCTGGAAGCACGCAATCACTCCGTTCCCTTGCCCAGTTTTTCCCGGGATACTGCCTCTCCCGGAATACGACCTATCATTAATACAAAAAACCCTGCCGGTTCTGTCCGCCGATGCCATCTGCATCCGACAGAACCTGCAGGGTTCAGTTTTACCGATCAGAGCGTTCCCCCCTGGCTTTAGCCATGGGTAGCCGTCAGTTCTTTTTGACCGTCTTGATCGTAGCCGCGTAGGCACTGTTGCACAGTCCCAGCACTGCCGACAGCACAAACAGCGTCTCCATACCAAGGGTCTTCCAGATCCAGCCGCCAAACAGGGCGATCAGGATCGTGATCATGTGGTTGACGGAAATCCCCGTCGAGATCGTGGCCCGCACCTCCTCCTGGCTGTCCGAAATGTCCTGCACATACACGTTGGAGGCCATGGATGCCAGCGAGATCACAGAGTCCAGGATGTAGTTGACACAGCAGACGATAAAGGCGATCTCCCGTGGGAAGATATGATGGGCGAAGCCGTAGAAAAAGCAGACGATCACCAGGATCAGCGTATCCGAGATCATGACGATCTTATAGCCCAACCGGTCAATGATCCGTCCGATCAGCGGCGAACAGATAAAGCAGGCCACCGCCGAGATGGCAAACAGCAGGGAGATCACCGACGCCGATGCCCCGTAAAACAGGATCAGCACATAGGGACCGAAGGTAAAGAACACCTGCTTGCGCGCCCCGTAGAACACCTCCAGCATATAGTACTTGGTGTACTTTTTTCGAAAATAGAACCGGCGCTTGCTCTCGTCCGTCTCACTGGCACCGTTCATGCCAAAGGACAGCAGCAGACTGATGGCAAGGAAGATGGCCGACACCGCAAAGAACAGCTTGTAGGGCCGCTGGGCTGCAAATCTGGAAAAGGCTACGACGATCACCGCATAGCCGGCCAGCATACCGATCTGATGGGTCGCATTCTGATACCCCAGCGCGGCTCCGCCCTGCCCCTCCTTCGCATAGTTGAGGGCCAGCGTGTTCTTCATGCCCAGCTGGATATGCTCACCCAGCGAATAGATGCAGATGCAGATCGTCACCAGCACTTTCGTGGGTGACACGATGGACTGCATGCCCATGCCGATGAGCATGATGGCGGCGCCGATCTGGTACAACCGCTCCGCGGAGAAGGCATACATAGCCGCCAGCAAAAATATCAACAACAGCCCCGGGATCTCCCGGAAGAATTCCACAATACCGCGGTCCATTTCCCCCATCACAACCACCTCCGCCAGGTAGTTGTCCAGAATTCCCTTGTAGATTCCGTATCCCAGTCCCGTGACCAGCAGGGACAGAAGAAAACGTTTGAAGGCCGAAGCCGGTTTAAAGGTGCCTGAAATCTTGGAAAACATACTTTACTTCTTTCTAAAACCTGAAAATTAAAACGATTGAAACCTGAGTATTCTGTGCCTGTTTTCTCCCATGCTCCTGCATATGCGGAAGCTCTTATCATATCCCTATCGAAGAAACAGACAAGTCATCTGGTGTAGCGCCCGGAGTTCGTTATCTCGAAAATCAGGTACTATCCCCCTTAGCGCTGAGGTGCCAGCTGAATGATCTGAGGATGCAGCCTTGCAATCTCCTCCATCATCCGCTCCGGCTCGTGGCGATACATGGAGTCCCCTACCAGTACGGACAGCTCCTCTCCCTCCTTTGACAGAAGGATCAGCCGGTGAATACTGAAATCCGTTTCACAGCAGCTGGTATGACTCGTCACCTGCTGGATCTGACGATACACCTGGGTGACCCTCTCCGCCGGCACATAATACCAGCGCAGATTTTTACGCCAGAAAAAATGCTCCGTGCCGATTTTTACCTTACCGAACACAGCCGCTGCTTCAAACTCCCGGTCCATATCGGGCGATGTTTTCTTCTTGTAGATTGTTTCCACGTTTTCTCCTTCCTATCGTTTAAATCCTGTATTCAAAAACTACACTATCCTCATCCACTCTACAAGGTAGCAGCTTCACCTCAACTCCAGCCCGCACCGCATCTTCATAGGCCTGCGCAAACTTCGGATCCCGCTCCGCAAAAGGGAATACCTGCGTCACACCGTTCATGGGAATCACAAAAGCAAGCATGGCATGATATCCCTCCTGCACTGCCGCTGCCAGCTCCAGCAGATGCTTAGCCCCCCGCTCCGTGGGGGCATCCGGAAAATAACCCAGGCCATCGATCTCCAGTGTGCAGCCCTTGACCTCCATCAGATAGCGTTCGCCATCCCGTTCCATGTAGAAATCCACTCTCGAATTTCCAAAGGTATACTCCGGCCGAACCAGATCATAGCCCTGCTCCGCCAGCCACTCACCAACCACCTTGTTGGGTGCCAGGCTATCGATATTCACCCAGCCAAGCCCCGGCTTCCAAACAGTAACCAGATCATATTTCGTCTTCCGCTTCGGATTATCTGCCACTTCCAGAATCACCTGCGCCCCGGGCACCAGAAGTTCCCGGCAGCGTCCGGTATTCTTAACATGGACCGTTTCTACTATGCCGTCCACCTCCACATGGGCAATAAAGCGGTTGGGTCGGTCTATGAAGATTGCTCGTTTGATGTGTTGGTATTTCATTACTCATCCTCATGGTGCTGTACAGAGAAAGCCCTTGGCATCTGCCTCAAAAGCTTTCTCGTTCATCTGTCATCCTATTTTCTCATCTTGCATTTCTTCAATAGTTCCTCGCCACGTCTTCTATCCTCACTGGAAAAAGGATGCTCAGATATAGGCGTTTTCGGTGTTTCATCAGCCATAACTTTCTCCAAACGCCTCAACGCTTCCGGCTCAGTAATAACAAAATCTCTATCAAATGAACTTGTTGGCATAATCTATCCCCCTCTTGTTGTATTCAGAAGCATCACAGCACGTCATGAACCTACATGTCATCATACTTCACCAGACACTAATCATTTCTACTTACTGCATAACCGTAACCACTATACCATACATTCTCCATCCCCAAACAATAAAATCCTATTGGACAGCATTTATTCAAATGCTATACTACCACTGAGGGAGAGAGCCATTATTCTATGGCAAAACATAATATTAGCAGTAACCGATTCTACAAAGATCGTCTGTTTCGTTTACTATTTGGCAGTGAAGAAATGAAAAGCAACATCATTTCCCTGTACAATGCAATCAACGGCACAGATTATCCGGATGATACCCCTTTTGAGGTAATGACACTCGATGATGCCGTTTATCTCAACATGAAGAATGATGTGGCCATTCTGATTGACAGCTATCTGTCTCTCTTTGAGCAGCAGAGCACCATCAACCCGAATATGCCTCTTCGCGGATTCATGTATTTCGGCAATTCCTATTCCTCATTCATTGAAATGAATGAACTAAATATCTATGGAAGCTCCTTGGTAAAAATCCCATTACCGAAGTATTATGTACTCTATAACGGCTCCAAAGAAATGGCGGCTGTCACAAAACTCAAATTGTCGGATGCTTTTATTCATCCGGATGAGCACAACGAATTCGAATGGACTGCTACTGTCATCAATTTGAATAAAGGGAAAAATGATGAGCTTTTAGCGAAATGCAAACCCCTGCAGGACTATATGTGTCTCATTGAATACATCCGCGAAAATCAAATGAACGGCAACTCTTTTGAAGCTGCCGTTGACCATGCTGTCATGCGCTGTATTCAAGAAAATCGAATGGCACAGTTCTTGCGCAAACATAGAGCGGAGGTGTTAGACGTGTGTATCACAGAATACAATGAGGAAATTCTAATTAAAGGAGTTCGAGAAGAAGGACGAGCCGAAGGCTTAAAAGAAGGCGAGGACAATCTTGTTAACGCGGTCCAGGATCTTCGTATGGGCTTTTCCCATGAACAACTGATTGAAAAATACGGCGAACGAACCGCCGAGCGGGCTATTATGCTGGGTTAGCCCCCAATCAATGCCCAAGTAAAAACAGCCGGCAATGTCCGTTACGACTTTTCGTATCCAACATTGCCGGCAGTCTTACATCCACCCTGAACTATTAACTTATCAAATTCAATAGCAAACCTTGCAGCCTCTAGAGCGTCCACTCTGAGCTACAGATCCGGAACACACATTACGCGAGCGAGATAACGTCGGGCATCCGGCTGTCGAATGATAAACCGAACCACTGGGCGTCCAGTACACAGTTCCGCCGCCTCCCGTATAAGACCCGGAATTTGAATTAGAAGAAGCCTTCTTTTTGATTACTACGCTCTTAACGCTGCTGAACTTCCCGTAGTAGCGTTTGCCTTTTACATCCTTTCTTGCACGGATCTTCACATAGTAGCGGCTTCCCTGCTTCAGTCCACTGATGGTCTTTTTATTTTCTCCTGCCGCAACTGTTTTCCATTTCACACCGCTGGTGAATGCCTTATTCCTTGCAACCACAATCTGATAAGATTTCACCTTGGATACTTTTTTCCAGGAAACAGTCATCTTACCCGCTGAACCACTGGTAACAGACGAGAGTTTCATTTTGGGAACATTCACCTTGGTCGGAGTATCCGCCAATACTGTCATCGACAGCGACATGCAGAATACCACCAGCGCCATCAGCCATCTCTTAATTGATATTTGTTTCATTCTTTTCACAACAATTCCTCCCTAATGTCTCAGTTGCATTTGTTGCATTTACAATAACAAAATGAAGCACTCTTGTCTACTTGCTGCTTGCTGCATAATCTGCATTTAATCTCTTTCTGATATTATATCCATACACATACAAAGGCTGCTGCAAATGTCAAATGACATCTACAACAGCCCTTTTCATTCCTCATTAATTAGTCGACACACCTGCAAACTTTACAGTTACATCGTACGTTGATTTATCATTTTCAATTGATTTTCCATTTACACAGTCCGCATCGGTTCCTTCCATCCAGATATACACGTGTACAATCACTCCGTCATATCCGACATTGGTTGCAATCGGTTTGGTTCCGTCAATGACTTCGAAATTCTCTCCATTTTGTGTTGCAACCCAGTTATCCCCATTTTGATCAGCATACGGAGCCCCTGCCGTGTGTGGCGTGCCATAAAAATGTGGATAGCTAGACGCTGACAAAGCCGTAGAGTTTCCATTCTTCTTTATACTGGTCCAACCATTAATCGCCGAACTATCATTTCCTTTTCCGGTCTCATTTTTCGGTGAATACACGATTTTTAGTGTTTCGTCACCAACCGGCTTTCCATCTTTATCAATAGCCTGTGTTGTTATAGCCACTCGAAGTGAATCCGTTACGGTTGATGACCCATCTCCATTCTTTACCGTTACAACGATTGGTGCTTCTGCACCATCGTCTTCTAGATACACATCAGCCGTTCCGGTTTCATTGATCGTATAAATAATATAATCACTCTTAATATACGCGTGATAATCTTTTCCCGAAACGGTATACTTTCCAGGAACCGCATCATCCCCTGTCTCAAACTCCGGAACCGAATAATCCGTTACATATCCCTGATTATTCCAGGACTGACATACATACCAATCTTTCAAATTATCCGTAGAAGCCGGACTCAATGTTGCCCCCGTAGTCATAGCCTGCAGTGACTTCTGCTCACCACCGTGCTGTGCGCCTTCTTCCATGGTCGCAATCTGTAAAATGAAACCGTTCGTTTGCGCACTAATCGTCGCCGTTTTCATTTTGACCGTACCATTTGCCACATACCAAGCATAGGTCACCGATGAAAGACATATTGCAGAAGCAATACACGAAGCGAGTGCTAATGAAAATTCTTTTTTTAGTCGACGGATCTGACTCATTTCGTTTCCTTCCTAGTAATACGCATAATACATGCGTTCTTTCAAAATGTCCTACAAATCAGACATTTTAAAAAGCAGAAATACTATTCTTTCTGCTCTTTAAAATGTCCCCACGCCACAACCGTGGGACATTCGTATCATTTACCATGAATACTTATGATGTAGCACCATTAGTAGCTACTGGAGTTGCTGTAAACGCTACAGTAGCACCGATAGCCTTGAGGTTCGCAAGATTATCAGTATAAACATTTGTAGCAGAACCATCATAGAATACATATACATCTACATCGACAGAACCAGTGGCTGCAATTGTAGAAGCAAGCACGCCATTTGTGTTGTTACCAACAGCCGACGTCTTATCATTGTATTCAGCCAGAACCGTTCCATCAGCAGTTGCCTTATAAACAGCCCAATTATCACCGCATACTACCAATACACAGAGTGCATCGGTCAGCTGAGAAGATGTAGTGTTCGTTAATGTAACACTGGCAACTTTCAAATCTGCAAAGGAGCCTGCTTTTGCATCACTGGTACCAATCTTAAAAGATTCCTTCAGTGCATATCCGCCACCTGCTACGGTATCTGCTTTAGATGCGATTTCTGCCGTACCGACATTAAAACGTGAGCCTGCCAGCATCGTAGTTGCAGTTGCAGCTGACGCATATGCCGACTGGAACAGCGGCTTATTCTGTGCCATTGTAGCCGTAGAAGTCCCATTCTTGTAAGTTTCTGTACCTGCAGCCTTAACAACCTGTGCCGGATACAGCTTTGTATCTACAGCGGGGCTGGCTACGAAAGAAATGGAAGTTTCTGAGTCCGCAGTAATAGCCGTCTTGTCAATTTTAAGGAACGGTGCGTTCGACTGGGCACTAATCGTTGCTGTTGTAGCCTCTACACTGTTATTGCTCACAAACCATGCAAAGGTCGAGCTTCCCAGCGCCAGAGCAGCTACGCATACCATTGCGATGGCTGCCATCAGCTGTTTTTTAAGAGATTTAACGTTCATTATTTCCCCTCCTAAATTAAACAAAAAGTTCCGGTTGTCTCCACCTTCCAACTTCTGCTGATCTTCGCTCCAATACATGCATCTGTCATCAGATCATACTCTCACCGGGCCCGGTTGAAAGAGTACTCTCCACACCGTATCCGGTGAGGATATCATCTCATTTCAGATATGTCCTGGACCAAGGGATCCTGCATTCATCTTCAGGTTTTGCCAACTATATATACGGAGGTTGTGGCTCCGAATATACCTATGCTCATTTTATATATATTTTGAATATATTACAAGATGTTAATATGTAGATAACTATTTTGTAATCGTTACCCTTTTTTGTCACTTTCGGTAAATCCCCGAATTCCGGGCCTTTACGGCCCGGATTCGAGCTTTAACACGGTATCACGCTGCCTTAACATTTACATGTTTTTCAGCATTTCCGCTTCGAAATTGCGCTCACTTCAAAGCAGCCACTTCCGCGTTTTTCTTTCTTCGCAGCAGCTACTTTAAATCCCCTACTCCTTCTCCGTCGCCTTTTCCGCTTCCTTAGCCTCCCTGCCTTCCAGCAGCTTCTGGGAATTCTCATTCAGCGGATAGACCAGACCGTCACGATCTTTGTTTCCGCGATTAGTCCAGGTGATCTGCTCATCGTTGAAGTAGGACGGAGCCTTGGTTCCGGAGGAGTCGATGGGCTTGTTGCCGGTCAGGGTATCGCCGATATCCTGGATAAACTTGGCCAGCAGGCCGCGGTCATCCTCGCCCAGGGCTTCGATGTTCATCGTAAACTCGATGGAACCGCCGATGATGGCATCCACACACTCGGGGTCGTCGCCCTCCATCCAGGTGACCACCGTATATTTGTCTACGTCACCAACCAGGAAGTCCACCACATCGTAGGTGCAGACCACCTTGTCACTCTGGAAGTTGACGCAGCCCTCTTCCGGCTCGCCATTTTCAGAGGGAGCCGCATAGACAGTGCGGACTCCGTTACGCCACACGGCGATACGGACCGCTTCCTCCGCGCCCTTGGCGCAGCTGTCCAGGGTGAGCACCGCCCGGTAGTCCACGTCCTCCTTACCTGCATTTCGCAGGAAGTAGGTGTAGGCCATATAGTTGCGGCCGTTGTGCTCGCCCTCCACCTCGTCCAGATCCTCGGGAAGGTCGTTCCCGGAGATGTTGGTGGCTTCCTGGATGGCTCCGGCGGTCAGCCGGGAGGTCGCATTATAGAACTCACCGTTATCCGCGATACTGATACCGCGCCGGAACAGATCCAGTCGGTTCAGGTTAATGGTGAAGTTACCCATTTTTTCCTGGAAGAAGGCTGAGATGAACAGAACCGCCACCAGCAGGATCAGTCCCATCAGCACCAGCCACATCCGGTCCAGACGCAACAGCGCTGCACCAAACCGCCGGGCCTTTCGCCGGGGCATATACATACTGACGATGGTATCCGGATCTACATCACCGCCGTTTTCGGCCAGCAGCTTCTCCAGTTCTTCAATTCGCAGAAGCTGTTCACGCTCCTTGCGCTTAAGCTTCTTTTTTTTCTCTCTCATAAGCGATATCTTTTCTTAACGTAAGCCACATACTCCTGCATCCGGCTCCGCTCCTCGGGATCACCGAAACGGAACTGAAGACCGCACACCAGACGGTAAATGCTGCCCTTGGGTGTTTCTCTCTGCCAGCAGACTACAGCCGGAGAGGTTTTCGGGATGATCTCCTCCGGCATGCCGGCCATCACCGGCAGTTCAACTTCCAGAGCTTCTCCCACTTCAAAACGACGGTTCAGGTACAGAGCGAGACCGCCGCCGGAAATATCCAGCGTCATGCCTTCGTCCCATTCCACGCTGCCGTCCTCATTCAGCTCCCAGGTAGGCTGGGTGTACTGGACCTTCAGAGCTACCTTGATACGTTCGTCCGCACGCTGTACGAACTGTCTCTGTTCCGATACCCGTCGGATCTTCCAGTACCGGCGGATACCCTGCTTGATCTCATCGTCTGCATAGCCGGCGATCAGGCGGGACTCGTTTCCCTCACTGTACTTAAAGATCAGCTTCTGGGCTTCGTCCAGCGGAAGCGCCTTGGCATCCTTTACCGGTACGGAGACCAGAAATGCTGAGTCGTCGATGTTCTTTGAAAAGGTGCATAACAGGTCGAACACCGGCTCCTTATCGGCTCCGGCATCCAAAGCGATCTGCAATCTGGTTCCTGTTTTAATCTGAAGTTGTCCCGCCATTTTCTTCTTGTCCTTCCGTCTTTGAATTTAAGTCGCCCTGCATCGTCCGCAGGCTCTCTTCCAGCAGCCGGGCCATTTCCTTAAGCTCCGCTGCTTTATCCCCTATATGATCTGTAATCACTGCATCTGTCGCTGACGCCGCCTGGGGCGTCAGCATCTTTGTTCCCGGTTCCTCCGACATCGTCTGTCCGATTATCTCCGGCGGGGCTTCCTTCCCCTCTATTACTGTTAAAGCTTCCTCTGAAGCATACAGCCTTGTCTCATGTTCCAGGCTCACCTGCTCTTCCGGCATTTCAGCCTGGGCATTCTGCTGTGCCTGGGCTTCCCGAATCTCCCGGATCTTCGCCAGTGCCGCCGCGGCGGCTTCCCGCTCCTCCTGGGCCATCATCTGCTTTGTGATCCGAACGGACCGGACGATCCCGGCGATCAGGATCACTGCCAGAGGCAGGATGATCAGCGGCAGAAAGATCAGCGGATTGGACAGCAGCCGTACGGTCTGACCCAGCAGATAGGACTGCCAGATCACCACACCCACGATCTTTTCTTCCTTGACCGGATACAGATCCGCGGTGGCATTGGCATCGCCCTTGGTGGTGAACAGCCGCTTTCCGTCATCGGTTTCGATGTCTGTGATCCGGTGGGTGTTGACCATGCCCTGCAGGGACGGGTCATCCGAATAGTAGGAGATCACGTCCCCCACCTTCAGGCTGTCCGTATCGGTGCGCCGCACCACGATCACGCTGTTGGTGGGGATCTCCGGCTCCATGCTGCCGGACATGACCCGCAGCACACTGCAGCCGAACAGGCTTGGCGTGCTGCCCTGCTTGGTGAACACCACCGTCAGGAGGATCATCAGCGAGACCGCCAGGATCCCGATGGACAGCACGTCGATTATTCTCAGTAAGTATTTCTTCATGCCAAATGTATATATTGGTTACGGTTCAGGTGGTTCGATCCCGTGAGATATTTTGCCGCATAAACGACAAGTTCCCGAGACCCTTTAATGTCTTCTGTTGTTTCTGGTCGGCGCCGGCTTCTTACGCAGCTGCTTGTTGACCTTTAAGTTGGCCGCACTCTGAACATCGCGGATCCTGCGCTCGGCTTCGCCCACGATCTGCTCGATCTGGGAATCGGCCTCGGCCTGCACAGACGCCACTCTTGCATCGGCTTCGGCCTGTACTTTTGCCACCGTCTCGGCATTGGCCTTTCGAAGTGCTTCCATTTCGCGGCGAATGCTTTCCACCTGCTCCTTGCACTTCTGCTCCATGATCTCGGTCTGGATCCGGGCTGCCACCTGGGCATCCATGGATTCCTGTCTGGCCGCTGCCACCTGGGCTTTGGCTTCCTTGCGGGCTGCCGCTGCCTGCTCCTCGGCCTCGCTCTTTGCCTGAGCGATCTGCTCTCTGGCCGCCTTATCAGCCTGCTCTACGCGCAGATCCGCTGCATCCTTGGCTGCACGCACCTGCTCGGCTGCTTCGGTCTTGGTCTTGGAAATGGCATCCGTTGCCTTGGCCTGGGCCTTGGCGATCTGCTCCTTGGCATCCTGCTCGGATCTGGATACACGCTGGTTGGCCCAGTCCGTGATCTCCTGGATCTTCTGGTCGGCCTCGGCTTTGGCCTGAGCCACCTTCTCCACCGCACGCTCTCTGGCGCGCTCGGCCTGACGATTGGCGGATGCCAGCTCTTCCTGCAGTGTCTTTACCTGTTCCTCCAGGCTGGTCACCGAAGCCGCCAGGGCATCGCACTCGCCCCGCAGGCTCTGTACCTCGTCCTCCAGCACCGCCTTGATCTCCAGGGCGGAATTCAGCTTGAAGAAGGTCTCCTGCAGAGAGGCCTCCGCCGCATCGCGGTCCTCCTGGGCCTGCTTGCTGATCCGGATCTCGTGGGCCAGACGCTCCTCCGCATCCAGCTGTGCCTGGGTCACCTCTTCCACGAAGACCTTGCGGATCTCAACCTCCTCGATGTTGTAGTCATCCACAAACTCTTCCTGGATCTTCTTGACGAATTTGGGCTTTAAGAGCTCTCGGGGCTCGGCCTTGACATTCTCCTCGGCCTGCTCCAGATCCCGGGAGTCGAACTCCTGCAGGCTCTTAAAGACGGTATAGTTGCTGATGAGGTTGGTGTACATCTGAATGAGGTACTCCTCATCGATAGCCAGCGGCTCATTCTGTACATCGATGGTGTAGCCCACATCATCGTAGCTTTCCAGGAACTGCCACAGCTTGTAACAGGTGCGGTAGTCCGGATCCTTCATGATCAGGTTCGTTCTCTGGATCGGGCTTCGAACCTTGGAGCAGCCTGCCATGATGCTGCAGAAGCTGCTGCCGCGAAGGGCAAGGACCAGTCGGCGGACACGGTCGATGCGCATGAACACTTCCATGTTGTCGGCATCGTTATCCGCGTAGCTCTGACGGTTCTTGATGGTCATCTCCAGCTTGTATTCGATCTCCTCGTAGGCATCGTCGATCTTGCTCTCCAGCTTCATGGTGGTACGATGCTCGTCGCCGGTCTGCCAGAAGATGACATCCGTACGCTTGTCTACGAAGGTGATCAGCCGCTGGATCAGATGATAGATGAAGCGGTTTTCGTACAGATCGTAGCTCTCTACGTTCGATACATTCAGGATTCTGGTGGGCTGGATATCCCCGTTCTCGTCACTGGCGATGAACTGGGTATTCATACTCAGGTGCCGCACGCTGTCCGCTGTGATCTTTTTCGCCAGCGACACCGGTACGACCTCCTCCTCGGTGGTAATGAACCGCCGGGGCTTTTCAATGATATTGTTGATGGCGGTCAAGCTCTCCTCAATGACGTTCAGCCACTGCTCATCCACCACCTTTTTCAGGATCTGATTGCTCTGTTCAATGGTATTGTCACCGGCCTGTACCATCTCATACAGGTACAGGAAATACCGGTCATCCTCCAGGCTGCGGCCGACCTCATCCGCAAATTTCAAATAAAGATCGCTGATCGTTTCTGACATGCTTCCTCCCAGCTTACGAAGGTTGATTGAAAATTACCGGGCCAATGCACTTCCACCCAGGGCCGCTCCGTCCTCACGGACCGACCCCGGATGCTGCCTTCACCTTAATACAGGTTCTGGATTCTGGTCAGGTACTCGATGCTGTCCGGCATCTCGCCCTTGCCGAATACCTTTTCAATATACTGGATCAGACCCTTGATCTCGTCACGCACGAAGCTGACGTTCATACTCTCGAATTTCTTCAGGACCTTTCTGGCGATGATATAGTCCATGCCGCCCACCTCGGAGCCGCCGCAGGCTACGTATACCGGAATGAAGTCGTACATCTGCTTCATGATACGGTTTCCGAAGGCCAGCTTGAAGCGGGTCATCAGGTAGGAATTGAGCTTTTCCATCTTTTCCAGTACTTCGCCACTGATGGGATGCTCCACCTTGGCCTTCTGGAACAGAAGCTGCAGGTGCTCGGCGGTGACCTCGCAGCGCGGCTGCTCGTCGCACTCGAAGGCATCGGCTCGCTCGTTCAGCTCGATGGGGATCGCACGGTCGTACACCTTATCCGTGATGGTAAAGGTGGAGTCGTCGTTATTCGCCGTTCCCACGAACCACATGCGCGGGGAAACGTGGATCTTTCCTTCATCTAACAGCTGGGGATCCTCCTGCCATGCGGTGGGAACCAGATCCAGCAGCCACTCGTCCACGCTGGGCATTTCCAGGATGGACAGCATCTCGGCAAAGTAATACTCGATACGCGCCAGGTTCATCTCGTCGAGAACGATGAAGCTCGGGTCCATGCGGTAGCCGGCTTCGTAAAGGGCACGCAGGAACTCGGTCTCGTTAAAGCGCTTGGAGAATTCGTTGAAGTAACCCAGCAGCTCGGTTCTGTCACGATAGGACGGCTGCACGGATACGATGGTGGCCGGATTGTTCAGGAACCGGCTGAAGGAGTAGGGCAGGGATGTTTTACCGGTACCGGAAATACCTTCCAGGATCAGCACCTTACTGGCTGCCATACCCGATACGAAACGCCGGATGATCTCCGGTGTGTAATACAGCTTCATGGTGCCGGCTGCAAACAGACGGAACCGTTCAACAAACTCCGGCAGAGTGACCTCGTTGTCATACTCCGGCATAACATAGTTTTCGTATTTTTTGTCCACCAGGGTCAGCTTCGGGAAACGGCTGATCTTCTGCACCGCATCCTTTTCCGCCTGGATCTTGGCCTGCTCGGCTGCCACCACTGCTGCCGTGGCTGCGGATGCAATGGTATCGCCTTCGATGTTGGCCTCCGCGGAGATGCTGACATTGCCGCTTACACCGCCGGCCAGTACAGCACCGCCCTCAGCGCCCTCGCCGGCCTGGCCGGCTACGATCACGCCGCCGACGCCATTACCGGTGACATTCTCCAGGGTGGGCAGCTCATCGTCCGTCAGGGCCGAAGCGCCCATGTAGGGGATCTTCTTGGTGCCGCCCATGGCATTGACCTTGAGTGCCAGAATCTTGTTCTTCTCTTCCATCAGATCCAGCACCTGCCGGTTCAGTCTTCCGATCTCACGCAGCAGCATGCCGTTGTCCTCACCGTCCCGCTTCAGACGCTGACGCAGCACGATGTGCCGGATGATCAGCACCACCGCCAGCAGCGGAATTGCCACCAGCACCAGCATCAGCAGTACCGCCAGCACCTTGTCAAAGATGCCGAAGGGCTTAAAGTAGGTGAGAAAGATATGGTAGTAATCGACCCAGCCGGTGATAAAGAGCTTGATAAAAGCCGCTCCCAGCTCCGACAGGTTATATACGATCTTTGCTATGATCTCATATGCAAACTTCAGAAACTCACTCATGTCAATATCCTTTACATTCTATGTCGGTACGTTATCAAAATCGACGTTACCCTCGGGATCTGCCGTCTGCGCGGCAAACCACCTCGCGAAATCAAACCGCCTGAACTGTAACCAATCGACTGCCTTTTCAGGCTGCTCGATTCCTCGATGTATCTTCAGGCGAGATGTCTTTAGTCTTCCTGCTTCATCTGCTTCAGGATCGACTCGGCCTCATCCCGCATCCGCTTGGCCTCGGCCAGAGCTGCGTTGGCTTCCACCTGGGCCTTGATGGCGTTGGCTTCCTCCAGGAGCTTTTTCGCCTCCTGCATGGTCTTTTCAGCCTCGGCCTGAATGCGGCGGGTCTCGTTGTTGATCTGGGTCGTGGCATCCTCAGCCGCCTGAGGCTGCAGGTTCTGAACCGGTACGGTCTGGGGCGCCGGGCTCTGAGCTGCGGCCGTCGTCTGCGGCTGCAGGTTCTGTACCGGCACGCTCTGCGCCGGGGCTGCCTGTGCACTCTGCGTTACCTGTGCCTGCACGTTCTGCACGGCCTGCGGCTGCTGGTTCTGTACCGGCACGGCCTGGGTCATGGCACTCTGCACAGGAGCTGCCTGAACCGGCACTTCCTGTACCGGCACCGTCTGGGGCTGCATACCCGCATCTGCCGGCGCACCCATGCCTGCCAGCGCTGCGGCCGCTGCCGGATCACCGGCTGCCATGGCGCTCTCCGCTGCCAGTGCCTTTTTCAGGTTGATGCTGACCATGATCAGGTGGTAGACCTGATATACGAAAAAGATCAGCATCGGCAGTACGATCACAAACAGGAAGCCTACGCTGCTGGACAGGAAATCCATCACCCGTCCCAGGCCCATGATGGAGCCCACGTATCTTCCCACGATGTCACCGTCCGAAATGATATGACGGTCATCCGCGGCGTTGTTATCACCTCGGGTGGTATAGCTTCTTACATTGTTCTGCTCCTTGATCTCCACGATACGGTGGGTATTCAGAGCATACTCATTCTCGATAATGGTATGGAAGCAGACGATGTCGCCCTCCTCCAGATCCGCCGGGTTGCACTTGCGGATAAAGATCAGGTCGCCGGCCGAGAAGGTGGGCTTCATGGAGTCTGACTTGACCACCATGGGCGTGTACCCTGCCAGGGAGGCCACCTTGGACTGATCTCTTGTGGCCATGGTTGTAAACGCATACAGCGCGGCCATCAGAATAATGATCCACAGCACTGCGCTGATGACGATGGTTACGGTTTTCTTTACTGCTTTCATTCGGCTGTTCCTCATCTTTACTGTTATCCGGCAGACCCTTTCGTCTGCCTTTTCACCTGTTCGGGGCCCTGCGGGCTCACTTTGTTCCTGTTTTGCTGCCGTGCAGCGTGCTTCCTGCCCGGAAATGTGCTTTTCATCACACATATCCTGCTGTTTGTTTCGCTGCGTTTCGTTCACAGCGTGTGTCGTGTGTGAGCCCTGACCATCCGGACCGGTTTTTCTCCCTTACTTCTGTCTGGGCGGTTCGATCTCCTGCCAGAGCAGTTCCTTCGTCGGATTGACGTGCAGGGTCTCACCGCTGTTTTCACAGACTTCGGTCTCCTCTTCCGTTTCTTCCGGCTCGCTCTGGTCTTCCTCCCGGTGACCGCTGTATCCGGTCCGTCCCGGCGTGGGACCCTGCTCATCGGTGATGCCCTCGAAACGAAGCTGGATGCTGTAGTCCGCACCCTTCAGCTCGTTGGTACATTCCGGATCGGTACCCTCCAGCCAGACGCGCACCTCCACTTCCTTGTTGGTGTCCGCCTTCAGACTGAACAGAGCGTTGCTCTCATTGTATTCCATGGCGCCCGCCGGTCCCAGACCGAACACATTGCCCTGGGATTTGCTGCCCATGCCCGGATCGTAGATCTTCGTTTTGCCATCGGCCGTAAAGCTGATGCGCATGGCATCCGGCAGCTTCTTCGTCTTGGAGGTGACCGCCGTACCGTCGGCAGCACCCTGACTGTGTTCACTGGTCAGATGCACTACCATGTCCTTCTGCGCCATAAAGTTCAGCTTAAAGGCCAGATACTTACCGGTCTTACTCTCCACCACCGTGCCGTTCTTCAGCGTGAATTTCTCACAGTCCTCCGTCGTCACCGGTTCCAGCGGTACCTTGCGCATATCGAAGCCCTGATCCTTTAAGATCCGGTCCGCGATCTGCGTAAATTCCAGTGTTTTGATATATTCCTCAAAGGTCTTATGGGGATCCAGATCAAACCGCAACGCCGGGCCCGCTGTTACTTCCATATTGAAGCTTCGTACCTGGGCCTTGTCGGAGATCGAAAACCACGCGGCCGTCGCTGCCACCAGCGACACCAGCGATACCAGCAAAAGCAGGATCGACGTCAACAGCCGCATGCTCCGCTTTGGTTCTCCCCTGGAATTGTTTTCCTTCATATGTCACCTGTTTGTGTTTCTGTGCAGACCAGGCTGCACGTTTATGTTCTTCCCGGCGATCTTTCTGTTTCAAATATGCCGGGATGGCTTTCCTGTTTTGCTGTCTGCCTCGCTCCGGGGAAAACGGCATTTTATCCCACAGCCCGCCTCACTCCTGGGTCATCACGCCGTAAAAGGCCAGATGCAGGTCGGCCTTCTGCAGGCTGATGCTGTCGGTGCAATCCGGGTCGCATCCCTCCAGATAAAAGTAGACATCGATGGGATAACTCTGATTTAATTCCATCTCACACAGATAGCTCTTCGGCACGGTCACCTTCGCATCCGTCACCGTGATCGTGTACTCACTCAGATCTTTGGCCGGGTCCGCCGTGCGGCGCACACCGTTTCCATTCCAGGCCAGTACCTCGTTATCTCCCAGCAGCTGGCCGCCCACCTTCGTGTTCCGGCTTCGCTTGCCGGCCCGGTTGGCCTCGTCGCTGAGTCGGAAGATCACATGACCGGCATTGCCAAAGGACAGACCCAGACGTGCCGCGTTGAGCATCTCACCGCTGGTCTTCTGGGCGATGTTGCCGCCGGTCTCGCTGCCCTGATCCAGGTACAGCCGCATCTTGCCGGACTTTGCCTCGCCCCGTGCCACAGCCTTTAAGTACACGCGGCCGTGATAATAGCCTGCCTCGTTCTCCACCTTCTGGAAGGTGCTGGCCACATCGTTTACCGTGGTCTGGTTCCAGACAAAGGTCTTTAAGTCTGCCGTGGATACCGGCAGCAGCTTTTCCGAGGCCGTCTTGTTCACCTGACGGATCGCGATCTTATCCTCAGCCCGGAAGTTGACGCCGTCGGTGCTGATCTGCAGCTCCAGGGTATCCGTTCCGGTCCTGGCCTTTAATATTTCCGTGGATGTCCGGGTGTTGGAGGTAAACCAGGCGTAGGTAGCTGTCACCAGCGAAGCGGTCAGGGCCAGCATGGTCATCGCCGTAAAGGCACGACCCGCCAGCGATCTATGCTTATCTTTCTTCCTGCTTTCCATTCATATCCTCCGCTGTAATACCTGCAAAGCCAAGCTGCAGTGCCACCTCCTGCTCCTGCACCGGATCGATGCACTGGTCATCGCAGCCTTCCAGGTACAGCCAGAATTCGATCTCCGCAATGTGATCCTGCTTCAAAAAGCCGATCTTTTCCTTGCCGGGCAGGGGATCGTCGTCCTCCTTCTCCGGCTCCTGTGCGTAGAAATCCCGGATGTCTGTGCAGGGATCATTCACATAGGTAGCATTGCCGATCTGGTCGATGGCTGACACCACCACATTTTCACCGGCCACCGTGCGCTTGCTCTGGGCGCCCGAAGTATTCTCCAGCTCGTCCAGCCGCAGGATCTTCAGCTCGGTGTTGCCGTCGATGGTGATCTTCAGTGCCAGACGCATGGCCGCCAGGGACTGGACACTCGCACCGAAGCTGGTGTGTGAGCCGTCCATGTATACCTCACAGTCATCGTTCAGGGCCTTTAAGTACACCCGTCCGTGGATGGTATATTTGCTGATCTCCTCCGTCACGTCCTTGTACAGGATCGTCAGGCCGTTCCGGTTCTGGGAAATGCCGGTATAAAAGCGATCCGTCTTCTCCGTGGAGACCGGATACAGCGCCGCATTGTTTCCATCGATAACCAGCTCGCAGGTCTCCGCAAAATTTCCGTCCCGGTTGGTGGAGATCATCAGATCCACACCCTTGTCACTGATGGCCGCGCTCATGGGCTTGACATTGACCACCGATCCGCCGGAAAACCAGGCATAGGTCGCCGCGGTCAGTGCCATCAGCAGGATCACGATCCACAAAAGGGCTCCGGCCCCGGATCGGATCCATATCTTCTTATTCTGCATTCTTCTTCTCCGGTTTGATCTTCTCCTACTTTCGGTAGGCTGCAAAGGAAAGGGCCGCATTCTTCAGAGTGGTACTGCACAGGTTGTTGGTGCAGTCCTTGTCGCAGCCTTCCAGCCAGATGTATACATCCACCTGCACGCTATCTCCGTAGCCGCCGTTTTTGCCCTTCAGGGTAAAAAGCTTTCTGGAGTCCGGCTTCAGGGTCGTCACACCGGTGTTGGTATCGTAGTTACAGAAATTGGCGGAGCTGAGCGGCGTAAACGCCCTGGTGGTTCCGTCGGTCTTTTTTGAATCCAGAACATATCCATCCTGGCCGGTGGCCGTGTTGTATACGCCCTGGGGGTTGCTGCCTTTGTTGATCTCAAAGATGAACTCATCCTTCACGTTGCCGGCCCGTCCGGGCTCGTACACCACCAGGCCCACACGAATAGCCGTGGAGATCGGATTGTTCTTGTCGCTGTCCTGGAACCCGATATCGGACAGATAGATGTCCGCAGTGTCCCCGTTCGTACGAACGAACAGCGTGGTTTTATAGTAATCCGAGGAGATCGCCTTGCCGAATAGACTGGCTACCAGCGTCGGCTGGTTCTCGGATCCGTTGGTAAATCCAAATACCTTCTGAAAGCCTCCCCGAATCGAATCGGTAGACACCGGATTCAGCGTTCCCACAAACTCCTTCAGCACGGTACTGGAACCATAGGTTCCGTCGTAGCTGTTGGAGATCTGGATCGAGGTTCCGGCTCCGGCTGCCATCTTTACGTTGGTCGTGTATCGTTCGGTGTTATAAACATACCAGGCAAAGGTTGCCGCCGCCCCTGCCAGCAGGGTCAGGAACACGGCATATATGGCCAGAAGCATTCGTTTCTTTAATAAGATAACCGAACCTGCTTTCTTCTCATTCAATCGAGTCAATTTCTCCTGTCAGTATATCTATCACTCGGCGCTGACTCCGATGAAGTATCGGACATCCGCCTGCAGTCTGAAGCAATAAGGCTCTGTCTGTTCCGGGCTCACGCTTGTCAGCTCACCCTCATTCATATAGAAGACCGTGAAAAGGGCTTCATCTCCCAGCGAGTAGAGTCCGCCGACCTCCGGTGTGAATTCGTAGTAGCGGCAGCGTCCCCGACCACTGCGGACATGGTTGATGCCCATGGTCACCTGGGGATGCTGATGCCGGTCGATCTGTGTCACCATCAGGCGGTGGCTCAGATATGTATTCTGCTCATCCGCCAGCTCCAGTACATAGCTGCCGGTTTCATAGGTGCGGGTCGAATCAAACAGCTCAGCTGTTTCACGCATCGGCTCCGCCGTCTGTTCCGCCGGTGTCTGCTCCGCCGCCTGCTCTGCCTGGGTCAGCTCTGCCACCGGATCGGTATGCCACAGCTCTCTGGTCTCATCCCGTCGAATGTACGCGGTGATCCCGTACTCATCCTCCAGCGTCTGAAGGGCCTGTCCGTTTAAATAGATCGGATAGCTCTCGCCCTGCTCATCCGAAAGGACGATCATCCAGTCGGAGGTCAGCTCGGTGTCCAGCCCTGCATAAAACAGGGTAGAACCCTCACTCCAGGTGATTGTAAGCTCTCCGGCTTCGGTTTCGGTCTCCGGTGCACGCTCGGATGTGGTTTCCGTCTCGTCTTCCGTAGCAGGTTCCGCCTCGGAGACTGCTTCTGTTTCGTCTTCCGTGGCAGGTTCCTCTTCGGAGACTGCTTCCGTTTCATTTTCCGTGGCAGGTTCCTCTTCGGAGACTGCTTCCGTTTCATTTTCCGAAACAGTTTCGGTCTCTGCCGGCGCTTCTGTCTCCGTCACCGCTTCGGTGGCTTCGTTCTCCTCTGCAGGTGTTTCGGTCTCCGTCTGCTCTTCGGTTTCTGCAGTAGTCTCCGCTTCGCTCGGTGCTTCCGTTTCAGCGGCAGTTTCTTTTTCGCTCTGCGCTTCTGTTTCGACGGCAGTCTCCGCTTCACTCTGCGCTTCTGTCTCAGCGTCCTCTTCCGGCAGCTGCGGGAAGGTAGGAGCCGTCGCATCAAAGCCTTCTACCAGGCGGCATTCCAGTCCATTTTCCCGAACATAAACCGCCGCCGGGGATCCGGTCACGCACTCGATCACGCACTCCGGGTTCTTTTCGTATCCATTCTCGGTTTTAATATAACCGGCAGCGTACGCGCCAAGCTTCTCTACACATTCCGGAATCGAAATGTAGGCGATCGTTTCATCCTGTGAGAACGCACCTTCTGCAATCTCTCGAACCGGATACCCGTCCACCTCTTCCGGAACCAGTACATCCGGGAAGATACTTTCGTATCCAACGATCACCGCATGCGGATGCGCCGCGTCACCGCTCACCCGATAATAAAAGCCCTCGCCGTTTTGGAACACGCCCGGCTCCAATGCTTTTTCGCCTTCCGCATCGTCGCCGTCCACGACCGTTTCGCCCAGTGCCTCTTCAGCCACTGCGCCGTCCCCAGCCGTCCATTCCACAAGATCCTCGCTCATGGTCTCCAGCTGTTCATCCGCCGAAATACCCTGCGCGCAGGCGACGATTGATATTAAAGATGTAAGTGCTCCCGCTCTGAGGAGCTTTCTAATCTGTTCAGCTGTCATATCCCATTTCCTTCAAATACTGCCATACTGTAAAACACTTAAAACCTGAGTCAATTCCTACGATGCTATGCTGTTGCATTTTACTAAAACTCGACAAATAGGCCTATAAAAGATCTCTTCCGAAATCGATTATAAACCCTACGTGTTTCGTCTTACGCCGCCTCGTCACTTATTAACTATGATGGCGACGATATGCTCCGTTAAATTATATCACACCTAATCAATACGAAGCAATATGAGCCAAACTGCCAAAAATATGCCTGATTTAAGCGTATTTTTTGCAATCCCCTGCCTTTGGAGTATAATCATTTCAATGTCAGGTGAGTTGCGGTTACATGGTTTTCATTGCCTGGCACATACGAGCACCTCAACAGCTCTTTGCAGATGTTTTTTCGGCTCGTTTCTGATAAAGAAGTCTCATGCACACAGATGTACCGTATCCATAAAGGAGTCACAGTTCACCCAGTGCCCTGTAACTCTACTGTAACAACAAAGGACAGCCTATGCCGAATTTCAACCTCTCCATCTATTACATCGACCACAGCGCCATCGAAGCAGCCACCCTTGAGGTACTTTCCGATCTGGTCTCTCCCGAGCGCCGCGAAAGGGCCGCCTCCTTTCGTCAGCCCGGCGATGCCACGGCCTGCCTTTGCAGTGAACTGCTGCTTCGCTATGCACTCCGGCAAACCTATGGCACGATTCCGGAGCTGCATATCGAGACCGGCCCCCAGGGCAAGCCCTGTCTCCCGGAGCTTCCTGACTTTCACTACAGTATCTCCCACTCCTATGACTATGCGGCCATTGCCTGCAGTGATCGCCCCATCGGTCTGGATATCCAGAAGCTTCTTCCCCAGCGCAATTTCCTGCGGCTGGCGGAGCGCTTCTTCACGCCGGAGGAGGTGCTTTTGATCCGCAGTGCATCAGCTCCCCGGGAGCAGCTCCTTCTCTTTACAAAGATCTGGGCCATGAAGGAAAGCTATGTGAAGCTCCTGGGAACCGGCCTGCTTACGCCGTTAAACAGCTTTCAGACGGATCCGGCCAGCGGCATGATTACGCCGGCCGCGGCAGCCGCCGACACGCTGCCGGCTGCCCGATGCCTTCTTTTTGACAGTATCCCGGAGTATCCGATGAGTGTCTGTCAGACAGATTTAGACACAGCCAGGGCGGTTGTCCCCCGACAGCTCACGGCTAAGGAACTGCTGGGCTAGCTACGTCGAGGCATTTCAGACTTGTACTATTGGGAAAGCAGGCAGCTATTCGGTCGAGTTATTATTAAGAAACGACCTACCGGTCCAGGTCAAAAAGGAACCGGCAGATGATCCGAAGACCATCTGCCGGTTCCTTTTATTTCTTGTTCTTTATGATTTGCTCTTACATTTTTGAATAGCCGTAGCTGTTTACGATGGCATCCAGCTTCTGTCCGGCCTTGCAAAGCGGACACTCGGTAGCATGTACCGACTTATAATCCGGCAGATCCCGCGGTCCGAACAGGGTGCTGACTCTGAAACCTTCCACTGAATCGACGGCACTGAACAGTGCAGCTGCTCCCTCCGGAATTCCGCCATAGTAGCGGATGCATTCCAGGGCTCTCTTTACGGTAATACCCGTCGTAGCCGAAGCTAAGAGCAGAAGTACATGCTTGTTGGCGATCATGGACTGCATGTTGTCGCGGAAGATCAGCTGACCACCGGTGTGGATCTCCGGAGATACGATGTACATGGTCTTATGGGCGTTGATGGACATGATACCATTCTTTGTCAGTTCATCTGCCAGGTAGGAGCCGATGATCTCACAGCCGTCCATGCAGACGATGGTGTCGATGTAGGTCGTATTTTCATAGTTGCCGGCCAGAACCCGGGCCGCTGCCTGGGCCTCACTCTGACGCGCTTTCAGGTAGGTCATATCAATGTAGTAATTGATATGAGAATGGGTCGTTGCAAAGTGTCCCGGAATTACGCGAAGTGCAAGATGGCTGTTAGCTTTGGATGGTACTTTCATCATTCTTTTTTCCATGGAACGTTCCCCCTATGCAATTATAGTGACAGTTCAGGCCGACCTGAAAACGGTGTGAGCTGCCCTCCTTTTATTATGTGCAAAGTATACCATGAAACAGGAATTATTCAAACACTTTTATTGATTTTGACAATTAGTTGAGCAAATCAACTTTCGCCGGCGAGTATTCAGCTCGATTTCGCTCCGCTTCATCTCGCTGTGTTTTCTCGCCAAATCTCACGCAAAATCATACGTGCCCTCTCGCTTCGCTCCCGGGCTTCCGCCGGCGAGTATTCAGCTCGATTTCGCTCCGCTTCATCTCGCTGTGTTTTCTCGCCAAATCTTCGCAAAACATATGCATAACCTCACACTTCGTGTGCGGCTTTCGCATAATAAAAATGCAGGATTGCAAATAAATTTGCATCCTGCATTTCCATTATGCGCACCGCCTACGGCGGTGTTATGCATATGTTCTCATCAATTTTTCTCGTTATTATTCAAACTCGTCTTTTAAATTTGTTTGAACGATTATAAGGTGTACTATTAGTTCGCTTTATGTGCGTTTTATGATTGATTATCCGCACAATCCACTTCGTTCGTAATGTTTTTGTAGCCAAAATGTAGCCACTATTTTTTATTCACCTCAATACAACTCATTCACAATTCCCGAGCTTTTTCATATTCAAAATGAGTTCTTTCTAGTGGTTTGCATGTTTTTTCTTATATGTTATATGATAGATACAATGACTCTTCTTGTTCATATCTTCCTGAAGACCAACTTGCAAGAAAAATCTTTACCTACTTTCACAAAAACGGTTCCTATTTCTGACGAAGTCTATCTACTCCAAAGATATCGTTGGCTGATTCTTTCGAATCAATCTAACATTTACTATCATTCTCATTTGCGTATTCTTTGGCTTGATAATATAATTACAAGACATGAACTAGAAGAAGCCTCTTCCTTGTGTCATGAAAACTGGATTGCAATCGAAAGAAAGGATGCTTACATCCAAGAATTGCAAGAAATACTAAAACATCATAATATTCCTTATCCTCAGGAATAATCTCCGTACTAAAGAAGAGGGCCTGGATTTTCCAGACCCTCAACAAGTTTGGCAAACCCTCAAGAAGTTTGATTATCCAGAAAAACACCTCCGAAAACAAAAAGGATTCCCAAGATAGCTAATATTTTCTTTTTCATGATGTACACACTCCTTTTCGATCAGTTTACATTATCAAGTATCACTTCTCCTTTTGCAATTTACCTTTTTACATTAGGATTTGACTAAATTCTACTTTCTCCTTATTAGGACCTTCGATTGTAAAAAACTTAACACCCTTTTCCCAAAAAG
This sequence comes from Lachnospiraceae bacterium, assembly GCA_030526245.1. Lineage (GTDB taxonomy): Bacteria > Bacillota > Clostridia > Lachnospirales > Lachnospiraceae > Merdiplasma. Next base: position 201,826 of record JAUNDD010000001.1, read on the forward strand.
GTAGAAAATGTATACTATCTTTTGTTGAATTTAAGCCTGCTTTATTTACCAGTTCATACACGCTCTCAATATCTTTCACATCTATTGCTACATGATCGATTGCTCCTGCTTTCATAACAGCTTTTTTATTTTCATATGTCTCGATTACAAAATTATGCAGTTTCAAGAAAGCTACTTTTTCATTTGCTTCTTGATTCACTGTTTGAAATGCAATTTCAAATCCCAACTTTTCATAAAATTCAATTGTAGCTTCTATATCATTTGTAGGAATCCCAATATGCTGAATTCCCACCAACTGTTCTTTTAACTCCATTCTCTTTTTCCCATCCTTTCTTCTACTTGTAATAAATCCGGCATTGCCGGAATTGCCCCTCTTTTTTCGACACAAAGACTGGCAACAGCATTTCCAAATCTGGCAAATTCTATTAATTCATCTTTTGTTATTTCATCCAATTGTTTTTCTGAACTACATATTTTATATAAAAAACCGCCCCAGAAGGAATCCCCTGCTCCATTCGTATCTTCAAGACATGTTACAGAAAATCCAGCAACCATATAGCCGCCATCTTTGCAATATACATAAGCACCTTTTCCACCAAGCGTCACAACAACAATTTTAACACCTTGATCATATAATGCTTTTGCTGCCTCTTGTACATCTTTACAATCTGTTAAAAGTTCTGTTTCTTCATCCGAAATCTTCATAAGATCAACATATGGAATCATACTTCTCATCTGTTTTTTTGCTGTTTCCTCATTTTCCCACAAAGATGACCGATAATTTGGATCATAAGAAATAATGCTTCCTTTGTTTTTTGCCCTCTTCACTGCATAAAAAGTGCTGCTTCTTGCCGGTTCATCCGTAAGCGACAGAGAACCTATGTGAAAAATATTGGTATTATCCAACACATCAACATCTATTTCTTCTTTCTGGATTTTCGTATCTGCACCAGGTTTCCTTGCAAAAGAAAAAGTACGCTCTCCCTCCTTATTTACATCTACAAAAGCTAACGTTGTAAAATACTGTTCATCCAACAGTAATCCTTTTGTATCAACCTTTTCTTTTTTCAGAACTTCCTGAAGAAAATCTCCATGCATATCCTTTCCGGCTTTTCCTATAAATGCAGTATGTGCGCCTAACTTTCCTGCTGCTACTGCAACATTTGCCGGAGCTCCTCCTGGATTTCTCGCATATAGCATCTGCCCGTTTTCATTATACCCCTGAGCGGTAAAATCAATCAAAATTTCACCGAACACAACAATGTCATAAAGTGAATGAGTAACTGCATCATTCGTTTCCATGATAAGATCTGCATCTAACAATTTATTTAAAATCACATCACATTCTTTTTCATTATCTGTATGAATGTGTAATTCTCCAGTACCAAACTCTGGCATACTTAATACGCCAAGCATGGATTTTGCATTTACTACATATCGTTCTGCACATAATTCTGCATCGTATGGAATTTTTTCAACAATACTTACCAATTTTCTTGCATTTTGCATTGTTCCTAAAACAACTTTTACAATCATCTATTTGCCTCCTTTCTACGCCCAAAGACTAATTAATATTGCACAAATTAACCCCGTAAATCCAATAATTGTTTCCATCATTGTCCATGACTTTAAGGTTGTTTTTTCATCAATTTCCAGCAGTGAATTTACAAGCCAAAATCCAGAATCATTTACATGACTAAACGCAGTTGCCCCACCATTGATCGCACATACCATTGCAGCTAAATAGACAGGCGATAATTCTGCCACTCCCGGCATTGCTGCCATAATTCCAGCTGCCATCGTCATTGCAACAACTGCTGCTCCAACAGAAGCACGAATTAAAGCTGCTATCAAAAAAGCGACTAAAACAAGAGGAAGCCCACTTTTTTCCAATGCAGGTCCTATGATATTTCCCATTCCACAATCCTGAAGTACCCAGCGTATAATTCCTCCCCCAGTAATCACTAAAAGTATTTGACCAGTTGGGCGCAGAGAACGATCCAGTATCTTCTTTAATTGCTCACCATCATACCCCTGCCTTTTTCCAAGGAAATACATCGCCAATAAAACTGCAACAATCAAAGCAACAAACGGTGTGCCTAAAAACTGTAACACCGGACGTACACCGTCAATTCCCGGAATATACTCAGAAACTGTGCTGCACAAAATTAAAATCAGCGGAACAAGAATAATCCATAATACTATAGAAAATGACGGGAGTTTTCCATCTTCTGCCTCACGTACTTCCTGTATATTGGAAGGGAGTCCTGTATTGATACGATTTCCAATAAATTTTGACCATAAAATACCCGCAAATATTAAAGATAAGATTCCTACCGGAACACCTACTGCAATCATAATCCCTAAATCCACATTCAACATATTCGCAACAAGCACAGAACCGGCTGACGGTGGAATAAATGCAAATCCCGTTGCCAATCCAGCCAAAAGCGGAATCACATAATACAATGTGGATTTTTTTGTTTTCTTGGCAAGACCAAATGCTAAAGGAATTAAAATCACTACTCCCGCTTCAAAAAATACAGTCGTTCCAACGACAAGACCTGTAATTCCTAATGCAATTCCTGCTTTTTTTTCTCCGAATTTACTTACTAATGTTTGTGCCACACATTGTGCTCCACCAGATACTTCCAAAATCCCCCCAAACAGAGAACCAAGCCCTATCAACAACACAATTCCCTGTAAGGTTTCTCCCGCTCCCTTTTCTACGGTATTGATCAGTGCGGGAACTGGCATTCCCGCTCCAAGACCAATAAATAACGCCGAAATCAGCAAAGACAGTACCGGATGAATTTTAAATTTTATAATCAACAACAATAGCAATACTATTCCTACTGCCGCTGCAATCAATAGTCTCATTGGTTCTGCAGCAAATACTGGTTCCATCATTTTACTTTCCTCCTACGTATTTATGAATCGTTGCTTTTACCGCCTCTGGCCCGCTAATCATTTCACGGAACATCGTTTCGATTTTTTCACCGAGCCCAGTCTCATAAATATTAGTAAAGAAAATACGCTCGTTAGAAAGAATCGGTTTCAGCTGATCTTTAAATGTTTCAGGCTGACCTACCACGATATCTTTTAATTGTGCCTGAATTTCTTCATTCATTGGATCTGGTGCAAGTTCATATTTTTTCCCCTGATCATCTATCCCCAGCATGTAGCGAAGCCAACCTGCTATTCCAAGAGGAATTGCTGTCAATTTAGAAGCATTTCCATATTTAGCTACATACGCTTTAATCGTCTCTCCAAAACGTATTCCTACCATCTGTGACACATCTACAGCAAGACGAAGATTCGTATCTCCCAAATATTCATTCGGGAAACGATCATTGAAAAGTTCATCTACAAATTCCTGTGGTGAGAGAATTCCCGGATTTGGCACTACCGGAAGTCCTTCATCATATGCAACCATGCGCGCCATTTTCATCATATCTTCATTTGTATTAAGCATATGAGCGAATAAATCATATCCCAAAACCACACCAAGCGGTCCTGTAGCAGAATGTACCGGATTTAAACATACCGTTACTTTCATACGTTCCGATAAATTCACCGTCTCTCGATCTGCCATGTAAACTCCAAATCCTTTTTCCAAAGCAGGACGACCATTTGGGAAATTGTCCTCAATCACCAAATACTGTGGTTTTTCTGCATTTACAAATGGAGCAATATAAGTTCTTTTTCCAGTAATCACTGGCTTCATATTTTCTACACCTAATGCCTCCAGATCATCTGCAATCTGTTCACTTGGACGAGGCGTGATTTTATCAATCATAGTCCATGGAAAAGCAACTAATGATTCATTATCCACATAATCGGTAAATTCTGCTTCTACAAACCCTGCTTTTTTCCATTCCTCCGCCATTGTCATTACAGATTCTCGAAGTTTTGCTCCATTATGGGAACAATTATCCATAGATACCAAAGCTAACGGATACTTTCCTGCTTTATATCTTTCATAAAGCATTGCTGTCACAATTGCCATTGCACCAACCGCTTTATCCGGACCATTCTGAATATCAGACTCTACAAATGGAAACCATGTTCCATCCGCTTTCTGCAATGCATAGCCCTTTTCTGTAATAGTAAAAGTAACCATTTGTAACGAAGGACTAACAAAAATTTCTTTCAACCGTTTCCATTGAGCAGAATCTGAAGAAATCGCTTTAACTGCTTCTGCCAACGAACCCAAAACTTTGTATTCACGTGTACCATCCCCATGCAAAAGGACACTCAATCCAAGATTATCAAATGGTTCATAAATTTTGTCTACAACATCATAGTCAAAGGTTTCAACGCAGTTAATGCCCCTGTCTAATTCTCCTTCTTCCAACAATCCATCAGCTATTCCTCCAATAAAAATACGAAAAATATTTCCAATTCCAAAATGTACCCATACTGGTTTCTCTTGCGCTTTTTGACAAACCTTTTCTACATCATACTTCGGAAGTTTGATTCCTGCTTTTTCCCATGATTCACGATTTTTAATTCCATCCATTGTCAGTTTCATTTCATTTTCTCCTTTTCTTTATTTTGTAACTTAAGCTTAACACTTAACTGTAAGTATAGTTTATATCTTTGTTTTCTGCAAATCAATAGACAAAAAATACAATTTTTTATTTATTTTTTTAGTCATTATGCTGTATTCATACTTTCCAATTGAATCTCTCCTAATGATATATTAAAATAAAATTAAATCTTAACTGTATGATACAGTCATAACTTTCAGGAGAACAATTATGAATGAAAAAGGATTAACTACGATCAATTTAAAGCAAATTAATAAATCCAAAGTTTATCAATATATTTATAGAAAAAAACAAACTTTTAAATTACAAATTGTCCAGGATTTACAAATGGGCTTATCTACTGTCAGCCAAAATTTGACCATGCTCGAAGAATCTGGTCTAATCGAACGAAATGGATATTTTGATTCCACTGGGGGAAGGAAAGCACAGGCAATCCAAATTGTATCAGATTTTAAAATTTCTATAGGAATTGGTATTTTAAAAAACATGTATCATATTACCGCTGTTGACTTATACGGAAATGCAATTTATACAAATACCGTTTCCTTTTCCTATTCTGATACACCTTCTTATTACGAACAGGTTTCCAATACAATATTAGAATTTATCCATAATAATCATTATGAAGAAAAAATTCTTGGAATTTCTATTGCTACGCAGGGGATTACTTCCCAAGATAATACTAGCGTTACCTATGGAAAAATCATGAATAATACTGGTATGAACGTAAATAATTTCTCCCAACACTTACCATATCCTTGTCATTTAGAACATGATTCTAAATCCGCTGCCTGTTTAGAATTGTGGAATCACCCGGAACTTGACAGTGCATTAATTCTTCTTCTTAACAGAAATATGGGAGGTGCAATCATAACAAATCACCAGATTCATCAAGGTATTTCCATGCATAGCGGCACTATAGAACATATGTGCATCAATGCTGACGGTCCTCTTTGTTATTGCGGTAACCACGGTTGTCTTGAGACTTATTGTTCTGCCAATGCATTAGAGCATACTTCAGGACTGCCTATAAAAGATTTTTTCGTTCAACTAAGAGAAAAAAAATCTTCCCATCTTGCAGCAATATGGGAAGATTATCTGAAACATCTTTCTTTTGCAATCCGAAATTTGAATTTGGTTATCGATGCCCCAATTATTATCAGCGGATACTTAGCTCCTTATTTTACAGATGAGGATATTAAAAAACTAATCAGCTTTATCAATCCCTCATCTCCATTTCCACTATCAAACGATTCTATACTGCTTGGAGTACATGGACAATATACACCTGCTATTGGAGCCGCACTATTTTATATCGAACAATTTATCCAAACTATATAAAGCATCTACATTTGAAGTGTTTCTAATTCAACTAACATTAATCAAAAGGTGTACGGCTAAGTGTCAACGGTTTGCAAGCAATGGAAAAATCAATTATGAAAAAGGCGTGGTTTTATAAGCAGAATACCTAACATATAAAATACTTCTGCACAATAGTTATGAATTTGAGGAGAAAATAGAAATGGTTTTGAAACGTATTATGAATATATCACACCCTATGTATTGTGAAGCATTAAAAACTATATCAAATTAGTTTTCCATATCACGAACAACGAGAGAAAAACTCACAAGATGAGATTTTAAAGGATGATGAATACCACTTTAGTTTAATATATGATGAAAATGTTTTTGTTGGTATAATTTTATATTGGGAGCAGGAACAATTTATTTATATTGAACATTTTTGTATTCTTCCTGAAATGCGAAATAAACAGTATGGACAGAAAACATTGTCTCTTTTGGCGAAACAAGGTAAAACACTAATTCTTGAGATTGATCCACCTAAAGATGGTATTTCTAAACGTAGAAAGGGTTTTATGAAAGATGTGGTTTTACAGAGAACTTTTTCACTCATATTCATCCTCCATATCATAAAATAAAAGAGGGACATGAGTTAACTATAATGACTTGCCCAAAACAGATTTCGCAAGAAATATTTGATACTTTTAGTCATTATCTAAAAAATAGAGTCATGAAAAATGTTTTTCTATAATCATGTAAAAATATAATCAAATTTGGTTAATTACTAATAACAATTTCGCAACATTATGAATATCATTCATTAGATAATATAGTGCTTCGATACTAAAAAACCTTACTGAATTTCAGAAATGAAGCTGAAATTCAATAAGGTTTTATGTATATGTCATCCTATCGAATAAGCCCTTCTAAGGCATTTTCCACCTTTCTTATCGTTCTCTATCCATAGATTTTTTCTTAACTGACCGTTTCGTTTGCTGTCTGCCTTCCTGCTGATAACGGTGCAGCTTTTCCAGTACACTCGCTTTTTTCGGCTGTACCAACGGTTTCTCTTTTTTCTGTTCCGTCTGATTTTTCCATGCTCGCAGTTCTTCATTGTATTCCATGATTAGTGCTTCTGCCTTGTTATAGACCTTCTGAAAAGATTGCACATTAGGATAACCTTCTCGCTTTACTATCTGCTCCATACTCCTATGCAGACGCTTTTCCAAATCCTCTAACAGTTCTATTCGCCCTTCCAGAGATTTTCGCTCTTTGCCTTTAAATAGTCCTCGTAACTCTGACAGTTGCTTTTTCAAAGAAGAAATATCCTGCTGTGTGCGTTTTATCTCTATTGACTGTCTCTGCAATTCATACATGAGCTTCTGCATATCTTTCCATTCCTGCAAATCAATCTTTGGTACAGGTTTCGGCGGTAGTTTAAATTTTAAAATTATCTCCTGCAAAAAGTCTTTTGCACCTCGGATAATCTGACGGAACATATCCGGCAGCCAACCATGTGTCCTGATAGATTGTAGCGTTTTTTCTGTGATTTTTTCCTGCTTAATCTTCAAAATATCTTCTTCAGGAACGCCCTCAACCAATGCCACATCAACTGTCCGATTCCATTCCTGCCTTGCCGCATTGTCTGCCTTTATCTCCTCTGCTTTCGGGTTGTTCTTTCCGATTTTCTTCGTTGCCAGATATACGCCGCCCTGTTGGAATAGGGATAGTTTTTCTGATTCTTCTTTTACATATCGATTGATCGTATCGGTAAACAATTCCTTTACTTCTTTGGTAAAGGCTTTATTCTTAAACCATTCATCCTTTTTCGTGAAGATATGGCTTTCATAAGCTTCCCCTTTTGGGATAATACTGCACCCCGCCCGAAGATTGCCCTGATTGTCTAAAACCTCTTTCTTTGTGCGTCTATGCTTTCCCTGCTCATCATAAAACATATTTCGGGTAGCAATTTTTACTTCGGGTTGTTCCAACATTTTCCGTTCACTGAATACCAAATGAATATGATAATTCGTCTTTGTCTTGTTGTGATGAAGGGCAGCGATGCACTCCACACCGTATCTTTTATGAAACGTTTCCGTAAAAAGTCTTACCACATCATCTGCCCTGTACTGAACAAAACTTTCGGGAAGCGCAATGATGAACTCACGCCCTTCAATACATTTCCCTGCCGATCCACTTGTCTTAAAATCCAACTGGTTTTCTCTTGCAAGATTTTTCCATAACTCCGATGTTGCCCCTTCTGTCTGATAGGTTGCATAGAGATATTCCTGTCGTTTCGGATTGGAAATATAATCAATCCTTCCTGCCACATCGGACAGCTTGCTTTGTCTGATAAATGAATGTCTGCCTATAAGCATCCTCCTTTCTCGGCTTTAACCGGCTTTACTGTGAGTAGGTGCATAGGCGCCTGTTTACGAACTGATTGCCGTATCCGGCATAAGCCTCGCAGAGCGAAATACACAGAGTATAAACCGTAGGTTTGTGCGATGGGTGTATTTCGCTCTCAATCGCCGAGGGCTTAAATTTACCCAACTTCCTATTCTTTTTCACTAAAATGCTTCCAATTATGGCGTATCCGCCCTATTTCTTTGCCCGTATCCGGGCATTTTAATTCAATAACGATTTAAAAATTATCCGTATAAGTGTATAAGCGTATCCACACACATTTCCACCATCCTGAAAGTCTCTTTTTTTCCTACAGTTATACGCATATACGCTTTCTCCGGCACTTTCTCTTTTTCTGTATCAGCGAAAGTTATCCGTCCGGATCTGCGTATGAATCCCCTGAAATCCTCTGGCACTTTTCCCATTATCCGAAGTAATGTTTGTAGAATATCGGATGCTGTACTTCTTCTCATTTTCCTTCAAATATCCCGAAAAACTTCTCGCACTCATAGGTTTCTCCGCATTATCCTCGCACCAGCGACAGTATGCCTGATACAGATTTCTGGAAGTAGCAGATGTGTTTTGTTCCAGCCGGATATAACCTGTCGACTGCATAAAAGCGATAATGTTATTCCCAGACTCCATTGCTTCATGAAGATTTCTTTTTGCACGCTCACTGATGGTAAAGCGATAATCGTTCTTCAGTAACCGTTTCAGTCCATCGAGGCACCAGAGAAAAATGTCATCGGCTTCCATCTGCAATTTTTCAATTAGGTACGGATCATCCACTCTTCCCGGTGGTATATCTTTGACTGTAAGAATGATCTGTCTGCGGTAAAATCCATAAGAACGGTCATGCAATGCACTCAGGCTTCCATTTCCGAAACAAAGAAATCGAACATATAAACTTCCCTGAACACTCTGCTTTGATTTCTTCTCCAAGTCCATCTTATCTTCCAGTGTTACAATGGATTTGATATAATTAGTGTCTTTTAAAGCTTCCAGTTTCATATCATCGTCAACCATCAACAATTTGTATTCCAGATCTGCTCTGGCGAAACGGTTATGTTCTACTTTCTGGATGCTGCTCACATTCATATTCACTCCAAGGATTTTACGCATAACCAAACCAATACGAGACTTTCCTTCTCCGCCTTTTCCTAATATAATCAGCAATTTTTGTGCTTTGTTGGACGGAATCAGACAGTAACCCATATACTCCTGCAAGGTAGCGATATCTTCTTGTTCCAATAATTCCGACAAAAATCGTAGCCACCTGACTGGCTGATATTCTCTATTTTCATAATTTACCGGAAGCCGATTCAAGCAGAAATCTTTCTCTTCTGTAAATTCTCCATCCAAAAAATATGTTCCATTTTTCACATGAATCCGATCCAACTGTGTCGGCAACTCCTCTGAATATGCTTCCAGTCGAAGAACTTCCAAAAGCTGTTTTACCTTCTTGGAAATTCCTTTTGTAAGAAACGGTTTTATCATGCCATATATTTCTTTCTCCACTTCGTTATCCGATATCATACCGTCATATCCAAAAAACACATTATTAATGCATTTTAACGGTAGCTTCTGCAAAAAAGCTTCACAGAATGCCACCTCATCAATCTGTCCATCCTCACACCATTCCATAGAATCCACATTAGATATCTTCTCTCTCTGATCTAATGCTTCTTTCAGTTTCTCCATCGTACTTTCGTCTATATTTTTCCATTCGTTTCTCAATTTTCTCCACATCCTTTCCGTTCGCTATAAAAAATCCAATTCTATCCTGTAACTCTCCATTAAATAACAGATCAAGATAATAATTAACCTTTTCCAGCTGATGACATGCTTCTACAAATTCATCTTTCCATTCTTCTCCCTGCGATTTTGGTGCGTATAATACTTTCCATTTTTCCAGGAGATGAAGATACTCTGACAAAATTCGAATGCAGTATTTTTCCCACTCTTCGAATTTTTGCTCCGTCTGATACAATGTTCTTTTCGGCAACCCGGTCTTTTTCAAAGCACGCCCCTTTTTAGGGCCCCCTTTCTTAATCGGAACTTGAAAATCTTCTGCCAGCTTCTTCGCTGCTTCCAGCGGTGTAAGACAAAATAATTTTGACACAAAAGAAATCACATCACCTTTCGCTCCGCAAGCAAAACAATAGAAGCCTTTGTCCACTTTCATACTGGGATGTCTGTCATTATGGAACGGACAACAGATCATCCCATTTTTATTTACCCTGATCCCGTAATGCTCAACAGCCTGCCTTGCAGTAACAGTCTCTTTTACAATCTGAAAGATACTCATTCCATTTTCATCTCGCAGCCATAATACTTTTTCTGGAAATACCGTACCGGCACTTTCCCTTTAATAATGTTGTATCCGGCTTCTTCCAGTTCTTCGTTCATTTCCCGCACAATTTCATATGCCTTGCTCCGTCCCACGCCAAGGATAGTCATAATATCATTTGCGGTAATATAAGATACATTGATTTGCATATAATCCCCTCCAATCCTGTTGATTTTCTATCATAAGTGCATTTTTGATACGTCTTATCTTATACGAAATTATTTTTCACGTCATATATATGCACTTTTAGTTCGCTTTTATATAATACGTCACTTATTCGTATTTGTCAAATTATTTTTTCAGTAATACGCACTTGTAATTCGTTTTATTGTGTGTTATATTATCCATGAGGTGAATAAAAAATGAACGAAATAAAAGACTCAACAATAGGGGAGCGGATTAAACTGCTCCGAAAGAAACGAGGTTATAACCAGAAAGAATTGGCAAACCTTCTGGGAAAATCCCTCCGTACCATCCAGAAATATGAAAGTGGAGAAATCGAAGTGTCCATTGCTATGATTAATGAGCTGGCAAAAGTACTCGATACCACTTCCACTTATCTTCTCGGTCACCAGACAGGCGATTTTAAATTTGACTGTCTTTCCGATGTAATGGAATGTCTGTTTCAACTGGAAAAAATCAGCGGACTTCGTTTTTCCATAGAAACAAAAAGACCGCCTCACCATGACGGTTGGCAGTGTTCTATTACATTTGATGGAAAAGATAAAACAGCTGAGCAAAATGCTGATATGTGTCTATTTCTCGAAGAATGGGAAAATAACAGAGAATCTTTTCAGCAGTATTGCATGTCAAAAGATGCCTATGAAGATTGGAAAGACAAAACTCTTGCCTACTATGCTTCGCAGGGTGTAGAAATGACTGAATCGGAAGATCTGGATACAGAGACACGATTGAAAAGAAGGAACGAACTCTTTTCTGGCAAATAACCTTTCTACGATGAGTTTAAAACTCTTACGAAAGGAATGATGTGATTTGTCAGTAACAAAAGATACAACAGGAAAATGGATGTCACAGATCCGAATCAAAGACTATACTGGAAAAACTATCCACAAGAAAAAACGTGGTTTTGCCACAAAAAAAGAAGCTTTGGAATGGGAACATGATTTTCTGAATAAAGCTACTGCTGATGTAGGAATGTTATTTCAGGATTTTGTAGATTTGTATTTTGAAGATATGGGGCATAGATTGAAAGAATCCACAATCATCAGCAAACACTATATGATTGACAAAAAGATTCTTCCTGTATTTGGTAAAATGCCAATCAATGAAATTACGCCAAAAGACATTCGCAGATGGCAGAATCAGTTAACTGCTTATCGTGACGAAAACGGCAAGCCTTACTCTCAGACTTACCTGAAAGCAATCAACAATCAGTTGACCGCCATGTTCAATTATGCGGTAAAATATTACGATCTACGAGAAAATCCTTGCACAAAAGCCGGAAGTATGGGCAAAAGCAAAGCCGAAGAAATGCAATTCTGGACAAAAGCAGAATTCGAACAATTTATTCAAGCTGTGCAAGACAAGCCAGCTTCTTACGCTGCTTTTATGACTATGTATTACACTGGAATGCGGGTAGGCGAATTGTGTGCGCTGACTCCGGCAGACATAGATTTAGAAAACAACACGATTACTATCAATAAAACTTTTCAGAGAATTAATGGTCGAGATGTCATCTGGCCACCAAAAACGCCTAAAAGTAATCGGGTAGTCACAATCCCGCAAACGCTTTCCGACTGTCTGAAAGAATATATGGCAAAGTGTTATGAAATTCAGACTAATGATCGGCTATTTCCATACACCAAAAGTTTTCTCAATCATGAAATGCTGCGAGGATGCAAAAAATCCGGTGTGAAAAAAATCCGTGTCCATGATCTTCGCCATTCACATGCCAGTTTATTAATCGAAATGGGTTGCCAGCCACTTTTGATTGCAGATCGTCTCGGACATGAAAAAATACAGACAACTTTAGACACCTATAGTCATCTGTATCCAAATAAGCAGACAGAAGTAGCAAAACAGCTTGAAAATATTATTAACGGAACTACCGTACTGAATGGTAGCCAAATGACAAGTGTAGCCAATTTGTAGCCATTCAAAAGAAAACTCCTCTGGAAAGCCTATAAATAAAGGTTTTCCAGAGGAATGGGGTCTATTCAAACTCTACCGTTCCGGTCGGCTTCGGAGTGAAGTCGTACAGTACGCGGTTGATTCCCGGTACTTCGTGGGTGATACGATCGGTGATGTGGCACATTACGTCGTAGGGGATATCCGCTACGGTTGCGGTCATTACGTCGATGGTGTTTACCGCACGTACGATGCAGCACCACTCGAAGGCACGCTTGTCATCCTTGATTCCTACAGAGCGGAAATCCGGAACAACGGTGAAGTACTGCCATACCTTGTCTGCCAGGCCGTTCTTGTCGAACTCTTCGCGAAGGATCGCATCGGATTCACGTACTGCTTCCAGACGATCGCGGGTGATGGCACCCGGGCAGCGTACGCCCAGTCCCGGTCCCGGGAACGGCTGACGATATACCATGCCATGCGGCAGGCCAAGACGCTCACCGACTACACGAACCTCATCCTTGAACAGGATCTTAACCGGCTCTACCAGCTCGAACTGCATATCCTCCGGCAGTCCGCCTGCGTTGTGATGTGCCTTGATTCCGTTTTCAGACTCCAGAATATCCGGCCAGATGGTTCCCTGTGCCAGGAACTCGATGCCGTCCAGCTTTCTTGCTTCCTCAGCGAATACTTCGATGAATTCGCCGCCGATGATCTTTCTCTTGGTCTCCGGATCTTCTACACCGGCCAGCTTGTCCAGGAAGCGGTCTACAGCATCCACATAGATCAGGTTTGCATTCATCTGATTGCGGAATACTTCGATAACCTGCTCCGGCTCGCCCTTACGAAGGAGACCGTGGTTTACATGCACACAAACCAGCTGTTCGCCGATTGCCTTGATCAGCAGAGCTGCCACAACGGATGAATCAACACCACCGGAAAGTGCCAGCAATACTTTCTTATCTCCAACCTGTTCCTGGATCAGCTTGATCTGCTCTTCGATGAAAGCATCAGCCAGTTCAGGAGTAGTGATCCGGACCATATCATCCGGGCGTCTGATTTCTGCCATAGGAATATCCCTCCATCAATTCTGCGACACGCCGGCGGCGCACCTTTTTTTCTGTCTTCATCTGCTGCGGAGATGGTCAAAAGCTGTATCTCCACCGCGTAAACTTAATTAAATTAAGCATTTTCATATTCTAGCACAACTTTTTTGGTGTGAAAAGAAAAAATTCCGTCGCGCACAAGAGTACCGGAGCCACTGAACATCATGACTGTACAGGCTGAAATATTAACATAGACTCGTAAGAGTATAAGGCAAAAAGGAGATCCCGTGCCTCCCCGGCATCAGGATCTCCTTGACTATGTTTTCAGTTGTGATCACAGACTATACGTTTCCCCGCAGCTTCACTGCTTTCGGTTCACCCTCTCCTGCACTTCACCTCAACCTCATTAACCGATCGGTTCAAAGTCAGCAGCGCCATGCTTGCACAGCGGACATACGATGTCATCCGGCAGCTCCTCGCCTTCGTGGATATATCCGCAGACCTTGCAGACATAGCCTTTCTTACCCTCGGTCTGGGGTCTGGGCTTTACGTTATTCTGATAGTAGGTGTAGGTCATGGTCTCCTTATCGCTCAGAACACGGGCCTCGGTCACGGAGCAGATGAACATGCCGTGGGTGCCAAGATCCAGATACTGCTCTACCTTCAGAGACATGAAGGCATTGATGTAACGTGTCAGGAACAGCAGGCCGTTATCGGAACGGGCGGTTCCTTCCCAGTCTGCAAATTTGTCCACTGCGCGGCCGCTCTGGAAGCCGAAGTTCTGGAAGACCTTGAAGGGAGCCTCCACGGACAGGCAGTTAACGTTCAGCACGCCGGTCTGCTTGATCACATGGTGGGAATAGTTTGCCTTATTGATGTTCACCGCCACACGGTTCGGATTATCCGTCAGCTGGGTCACGGTATTCACGATCAGACCGTTATCCTTTTTGCCGTCGTTGGAGGTAACCACATAGAGACCGTAGCCGATGCGGAACAGAGCCGTCATATCGTTCTTGTTGGCGCTGTCACTGTTCTGTGCCAGATACTCACGGCACAGCTCATCCGTCAGAGCCTCGATCTGCTGCAGGTTCTCGTCACTGAGGGAGGACATGATCTTGACCGTATTCTTCGCCCAGGTGATCTTCTGGCTGTTCTTAAACATATCCTTCATGATTCTTGCAGCCATGGGGGCCCAGGAACCATTCTCGATGAGACCGATGGTACGGCCCTGGAAGGCGCGCTCGGTCAGATGATCGATAAAGAACTTCATGAACGGATAGATCTCCGAATTGTAGGTCGTGGTTGCCAGCACCAGCTTGCCGTAACGGAACGCATCGGCAACCGCAGCCGCCATATCATCTCTGGCCAGATCATAAACAACGACCTTCGGGCATCCCTTTTCCTTCAGCTTCTTAGCCACCAGCTCAACAGCTGCCTTGGTGTGACCGTAAACCGAGGTGTAGGCAACCACAATACCGTCTTCCTCTACCGCATAGGAGGACCACTGGTCGTACTTCTTGATGTAATGGCCCAGATTTTCAGTCAGGATCGGTCCGTGCAGCGGGCAGATGGTGGCAATGTCCAGACCGCCGGCTACCTTCAGCAGATCCTGTACCTGCTTGCCGTATTTGCCAACGATGCCGATGTAGTAGCGGCGAGCCTCATCATCCCAGGGCTCTTCCACATCCAGGGCACCGAATTTTCCGAAACCGTCTGCGGAGAACAGCACCTTATCCGTGCTGTCATAGGTAACCATAACCTCCGGCCAGTGAACCATCGGTGCAAATACGAAGGTCAGGGTGTGCTTGCCCAGCTCCAGGGTTCCGCCGTTGCCTACCTCTACCTTGCGGCCTTCCAGATTCAGCTTACGGAAGAAATTGGCCATCATCACAAAGGTCTTTTCATTGGCAACCACCTTTGCTTCCGGATAGTTGTTCATGAACGCTTCGATGTTGGCAGCGTGGTCCGGCTCCATGTGCTGTACCACCAGATAATCCGGCTTGCGGCCATCCAGTACACACTCGATGTTGTCCAGCCACTCGTGAGTGAAGTTCTGGTCAACGGTATCCATAACCGCCACCTTCTCATCCAGGATGACATAGGAATTGTAGCACATGCCGTTGGGGACCTTGTACTGTCCCTCAAACAGATCCACCTGATGATCGTTGACACCTACATAGCGGATATCTTCCGTAACCTTGTTATTGCTGCAGTTGACCATTGTTTTCCTCCTTGTATTTTACTTGTATTAACTCGTATCCTCTTGATGGTTCGTGGCTGCCGTTCGCGCAGTAAACTGCAGGCTTCCTGCCGATCCTGCCATCGCCCCGGCTCCCAAACCTGTTTTCTTAGCTGTTGAAGGTATTATAGCACAGCGGACATTGTTAAAACAATATCAAAGGCAAGAAAATTAGTAAAGATTATCATTATTATTTTCATGCAATATGCACTATAGCAGGGATTATTGTGTCAAAAGTCACCTCTCCGCTTCATGCCCGTATGAGAGCGGAGGCGTAAAAAAGGACCCAGCCGTTTCGACTGAGTCCTCTCGTATTCTTTTATTTTGTTTTCATTCGCTGCGCGAACGTCCGTGATCCTTTGTTCACTGCTTACTCTGCATCGGAAGCAACGGTCTTTTTGATCACAGCCAGCACGATCAGCATCAGAGCGATACCGATCGGCAGTACGATCCACGGATTGCGGATGAAGCCGGCCAGGATGTAGGTCACAAAGGAAACCACTGCACAGAGTACTGCGTAGGGCAGCTGGGTGCTGACATGGTTTACGTGATTACACTGGGCACCGGCAGATGCCATGATGGTGGTATCCGAAATCGGGGAGCAGTGGTCACCGCAGACAGCGCCGGCCATGCATGCCGAAATGGAGATGATCATCATAGTCGGGTCGGTTCCCTCAAATACCGATACAACGATCGGGATCAGGATACCGAAGGTACCCCAGGAGGTACCGGTTGCGAAAGCCAGGAAGCAGGCTACCAGGAAGATCACAGCCGGAAGGATGCTGACCATTCCGCCGGATGCATTCTTAACCACCTCAGCCACAAAGATCTTGGCGCCAAGGCTGTCGGTCATCGTCTTCAGGGTCCACGCAAAGGTCAGAATCAGGATCGCCGGAACCATGGCCTTGAAGCCCTCCGGGATGCAGGACATGGACTGGCTGAACTTCAGCACACGGCGAACCGCATAGAATGCGATGGTGATCACCAGTGCAAAGAAGCTGCCCAGCATCAGGCCTACGGAAGCATCACTGTTGGAGAAGGCCTCCACAAATCCGGTACCGCTGAAGAAGCCGCCGGTATAGATCATGCCGATCACGCAGCAGATGATCAGAGAAATGATCGGGAATACCAGATCGATGACGGTTCCCTTTGCGTCGCCGTCGTCCTGCTGTGCGTTAGCGTAGGGTCTGTCCGGAGTGGTGTACAGGTCGCCCTTCAGAGCATTGACCTCATGCTTCTTCATCGGACCAAAGTCCACTCTCATCAGAACCAGGCCAACCATCATCACGATGGTCAGGATCGCATAATAGTTATACGGGATGGCATTGATGAATACCTTAAAGCCGTCCTCTCCCTCAACGAAGCCGGTAACGGCTGCGGCCCAGGAAGAGATCGGAGCGATGATACAGATCGGAGCAGCGGTAGCGTCGATCAGGTACGCCAGCTTTGCTCTGGATACGTTGTGCTTGTCGGTTACCGGGCGCATAACGCTGCCGACGGTCAGACAGTTGAAATAGTCATCGATAAAGATCAGCACACCCAGCAGGATGGTGGCCAGCTGTGCGCCGGCTCTGCTCTTGATGTGGTCCGTTGCCCAGCGGCCAAAGGCAGCCGATCCGCCGGCCATGTTCATCAGGCAGACCATAATACCCAGCACAACCAGGAATACCAGAATACCCATGTTGTAGGAATCTACCAGAGAACCTACGATACCGTCTTCAAATACGTGAAGGACCGTTCCCTCAAAGCTGAAGCCGGAGTAGAACAGACCGCCGATGACGATACCGATGAACAGGGAGCTGTAAACCTCCTTGGTGATCAGGGCCAGTACGATCGCTACGATGGGCGGTACCAGGGCCCAGAAGGTTGCGTACATTTTCGGAGTATACTCCGCTGCAGCTGCCGCAACTTCAGCTGCTTCGGTAGCGACTTCCATCGCTTCCGTTGCTGCTTCCTGAGCGAAAGCCCAGAGTGACCAGGTAAAGGTCAGCAGCATAGTGATCAGACATGTGATCCTTGCTTTTGTTCCTTTCATATTTTTCTCCTTCCTGTTTTCAGGACAAACCGTGCATAGCTCGTTAGCCGCTCTGCGGCGATTGTCCGGATACCTGCCCGATCTTCATCGGGCCTGCAGGCCATTCCGTTTAGAATTGCCCGCAAAAAAACCATGAACAACCTACGCTGTTCATGGTTTCATATCCTGTCTCACCGTTTCGTGACTCAAATCTATGTCCTATGATAGCGCTCCACTTGTCGTGACAGTCTGCAGCATCTTCTCCTGCAGCCCAGGCCTCTACCTCGGGTAGCTAAAAGCCTTCGGCGGTGTTGCCTTTCGTCTGCAGCAGTTCCCCAACTATCGCTGCAGCCTACTTTTCAATACCGCGCCTCTATCAAGCTCGATTGTTCTTTGTCACTTATTCTATCTGTTTTATGAGTGCTGTCAAGCAGAATCCCCCGGCCAAAATCATTCAAACCGAATGAAAGTTACATTTCACGTGAACTGTAACCGTTCAAAGCCTCCGGAATTTTGCCGCACACGCCGCCAAACACCTCATGGAAGCAAACTGCCGAACAGTAACCAAGATTCCAACAGATCATACTTATCAGAAGTTCATATAGGTGAATGTCGTGTTTCCGTAACCCAGTCCATAGCGTCCGAAGATCAGCAGCGTGATCACCGCCAGACTGTAAAACAAAGCCCGGTACAGCATATTCCAGCCGGCGATCTTTTCCCGCAGTGCACACCGGGTCTGCAGTACATCCACCGCCCATACGATCAGGATACCAAAGATCAGGATCACACACTCCAGCCCGGACAGCCCCAGCTTTAGCATGCTGCCGTCAAACAGCTGCCAGAAGCGCGGCATCATCACATACCGCCGCAGGATCTCGCCGGTAACGGCCAGATCATTGGGGATCGTCAGAATTCGGCCAAAGCTGAAGATCAGGTAGGTGCGGACCATCTGAAAGACCTGCCAGCCCTTTTGCTCCTCGGAAATGCCAAAACGTTTTCTTCCCTTTTCATAGACGCCGCCCAGCAGCGTGGAGGAGGACGTTACCAGATACCAGTACAGGCCCCAGGCCACATACGGGACACCCGTTCCGTGCCATACACCGGTGGACAGCCACACCATAAAGGAAGCGATCAGAATGATGGTATTCTTGCGTCCGGTGGAACCAAACCGTTTTCCCACCGCCTTGCTGATCGTTCTGACCCAGCCGCTTCGAGATACCGGCATAAACAGATAATCCTTGAACCAGCCGCTCAGGGTCATATGCCAGCGCTGCCAGAATTCCGATCCGGATCTGGCAAAGAAGGGATGGTTGAAGTTCTGCTCCAGTTCAATGCCGAACATCTCCGACACGCCGCCGGCGATATCCATGCATCCCGAGAAGTCGCAGTAAAGCTGCATGGCCGCCATGATCATGGCCAGAAACAGCACCGCTCCGCCATACTTTTCATAGTTTCCGAAGATCGCACCGGTCAGTACCGCCAGCCGGTCTGCCACCACGATCTTTTTGAAATAGCCCCAGAGGGCCAGCTGGATGCCAAAGCAGAATTTCCGGTACTGGAACGCATGTCCCTGGCACAACTGCGGTCCCAGCAGGCGATGCCTTGCGATGGGGCCCTGGAGGATCTTCGGAAAATACAGCAGAAACAGCGCCAGCTTCAGCACATTGGTCTCCGCCCGGTCCTTGTTCCAGTACACATCCGCCAGATAGGCAATGGCTGAAAACGTGTAATAGGAAATACCCAGAGGGATCACATAGCGGAACCGGAACTTAAACAGGGAATAGCTCTTGGTGAACACCAGCATCCCCAGCAGGATCAGCACACCCAGGATCAGAAAGGCCTTTCGCTTCCCCTTCTGCTTCCGGTCCGTCCGCTCGATGCACAGGGCCACGCCCCATACGATCACCGCCGTCTCCATCACCGTCAGCAGCGTCGTCAGACCGCCCAGACTGTAGAAGGCCGCGCTGCCGATCAGAAGGATCAGCCACTGCCCGCGTTTCGGCATCAGATAGTAGATCAGCGCCAGCACCAGCACAAAAGCGATGAAGTAAAAGGAAATGAAGGAGGTCGACAGGGTCTCCCACCACTCACCGAAGGTGATGGTATGAAACATGTCGCTTACCACTGTTTCTGCTCTCATACCCGCACCTCCTTAATATCCATGCACGATCTTATAATCCTTCGACTCTGTAAACAGGGCAATATCCACCAGCCGGTCCGTCACCTCATCATACACAATGATGGCGGTGCCGGATTCGGTCATCGTGACCTTTTTGTCGTTCTTTACGTCGATGATCATCTGATCGTACTCTTTTGTGACCGTCAGCTCTGTACTTCCCAGCTGGAAGGTTCGCTGCTCCTCCTCACCGTAGCAGTAATCCGCCTTATCCCAGCACTCGTACTCGGTGCCCACCAGCTGATCAAACAGACGGCGATAGCTCTTTGTCTTCTTTCCGTTCATGCCGTAGGGTACGGCGATCACGGTCTTTTTATCCCGGCGAAGCTCATCGAAATAGTCTTCATTATCGTCGATCACGCGAATGAAGCTGTTCGTAATGATGGCTGCCGTCTCGTTCCACTTATCCTGCAGTGTTTCCGTCTTTTCCGTATCCACCTGAAAATTCTCCAGGATGTAGCGTCCCAGATATTCCGCGTTCTTTCGTCCGCCATACATGTTCAGATGGACCGCGTCGGGCATAAAGTCCTGACTGGTAAAGCCGGTCTCCTCCTGCAGCTCGTTCAGATCCAGATACGGAACATCGTTTTCCCCGGCAAACCAGCGGGTAAAATTGTAAAGTCCCTTTTCCTTGGACCAGGTCGGTGACTGAGTCTTGATCAGAAGAAGCTCGATCTCTTCCTCTTTGCAAAGGTCGATGATCTTCTGCAGATAATAGAGCTCCTTTTCATCCGGGGCCCGCATGGACAGGTCCTCCAGACCGCTCAGATCATAGGCGATGTCTTTTCGGCCGTAGCGCGAATTGTAGCCCATGTTGAAATGAATGGCCGGCTCCTTAAAATCCGTTTCCGTCAGATTGGCGTAACGCTCATGAAACAGCGGGAACTCCAGCAGGTAATCCGACAGCTCCTCCGCCTCGCAGGAATGAAGCACCGCCTGCAGCTTGGCCGGTCCCATCTTCAATCCGAAGGTGTTCAGGATCTTCTTATGACCGGTGGAATAATCCGAGCCGTAGCTGAAGGCTGAAACATCCAGCACCGCCACCCGGGGCTTCGACACCCGAATCGCCTCCGTCAGGAAGTCATAGGTGCTCCAGAAGGTCTGATAACCGGCCCACAGATCGTAGGAGGTCAGACCATACCGGGTCCACAAGGTCTCGCCGTCAATGTTCATGCCCATTTTGCTGGAACCCAGGAAGAGCACATCCGTACTGCCTGCTTCCTGCTCATAGAAATGCTTGTAGTTTACGATGCCGTCCCGATTCTTGTTTTTCATGACGCTGCAGATCGCAGTAAAGCCGCCAAAGGTAAGGGTCAGCGTCAGGACACAGCCCGCCGCTTGACAGATCCGAAGTCGTCTTCTGGCCGCCTTTTCCGAACCGTCCGTCTTTTCCGAACCGTCCGCCGTACCGGAGCCAGCCGTCACCGTTTCGGCCGAGCCCTTTTCTTCCGTCCGTTTCAGTCCGGCTGCTTTCCCGCTTTTTTTCTGGTCCTTTTTCGCCCCGGCCTCGGACTTCGCTTCCGTCTTTTCACTCATTTTTCCGGAGCTGAGCGTTTTCCAGGCCACCAGGATCAGAACCAGCAGCGCACAGCCGCCCAGACAGAGGGGCGGAAGATCGCCGATCCGGCTCTCCGATAAAAAGACCTTCTCCGGCCCGTCTCCCTCAAAGAAAAGACGGCCCTCCTGGCAGTTCATCTGCACCAGATCACTCAGCTGAACCAGTTCAAGCTTTCGGTAATCCGCCCAGTTCCCGTAGCCGCTTTGGATCGACCGTTCCATCTGCTCATCCGAATCCGTACTGCTCACATGGATCAGTTCCCCGGTAAAAAAGGCCGGGGTCACGTTCTGCTGCTGCCTGGCTGCGCTGCAGTCCCGGATCGAAGCACTTCCCTTATGGCAGATCCCCGCCACAAAGGTCTCTTCCGTTCCGGCCTCCAGCTTTCCAAGATTGCGGCAATACAGCAGGCTTCCGCTGCTGTCCGTTACGATTCCGGCTGCCGAGTTCTCACCTCGTATCTCCGCCAGATTATAGCAGTTGATGATCTTCGACTGACTGCCGGCCGAGGCCGCGATGGCTGCCGCATCGGTTCCCCGGATCAGGCCGCTTTCGATTCCCAGATTCTGCACGGTTCCGTCCAGATATCCAAACAGCGCCGCCTTCTCCGTATCGATGCAGACCCCGGACAGGCCGAAGCCGCCGCCGTCATAGGTTCCCTTGAAGACCAGCTGCTCGCTCCGGTCTCCGATGGGTGTCCAGTTTTCATCTTCCATTTCAATGGGAGCCGTCTGCCGGAAACAGACGGTTTCGTAGGTCACCCCCACGTTCACGCTGTCACGCAGCCGGCAAAGATCCTCATAATCGTTGATCAGAAACGGCTTCTCCCTTGTTCCTTCGCCCTCAAATGCAAATCTCTGTGTGAAAATATCCAGGAACTCCTGCTGGGCCTTTTCCCGTTCCGACGTCATGCTTTCCGTCACCAATGCACTTTGCTCTTCCGTCTGCGCCTGTGCCTGTGCCGCTGCTGCGCCTGCCGCCAGACTCACCGAAAGCAAAAAAGCCGCCCCCAGGGTTCCGATCCTTTTATATCCCGTTTTCATCCCTTAGCTCCCCACAAAGCTTCGCTTACTCCAGCCACCGGACAATGCAGTCCACCGCCGGCTGTCCATCCGCATAGGTATGCTCCGCGCAAAAACGCCGGTAGCCCGCCTCCCTTGCCGGGGATGCCGTCTTTGCATCGATCAGCTCCTGGATCGAAGTCAGACACAGCTCGCTGTAGTTCGCCTGCATATACTGTTCAAAAGCCCGGTTCTTATACTGAAGCGCCAGGACCGGTCTTCCTGCGGCTGCTGCCTCACAGGCATGGGTTCCGTGGTTCGTCACCAGAAAATCCGCTGCCTTCACCATATCCCGGATCAGCATCTTCTGCTGGACCAGGCCGATCCTCTGGCAGTCTTCGTCGGTCAGATCGCTTCGATCCAGGTTTCGGATCAGATTTTTACTGTTCGTCAGCAAAAACCAGTCATCTCCCCACTGTTCAAACAGCCGATGGACATCCAGGGACAGCATAGTCGCTTCATCGGTCATGTCCCTGTTGGTTTCCTTAAAGGTCAGTACCAGCAGAATCTTTCGATTCTGGATGCCCGGATAGTCCTGCTTCAGCTGATCCCTCAATCGCCTGCGTTCGTCCTCCTGTTTAAGTTCCCCCACAAAGGGAGAGTTGGTCTCGGCCCAGACAGCATCAGGCCGCAGCTGATACCGCTCATTCAGAAGGTTTTGGATAAAGGGGGAGGTACACGCCAAATGCGTGACGGTAGAAAACTCCTTTTTCTTTCCGCTTCCCTGACCGGCCTGATCCAGAGACTGGGCAAACCAGTACTCGGAGGGCGTTGCCAGCAGAATCCGCTTCTGCTGCGCCGGCATACCATCTGCGCCGGGCAGGGAATGATCGTTCACGATCACGGCATCCGCCTGCTCACAAAATGCCTGGCGTCCGATCTCCATGCCCTTCTGTACCCACGGATTTCGTTTGCTGCCGCTCTGCACATAGTATGAAAACTGATACTGCTCCTCCTGAGCCAGCCGGTCCTGAATCCGTTTAAAATCCAGACTGACCCCCTGTCCGTTGGTATTGACGAATGCAATCTTTTTCACCTGCATGCTTACTTTCCTTCCATATATCGGTTGATCAGTCCCGCGATGCGCTCACAGCTGTGTCCGTCACAGGCCGACATATACTGCTCCATAAATGTATGATATCGTTCGCTGATAGCGGATCGGTCCGGACTGGTCAGGAATGCCTCCAGCTCCTCCTGACTTTTAAGCACCTCTCCCGGCAGATCCGCCGGATAGTCCAGGTAGAAGCCCCGGTTATACAGCTCCAGATCGTAGCAATAGAAGACGATGGGCTTACCCAGCAGCGCATACTCAAAGATGACCGAGGAGTAGTCGGTGATCAGCATATCCGATACCAGCATATAATCGTTGGTCGAAAAATCACGCATGACCCGAATGTTGTCATAGCTGCCGTCCACGATCGAATTCTTCATGACCGGATGGGGGCAGATCAGCATCACCTGCTCCGGCGGCATGGCCGCCGACAGCCGCGCGAAATCAATATCGGGAACAAAGACCGTGCGGTCCCCTCCCATATCCCGGAACGTCGGTGCATAGAGAATGATCTCCTTGCCTTTCAGCTCCGGATGCTTTTCATAGATGCGCCGGACCGCCTCCTCCTTATAAGCCGGATCAAAGAGCAGATCCGTTCTCGGGCAGCCCAGGTCCTGCACCCGTTCCAGCGGTACATCAAAGGCATCCGCATAGACCGATCGGATCTTCTGTCCGCTGACGCACACCAGATCGTACTGGGCATGGGTCGCCTTATCCGTCGATACAGCCATATTGGTGCCGTACTGACCAAACTGCTTGAACGCACCGCAGGCATGCCACAGCTGGATCACCTTCTGCTCCGGTCTCAGCGGGAAATACCGCAGATCACGCAGATAATCATCCGTTACGATCACCTTGCTGCGCAGGATCTCATAGATCATCCGCATTTCCTGAAACATATTGTGGGGCAGCTGCTTCGCAATGACCTTCTTCTTACCGCGAACATGGGGGTACAGTGCTTTGGCATTTCCCTCCAGCTCCCTGTCCTTTCGGATCGACATAAACAGAACCTGCTCCTTCACCGGGAGCTTCATAAATTCCAGCCCCACCTTGCGGAGAACGCGGTCCTTGAATTTCTTGGGCTTACGTTCGGAGATCTTCTCCAGCTTGAGCAGCGCTGCCGAACGCTCCTGTCTCGACATCTTTCTGTCCAGGGCGAACTCGCCGGTCTGCTCCAGCTTTTTCCGGTAAAGAGCCGTCCGTTCGGGGCCCAGGTACTCCAGGAAGGTCTCTTCGTTTCCGTTAAAGAATACGATCCGGTCATTCTGGAAGGTATAGTATCCCCGATCCCGCAGCAGGTCGATCACCGCATTCATATCCTCCTGCCAGACCTCCTGGTGCTTCATCAGAAACTCCCGTCTGAAGAACTTGTTTTCCAGGATATGATCCAGCTGCAGCAGCTCATTCGCCATGTAGCCGCACTTCAACGAATTGATGGCCAGGACCTGAGGATACAGGGGCTGGATCCGCTCGTGGTCGATGTAGTACGTCACCTGAGACAGGCCATCCGCCTGACTCTTCAGGAACTTCTTATAGATGAACCGCAGATAATTGTTGGCATACACAAACCGGCAGTTTGAAAAACCGATATAGGGAGCCCGTGACTGCCGCAGTGCCTGTCGATAGAAGGCATCCTGTCCATCCACCGGAATAAACACCATGTTGTCCTGTAAAAGCTCCTGCTCCCGTACAAACTCACGCAGGGTCTCCGGCAAAATCAGCTCCGTACGTACCAGATTCTGCATGGTCAGAGCTGTCAGAGCTTTGATCAACTCCTCCTCCCGCAGGGCCAGATCCTGTGCATCTCCATAAAAGGCTACAGTGAAATAGGCATGAGCCAGCGCCTCTTCCTTTGTGATCTCCAGACTCTCAATGTCCGCATACAGACTGCTGTCCCGCAGCAGCACCGCATTGTAAACGTCCATCCGGGCCAGCTTTTCGTCCAGCTCCTCCCGGATCACCCGCACCGTCTCCTCGTCCAGCTTCCAGAATTTGACATAAAACTGATCCACCAGAACCGTCAGTTCCTTACGGATGATCTCGTCAATATATTCCCGGATCTGGATATCCTCCCGTTTTGCCTGGGCCAGGTCCGTATATTTTCCCCTGTTCTCCCGAAGCACCGCCTCCTCGGCTGCCTCCAGGATCATGTTGTGTGCGGTCGTATAGTCCTGGATCTTTTTCAAAGACACCGTTGCCGTGATCGAGGAAGAATCCCCGTTGAACAGACGGCGATAATGGAAAATGACCTGCGGAAGACCTGTGATCCTTGCGCAGGCGTAGACATACCGCATGACAAACACGCCGTCCTCCGAATAGGAGATCGGAGGAAGCCGCAGGCCATGCTCCTCGATCACGCTGCGTCGGAACAGCTTGTTGCACAGCGAAAAGGTCCACAGGATCTGCGGATCGAACCGTTCGATCTCATCCTTTGCCGTCAGGCCATTGATATTGGTGATGGGGATGGTCCGCAGCTCGTTGAACACGTCATACCGCGCGATGACCAGATCCGCCTTCTGCTCCTGGGCCCGGTCATACATCCATTCCAGGGCATTGACGTCCAGGATATCATCCGCATCGAAGAAGAAAACAAATTCTCCTTTTGCAATGTCCAGGCCTGTATTTCGGGCCTGAGAGGGACCTCCGTTCTCCTTGTGGATCACCGTCATCCGATCCGATCTGCTGCCGTATTCATCCAGGATCTCCTTCGTTCCGTCCGATGACCCGTCGTTGACAACGATGACCTCATAGTCATCCAGTGTCTGTCCCAGAACGCTGTCCAGTGTTTCCGCTACGTATTTTTCTGCATTGTAAGCCGCAATGATGACAGATACTTTCATATCGGTATTTCCACAACTCCTTTATGATTAATAATCAGGGACGATGCGTGCCTGAACTGTTACTATTCTTCCGAATAAGCCACCGGAAGCAATGAGATCTCCTCCGGCAGATGATAATAGAGCTTATATCTTGTTTCCCAGACACTTCCGGTCTGGGGCGTTGCGCACCACAGATAGTCCTCATAGGGATACTGACGGATCCGGATCTCGGTCTGTCCTTTCTCCACCTGTCTGCGAATATAGGCCAGTCTGGACCGGTCCGTTTTGTAATTCGCCAGGAAGATCACATAGTAAAAGGCCATTCCGCCCAAAGCGGCTAAAGCCAGTCCTCTCCGGAGGTTTCTCTGTCCCTCCGAATCCTCCTTCAGATCACACTGTCCGATCAGTTCCACCGCCAGCAGGATCTCAAACAGATAGATCGAAAACAGACAACGTCCCCCGATCGGTGTTACGAACAGGAGGGGCAGCAGCATACACAGCCAGGAACAGTTTACAAACAGTGTTTCCCAAAACCGCTTGCCGTATACAGAGATCACCGTAGAGCCGACCAGCAAGGCTGCCAGAAAGACGATGGTTCCCAGCACTTCCCACCGTTGCATGATCTCCCCGTGAGCCGATGTCAGGTACTGACCCGTCAGCAGGGAGGCACTGACATATAACAGCATCAGTCCGATCGAACCTGCGCAAAGCATCCGACAGGCTCCATTCATTTCTTTTCTCAGTGAGCCAAAGGCCAGCATCAGCACCGCGATCAGGGCCAGATTCAGCACAAAGCTGTCCTGAACCAGCTGGGGTGCGATCACCGTCGAATAGTTCTCCCAGGCCCGCGACAGCAGACCGCCTGTTCCGGATGCCATCGTCCGATAGGTGTCCTCACCGGTCTGGATCGAATGATAGGCCAGATTGGAGAACATATAGATGGCGCCGCCGATGGTGCCCGCGCTGTAGGTAAGCAGATGCAGCGGCAGCTTTTTCCATCGGATCAGGCAGTAGCCGACCATGACCAGCGAGACAACCACACCGTAGATCGTCATGTTCTCCATCAGCAGAGAGCTTAAAAATCCAAGAACCGGAAAGGCGACGATCTTAACCGGCGAGATCTTCCATTTATCTTCGTTGACCGTTTCGTGCAGATAGGGATAGGCCTCCACCACATACAGCATGACCAGCGCTGCCGAGACCACATAGTTTGAAAAACCGGCGGTCCACACTACGGCCTGCCGGAAGATCAGTCTCGGAACGAACACCAGCAGAAAGCAGGTCAGCGGCAGAGCCAGACGATTTCGGCCCACCTTCACGATGCCCCAGATGCAGATGCCCAGGAGAACAGCCATCAAAACGGTCTTCACCAGATTGGACCGGGTCATGATCAGTGCCATGATATTGCCCAGGTAACGTCCGTTATAGTTATAAAACCAGGTATTCAGTCGTTCGATGCCGATCGAGCTTCCCCAGGCCCAGTCATCTCCGGTATACGGAAAGAGCCAGCAAAGCCCCAGCAGCATACACAGGATGACCAGATACGGTGTATATTTTTTCAGTCTTTCCATGTTGACTCCCATTACTGTTCCAGACGATCCTCGTTATGATAATACTCTTTCATGATGTACATCGGCCGGTCCTTGATCTCCACATACATCCGGGACAGATACTGTCCCAGCAGACCGGTAAAGAAAAGCTGGGTGCTCGTCAGGAACACCAGCGCAGCCAGGATCAGGCAGACCACCGACACAGCCTTCCCGGTCACAGCCCACAAAATCAGCAGAGCCAGCAGCCAGATGGCACCGATGGCACCGCCGAACATGCCCACCAGACAGATGCAGTTTAACGGGAACGTGGAGAATGCAAAAATGCCGTCCAGGGCATACTTAAACAGCTTCGTAAAGCTCCACTTTGTTTCACCCTCGAAACGATCCTCCACCTGATACTCCATGTAGTAGGTCTTAAATCCGACCCAGGCAAAAATGCCCTTGGAAAAGCGCTGCTTTTCGCTCATGGAGCAGATGGCATCGCGTACGGACCGTTTGAAGGTCCGGAAATCACTGGCTGAACGATACAGCTCCACTTCCGAAACTGCATTGATCATCTTATAAAAGCTGTCTTTAAAAAAGGACAGGGTCTTCGTCTCCCGGCGTTCTCCCTGATAGCAGGCCACCGCATCATAGCGCTCATCGGCCCACAGGATATTCAGCATGTCCAGAATGTATTTCGGACGCTGCTGCAGATCCGCATCGATGATCGAAATATAATCGCCGTCCGCGTGATCCAGTCCGGCTCGCAGCGCCGCTTCCTTTCCAAAGTTTCGGGAGAAATGAATCGTCTTCACCGGCAGTTCATTCCGGTCCGCGATCTCATGCAGCTTCTGTCCGGTGCCGTCCCGGCTTCCGTCATTTACAAAAATCAGCTCGATCTTATCCAGGATGGAGCTCAGCTCCTGCTTCAGCACCTCATAAAACCGAAGCACATTTCCCTCCTCGTTATAGCAGGGAACAATAATTGAAATCTTCATTGAGCAACCTCTGTTTTGTAACCCGACTCCTTTCGAAACGCCGCAGCCTTCGCAGCCGGGACGAATACCTGTCAGGTCTTTTCATACCAAAAAAACCACTGAAACCAGTGGTTTTCTTTATTTACGATTCAATTATATGCGAATTCCCCGGTTATCGCAACTGCCCGTTATGGTTCACCCATGAGCGGCCGGCACCGGGGTAGGTGTTATGGTTTGCGGTTTGTGGTTCACGCAATTCCCGCGATGTGCCTTGCCGCCTGCACCCGCGAATGTAAACAAACCATGCCTCTTCTTATTTCTTCGGGATTTTGCCGCATACGCGGCAAAACACCTCGCGGAATCGAACTTTCTGAGCTGTAACCTCATTTCTTCTGTCTGAATACAAACAGCTTACTCAGCACATAATTCGCGATCACCACCAGGACACTCACCAGCACCTTGGCTAAAAAGCCCTTGACGCCGAAAATCGCCTGGTTCAGTCCGATCGAGACCAGCAGCGGAACCGACACGATCTCCCCGACTCCTGTGACCACCCGGCTTCCCATAAAGCTGCTGACTTCTCTCAGGACCAGCTTCATGTCCCAGGAACGGCTCTTAAATACAAACAGCTTGTTCGTTACATACGCAAAGGATGCGGCGCACACCCATGAGATCACATTGCCGACGCCCACACTGAGCCCAGCTGCCTTAACAAACAACGCATAGGTTCCCCAGCTGACCACCGTGGTGCATACGCCCCAGAAGAGGTAGTCGATCGCCTCCTGATATTTTCTATAAGTGTTCCCGATCATTTTCCACATCAGTGGACCTCCTTATATAGTCAAGTGATTTATCAAAATATTGAATCACGTGCCACCAGGTCACGCGTTACAGATCACGCAATGAACTACCACGTCACGTCTCCATTCACGCAAGTATGAAGTGACGCGTGATTATTAACACTTTAGTGAATAAAGTAAAAAGTCGTAATGAAATCCTTCAGATCTTTCGCCTCATACCGCACCGTATGGGCATCCACCTGACAGACCCCCGGATAATATCCGGCCCGCTTCGCATCCCGATGGCGGCGATACATGATCTCCAGAGTCAGCGGAGTTTCCGGATCCAAAGCCGGAGCAGGCTCTGCCTTCAGCGCTTTGGCTACACCAGCCCGGATCTCCTCACAGACCAGCTCCGGACTTCGGTTGATGGTGGCCCCGCCCATTCCCTCCTTGGTGGGAACGGTCTCAATGCCCGGGATCACCCGCACCGCCTTCTCGCACAGCGCCTGGTCTCCACTGACAAACACCACCGGAACTCCGTATTTGGCACAGACATAACGGTTCAGCTCCAGCTCGCTCATCAGCTCCCCGTTGGCCCGGCAGGTAAAGATGCTGCCGTAATCCATGGTATGGGACAGCGGATTGCTGTCCGTGCCGCCTTCACTGTGGTAACCGATGCAGATGGCCGCTGCAAAGCTCTCATCGATGCCGGCCATCATGGAATCCGGTGTTCCCATCCAGTTACGGATCACCTTTACCTCTTTCGGAAATCCATCGATCCACAGATTCATGCCGCTGTCATGGGAGTCATGCAGCCAGATCTCATCGACCCCCGCATCCAGGGCTCCCTGACAGGCCGCCAGTGCTTCCCGTTTCATCTGCTCCGCCGCCTGCTTATGCTGCGCTTCCCCCAGCTCCGTTTCCTTCCAGGATGTCACGCCCGTAACACCTTCAATATCGACACTGATATATACTTTCATTCTATTTCTGCTCCTGTTTCCGGCCATTCTCCATTTGAACTGCTTGTCTGCCATCCGCTATCCGCTGCCCAGGGAAGTTTCTATCCTTCCGGACAGATTCTCTTCTATTTTACACAGTTTTTCTAAAAATAAAAGACTCAACTGCAGTCGTAAAGCCATCCAAAAGCCATCGTCGCATCACATCGGCTGTCCCCCGCCTCCCCCTTCACTCCATAGATTGACTAACTGCTCCCACAGTGAATGGCACCCTCACCGTTCCCATCCGGTTTTCCCATCCGGTTAAAATTCATCTGGCATGGAAAGCAGCGGTACCAGTTCCATCTCCCCAATCAGATATGCCTGCGCCTCCACAAGCTTTTTCTTCACGGCCTTCTGCCCCAGCTCCTGCCGGCATTCCTCAATCAGCTGGATAAACGCCTCCTCCCGTCCCGGTGCTGTCGGATCGCTGGCTGCACACTCCAGCAGCAGCGTCGGCTCCGGCCAGGCCATCACCTCCAGAGCGATCTCATACCGGTCCGACTCCACCTTCTCCAGGATCTCCGACTGCTTCTCCACCTGCAGGTCGATCGAAAATCCGCCGCTTTCCCATTGCTGCGTTAAGCTGCGCCCCACTGCTTCCAGTTCTTCCGGACACAGGAGGGTGAGGAACGGCTTTTCTTCCATCACTGCTTCCTGTTCTTGATTGCTCGTTTCTTCATGCTTTCCTTCTTCCTGGTTTCCT
>JAUNDD010000001.1:233487-247783 GCA_030526245.1 Lachnospiraceae bacterium
ATCCTCATCCTTCTTCAGCTTGTGAACAGACATCCCGGTCACCGTACCGGAGGCCACATACATAGTTGCTGCTACCGCAGGAGCAACCAGCGCATCCGCCATATGCATAACTTTTCTCCTTTTCCTCTTTCTTCTTTTTTTCCCAGGTCCGGTCCAATTGTGCCCGAAGCTTCTCTTCTTCCGCCGAATCGTAATACATCATGCCCGGACTGATCAGCGAATACGCCGGCCGCCAGTCCCTTTCGAGGTTCCTTTCCCTTCCTTCTTCCAGCTCGGCTTTCTCTGCTATAGCGTTCTCTGATGCGACATTCTTAGACTCCGTATTCTTAGCCTCCGCATTCTTAGACTCCAGCGGTTCTTCCATCTCATTCTCTGCTACCATGGTCGCCGACACGGCCGCCTCCGCCAATGCCTCCCGGTCCAGCAGCTGAACCAGCTCTTCCCCGACCTTCCGGTCCTTCAGATTCTCCGAATCCTCATTCAGTTCCAGATACACGATTGCGGGAAATCCTTCCTCCTCCAGATCGCCCCTCACAAAAAGCGAAGAACTGAAATACAGCTCCAGCTCCCGGCTGTAGTGGAGCAGCGTCAGTCTCACTTCCCGACCGCTCACTTCCATATCATCGATCACGCCAAGTCCGCCGGCAAAGGGACTTTCCTGCAAGGTGGTCTCGATGCGGGATCTCACCGCTTCTGCCGTCATGACCTTCCCATCCGGCCAGCGCTGTCCCTCCGGCACCTGAAAGGTGATCCGCTTTCCGTCCCTGGATACCCTCCAGTCCGTGCAAAGGCCATCCTCCAGCGTGCAGTTCTCCTCATTCCATATAAAGAGAGTATTCTCCGACTGTGCCAAGGCCTGCATCGAACATCCCAGTACCAGCCCCAGGATGACCAGCCCCATCTTCTTTGTCCATCGGCCTGCCGGGCGAAGTGATTCCCCGCCAAAGCCGTGTTTTCTAAACTCTAACCCCTTTTTCTCTCTATCGTTTCGCATAAACATATCTCCTCTTTTCCCTGTGATCGTTCACCCTCACAGCCTGCAGCCCTCGTTGTTATGCCGCGTACATGGCAAAACAACTCACGGTATCGAACTGCTCGAACTGCCCGAACTGCATCCTGTGCTCTTCTATGTCTCCACGCAGAAAAAGCCATGGCACTAACCATGGCAGAAGTTCCCCGTTTATGCATCTGTATTTCGAAATGATCGCCAGCTCCGCAACCATCCACATCTGCCAGAACCTTCCTCCGGCAAGCGTTGATCTCTCCAGTTTCAAAAGATCACATTTTGTATATTCGCATATCTTATTCAGTTTTGCAAGGACATGCACGCTTCGGTCGGAGTAAAAAAGCTGTAAATTGACAGATAAAAAAGAACGCAAATATCCACGGTTCAAGTTGGTGTTTCCGATTAGCCCTGCATCTGCTACAATAAGGATGTATATCTGATTTCAAACCACGAAAGAGAGGTTCATACTATGGTTAAATATATCAATACCCAGAATTTTGAAAGCGAAGTCAACAGTGTTTCCGGCGTCGCCCTGGTCGATTTCTACGCGGACTGGTGCGGCCCCTGCAAGATGGTCGCTCCCATCGTCGAGGAGATCTCCAACGAACGGGATGACGTCACCGTCTTTAAGGTCAATGTAGATGAGAGCCCGGAGCTGGCTTCCCAGTTCGGTGTTTTCAGCATCCCCACACTAATCGGTCTGAAAAACGGCCAGGAAACAGCCCGCATCGTCGGCTTCCGTCAGAAGGCTGCCATTCTGGCTGAGATCCTGAAGTAATCTACCCAGAGCGACTTTGTCGCAGTGGGTTTTTCAGTTCGGTTATTATAGAATTCCTGCATTCCCACACAGATTTAAAGCTGCGGACGATCCTTCTTAGATCCGTTCCGCAGCTTTTTCCATATCTTTTTCCGTGTCTTTTTCAGTATTCTTTTCAGTATCCGTATCAGTATCCGTTTCTCACGACATCTTCCGCTTCTGTTTTTGGGGTGTATCGTGGCTTTTCAGCTTTGTACTATTGGGAAAGCAGGCAATTATTTAAGATATAAACTACCTGAACACTTCGCTCCACTCAACGCTCCCCCGCCTCAATTCATTCAGCAGGGCCGCTGCCTCCCGCACCATATAGTGGACCTGCATAATAGGGTCCGACGGTGCCGCAATACCGCTTACACGGGTATAGCCCAGCTTTCTGGCGATGGCCGTTGCCCGGAATACATGATAGTTATTGGAGAGCACTCCGGTTCTGGCCGTTTTGCATCCGGTCAGTTCATCGGAAAACACCAGATTTTCCAGGGTGCTGGTGGAACGATCCTCCATCACCAGCCGGCCTTCCTCCAGACCGCACTCCCGGGTCAGATACTGCTGCATACAGAGTGCCTCGCTGATCTGCTCATCTTCTCCCTTACCTCCGGAAAGGATCAGGATCGTTTCCGGATTTTTTCGTGCATAATCCGCCGCCGTATCCAGTCTTTTGCGAAGAGACCTGGAAGGCGCGGTCCCCTTTACCTGCGCTCCCAGCACCACCACATACTCCAGCTGCTCCTCTGCCCGGGTACACATGCCGCCGCTGATCCGGACGAGCAGAAAAAGCAGCAGCGCCAGGACAAGGGCCATCAGGATACCGCCGGTCATAAGCAAGGCTCCAGGCACCGGCTTCGTCTGAAAGAGCTGCCGGCGCCAGGCCCAGCCTGTCAGGCACAGGGTACCGCCCAACAATGCCCAGATCCAGGAGAGACTGGAGGTAATGCCGGCATAGAAAGCGATGACCAGGTAATACAGGAGGCATACTCCGCCCAAAATACTAAATCCCATCATCGCACCTCCTTTTCATCCACGTACCGCCCTCCCATCAGCGCTTCAAATACGCTTTCAATGCGGGCAGCTGTTTTTTCGTATCCTCGCATCCCAGCCGGTATAAGGCTCCCAGCTTTTCCAGATCCTTCTCCAGACGCCCCACGGTCACCTTTTCAGAGGGTGCGATCATAAAGATCCGGCCTTCCCTCTCCAGACGCTCCAGCTCCTCACACTCCCGGTTGTACTCCCAGTCGCTCTGATCCAGCTTTCTGGCAAAGGCTTTATGGTGCCGGTAGAGATGCTCGGCCGGATGCCTCTGCTTGCCATTCTTTTTGCGATACCCGCGTTCCCGGGTCCGCACCACCACGATGTTGTCGAAGCCCTGCTCCAGGGCCCATTCGTAGGGGATCTTACAGCTGCAGCCGCCATCCAGGCAGGGGATCCCGTCCACATCCACCATCGGCGAGATATAGGGCATGGACGCCGAGGCTTTGGCCGCATTGAAGATATTCCGGCACTTTCCCTTTTCGAAATACATGGTCTCTCCGGTCTGACAGTTGGTGGCCACCGCAATAAAACGCTGGGCCTTTCTTCCAAACCGCCGGGCATTAAACGGCTGGACCTTGTTGTAATCATGGAGAAGAAAATCCAGCCGGATCAGGCTCCGACTCTTTCGCATGGCCTTCAGGCCGATAAAATCCGAATAAAACCGAAATGCCAGATTCGCACGCACCGAGCGCCCGATCTGCCCCGATACATAATTCATTCCCGCCAGTGCTCCCGCGCTGACACCGATCACCGTGTCAAAATTCAGATCCTGCTGCATCAGCGTATCCAGCACGCCCTGGTTATAGATTCCTCTGAAAGCTCCGCCTTCGATGACCAGACATCCTCTGGTCAGCTTTTCGCCGGCCTGCCCCTTCGGCAGCCGGTCAAAGCCGGAATAGATTTTCTTTGTTTTCTTCATACCTGCTCCATCTCATAAAATTCACTTTGACCTTCACTTGCCCTGTATTGTACCATACAAATGAATATTTCGTTCCATCCTGTTTTTCAGGTCTTACGGCGCGGCTCAATGCGATCCGCAGAATTCATACTGCCTGCGCGGTAAAGCACCTCGCGGACCCGAACCGTCTGAGCCGTGACACAAAGCATGCTTTCAGCCGCTTTGATTTACTCATCATTATGTAAAAAGGAGTCTTTCTATGACCAGCAATACCACAAGCTGTTCTCTGGTCTTTACCGGAGACATCGGCTTTGACCGATATATGGAGGGCCGTTTTAAGGATCCCCAGCTTCTCTCCCCTGCTATTCTCGACTTCTGTCAGGGCGCTGACCATGTCATCGCCAACGTCGAAGGTGCTATGCTCAATGCCACGGATGACGGCAGCCGGGGTGTCTTCTTCCACAGCATGGATCCCGAAGCCGTCTGCGTTCTGGATCAGATCCACGCGGACATCTGGAACATCAGCAATAATCACATCATGGACGCCGGGCTGGAGGGACTGCTTCAGACCCAGACCATCGCCGGGCAGCACCAGGCCCGTACACTGGGCGCCGGCGTGAATGAGGACCAGGCCTCCCAGCCGGTCTTTCTGCCGGAAGCCGGCGGCATCGGACTGCTGGGCGTCGCCTATATGACCGAATGCATCCCCGCCACAGACACGGATCCCGGTGTCTTCCGCTGGGATCATATGGATCTCATCGGCCAGCGCATCCGTCAGATCAAGGAACAGTGCCGCTGGTGCATCATCGTAGCCCATGGAGGCGAGGAGTTCGCGGATCTTCCCAATCCCTACACCCGGGACCGGTACCGGCAGTATCTGGAGATGGGCGCTGATCTGGTAGTTGCCCATCATCCCCATGTTCCGGAAAACTATGAGCTGCTGGAGAACGGCAAGGCCATCTTTTATTCCCTTGGCAATTTCATTTTTGACACCGATTACCAGCGGGCCCACCCCTACACCGATCTGGGCGTTCTCCTGAAGCTGACGCTTACCCCGGAAACCATGAGCTTTGAGGCACTGGGTACCCGCATCGTCCGGGGCGCCGAATGCATTGAAGCCTGCCCGGTTCCGGACATCTTTGCCAACATCCCTGCCCGGGATTATGAGCTGCTCTCTCCCCTGGCGGCCAAAGCTTTTCTGCACGAGGAATGCAAAAAGATGATCTACCTGGAGCCGGAGCGCTTTGAACACGCTTCCGAAGACGTGTGGAACAGCTATTTCTTCAGCACGGAGCCCGATGGCTACGACAAGGGGGCTCACATGGATCTGGAGCTCATTGTCCCGCTGGCCCGGCAGGCCGAGGATCAGACCTGGAAGCAGAGCCAACTGGAGGCTGTAAAAGAATATCTGCTTCGACATTTCGAAGAAGAATAGAAAAACGCTGTGTCGCTCCCTTTTCTGAGAGAAACACAGCGTTTTTCTAATTCAAATCAGCACTGCACCGGAGAAATCCTTAAACCGGCCACAGATAATAAAGAGCATGTCAAACAGCCAGCCTATTCCAAAGAAATTGACGGTGAGAAGGCAGGCGATGCCTCGGCCCACCCGGCCTACATAAAAATGATGGATCCCCAGTCCTCCCAGGAACAGACACAGGAAGAAGGCCGTCCACTTATTCTTGGGGCTGACCCGGACTCCGTTTCTCTGGTACTGACGAATCCGCTCCTCCCGCTTGGCCGGGCTGCGCGATTCCAGGTAAAACAGGAAGGCCGCCACAAACAGGATCACCTTGGCAAGACTGCCGCTGCAGAAGATACCCAGAATGATCGCGACGATACAAAGCGTGCGCATCAGTGAACTCTGCTTTTTGACCGAGGCGGCATAGGACGCGTTTTCATCGTTCTTCAAAGAAGTCTGGCTGTCCTGTCCGGCTCTTCCAGCCTGACGCTGGTTTGCCCGGCTTCCTTCCGTTTTCCGAGCCATCGATCCATCCTGCTTCTCTTCCGGACCATGATCTTCCCGGGCCTTTGAAGCAGACTGCCTCGCCGCTCCCCTTGGTTCCTCCCGCTCTGCTTCCAGATTGAGTTCAGACCTGCAGTACTCGCAGACGATACGCCTGGTTTTACCTCCGGCTATGCTGATTGGTGCCCCGCAGAATGGACACTGCGGATCCTTAACGACCTTCATCTCTTCCTCCTGAATACTCTACACATGTGCTGCCAGATCCCTGGACTGCTTACCGGTGATATGCTCCGGCTCGAGACAAAGCATGCAGACCGCTACCAGCCCGCGCTCCACTTCACTGGCCCTCTTCTCCTCCGGCACGCTCGGTGACAGCCGGTCGGTAAACCGGGTGATCATCGCTTTCTTTTCAGCCGCATCCTCGATGATGTGCATCTTTCCAAAAACCACCACACTTCGATAGCGCGTGAAAAAGCCTTCCTGCACGACGGCACATTTATCGATCACACAGAAGGAAGCCTTTTCCTGATTCCGGATCGCATCGATCTTGTGTCCTTCAGCCGCTGAATGAAAATACAGCCGCCCATCCGTATAGAAATAGTTGATCGGCACCGTGTAAGGATATCCATCCTCTCCCTGCAGTGCCAATACCCCATGGTTTCTATGTTCCAGGATCTCCAGGCACTCCGCCCGGGAAAGCTGCTGCTCGCTTCGTCTCATCTCTCTCATAATTGCTTTGTACCCCTCCGCCATCCCATGCCGGAGTTTCCTCTCTTCTCTTTCATTTTACGGAGGCCAGATGAATGTACAGGGGCTCTTCCCCGCTTCTTCCTCCCCGGCTTAAATCCACTCGAAATCTCCGCCGGTCACGGCCAGTGAAAGCAGTGCGTCCATCTTTTCGACTTCTTCGACGCCCTCCACCACATTCAAAAGCTTTGCCGTTTCGCTCATCGCCGGCATGGCCTCATCCGGTCCGATCTCCATATCCGGCGTCTCCCCGCAATAAGGGCAGCTCATGGTCGGTCTGATCTGAATATTTAAAAAGCGGGTGCCGCATTCTTCGCACTCATAAAAGCCACACATCTGTGTGCCATCCGGAACATAATACATATTTGCCTCCTTAAAACCCTATCTTTCACAGGCAACTTTTCGCTCACCTGTTATCCTGCGATCACTGCACAATCTCTCAAAAAAGAATGGTTACAGTTCTCGCAGCGAACCGTAACCATTATAGTGCATTTTCAGGAAAAATGCGAACCCTATCCTGTTTTGTCCCGTTTCTATACTTCTGCCTGAAGCAGCGTCACTTCAGAAACATCCGGATCAGCTTTCCATAGAGCCGACGATAGGGCTGATACCGCATCGGCAGATCGATCCAGGTCTTTTTGTCCACAATGCTCTTGAGGTGAGAGAAGGTGTCAAATCCGGTCTTTCCGTGATAGCTGCCCATACCGCTCTCTCCAAATCCGCCAAAGCCCATCTCATGGGTCGCCAGATGAATGATGGTGTCGTTGATGCAGCCGCCGCCAAAACCGCAGACGGCCATCACCTGATCCGCCTTTTTCGTATCCGCCGTGAAGATGTACATCGCCAGCGGATGCTCCATGCTGCGAATGCGGCTGACCACATCACTCAGGGAGGAATAGGTCAGGATCGGCATCACCGGTCCGAAGATCTCCTCCTGCATCACCGGATCCGTCCAGTCCACATGATCCATGACCGTCGGTGCGATCTGCTGTGTCTGCTCATTGCATTCTCCGCCGACCACCACCTTCTCCGGATCGATCAGTCCTCTCACCCGCTCAAAATGACGCTGGTTGATCATCTTTCCATACTTGCTACTGCGAAGAGGCTCCCTGCCATACTGCTTTCGGATCTGCTTTTTGACTTCCTCGATGAACGACTCCCGGACACTCTCATGACAGAGGATATAGTCAGGTGCCACACAGGTCTGGCCGCAGTTCAGATATTTGCCGAACACGATCCGCCGGGCTGCCAGCTTCAGGTTCGCATCCGCCTCTACGATACAGGGGCTCTTGCCGCCCAGCTCCAGGGTCACCGACGTCAGATGCCGGGAGGCCTGCTCCATAACCAGTCTGCCTACATTTTTGCTTCCGGTAAAGAAGATATGGTCAAATTTTGCCGACAGCAGCGCCTGGTTTTCCTCCCGTCCTCCGGTGATCACGGCAATCAGCTCTTCCGGAAAGCTGCCGCGCAGCAACTCGTACAGCAGGGTACTGGTAGCCGGCGAATAGGCACTGGGCTTTAAGATCACCGTGTTGCCTGCCGCCAGTGCATCCACCAGCGGATCAATGGACAGCATAAACGGATAGTTCCAGGGGCTCATCACCAGTACCACGCCCTTCGGTGACGGCTTCACATAGCTCCGGGAAGCAAACTGGGCCAGCGGTGTCGGAACGCGGCGATCCTTCGCCAGCTTTTTCGTATGACCGATCATGTAGGTCAGTTCATCCAGCACTATGCCGATCTCGCACATATAGCTTTCAAACCGGCTCTTGCCCAGATCCTGCTCCAGGGCTTCCATGATCTGATGCTCATTGTCCCGGATCAGCTGCTTTAGCTTTTTCAGGTTTTCGATTCTCGTTTCCACCGGCATGGTCTGACCTGATAAGAAATAGGCTCTCTGTCGGTCGATCAATGTCTGTATCTGCATCGTATCCATGTTGTTTTCTCCTATTCCTCCTTCGATTCCATCACCGCCAGATAGAGGCGTTCCAGCTCCTTCGCATTCCAGAGGACCGGCACCGGATACAGCGGATTTGCTTCATGCTCCGCATGACGGGCCATTTCCGGAATATCCTCCAGGCGAATCTGCTCAAAGGTATCGCCAATGCCAAATTCCTGCTTCATGGCTTTGATGGCTTCAATAAAGCGCTCCGCTGCCTCCTGCTCGTCCGTTCCCTTTTCCACCAGGCCGGCCTCCACAGCCAGCTGCGAGAGCTTTTTCCAGACGCTGTCTCCATAGGCCTCCAGCACCGTAGGCAGCAGCACCGCATTGGCCAGGCCATGAGGCACATTGTACTTGCCGCCCAGGGAATGGGCGATGGCATGCACGTAACCGACATAGGAAACGGTAAAGGCACAGCCTGCATAGTAAGCCGCCTCCAGCATATGCTTTCTGGCTTCCGCATTCTGGCCATCCTGCACCGCGGTCTGCAGGTTCTCAAAGATCAGCTTCACCGCCTTGCGGGCATATTTTCTGGTCTTCGGTGTCGTGGATCCGCCAATGTAAGCCTCCACTGCATGGGTCAGTGCGTCCAGACCGGTGGTGGCCGTCAGCATCGGCGGCAGGCTCAGCGTCGTTTTCGGATCCAGTACCGCATACCGCGGGATCAGCGGGAAATCATTGATGGCATATTTATACCTCGTCTGTGCATCCGTGATCACCGCCGCCAGAGTGGTCTCACTGCCGGTTCCGGCTGTGGTGGGGATGGCGATGAGCAGCGGCAGCTTTTTCCGCACCTTCAGGATGCCGGCCATCTGCTTCAGGCTCTTCTTCGGTCTGGCCAGTCTGGCTCCCACCGCCTTGGCACAGTCCATACTGGATCCGCCGCCAAAGCCGATCAGCGCCTCGCAGCCCTCTGCCAGATACAGCTCCTTTGCCTCCTCCACCTGCTCATTG
Organism: Lachnospiraceae bacterium; assembly: GCA_030526245.1. Classification (GTDB taxonomy): domain Bacteria; phylum Bacillota; class Clostridia; order Lachnospirales; family Lachnospiraceae; genus Merdiplasma. The sequence goes on from JAUNDD010000001.1 coordinate 242,841, forward strand.
GTTGGATTGGCCACCGTCTTGTCATAGATCACATAGGAAATATCGTGATGATCCATATGCATCAGCATGCGGTCGATCAGCCCCAGGGATCGTACGCCCGGGTCGGTGATGACCATCACCTTCCGGATATGCTTTTTCTCAAACAGCGGCGGCAGCTTGGATGTACTGTAGAAAATCTCCGGCTGCCGGTAGGGCAAAAAGGGAATCGCCAGGTGAAAAGCCTGCTGAAAAATACGGCAGTAGACGGCTCTAAATCGATTCATAGGACGGATACCTCCTAAAAAAAACCGGACAACAACTTGCCCGGTCCATTTTCTCATTATCAGCCATTATTTTAGAAGCATCCTGTTGTTTTGTCAACATGTGTTGGTCTTCTGCTTTGTCCAGTGATTGACCGCCTCACGAAATGCCTGAAGATACGGCGAGAAGGACATATTTTCCTGTCCGTAGGTCAGCTGCAGATCATACTCCAGCGGCAGCCAGGTCGACAGATCGGATTCATTGTGTGCGATCAGCGCCTCCAGCTTATCCAGCGCCTTGTAGAGCTTTGCCTCCGGTGTTTCCATCGCCTGCATCTCCTCCAGAAGATCGATCCACTCTCCGCGTATCTCCTCCGGAAAGCTCATCACCCACTGCCGGAAGAGCTCATCTTCCCGGCCGGTATCATCCTGTCCCTTGAGAAATACCGGAATATCCCCGGTAAAGGCCTCTCCCAGATCGTGGATCAGGCACATGCGAATCACCCGGTTCAGATCCAGCCGGGCATATTCCGGTTCGCCGGACAGCAGCATCGCCATCAGCGCCGTGCGCCAGCTGTGATCCGCCACGCTTTCCTTCCGATCCTCGCTGATCCAGCAATGCCGGGTGTTTTCCTTCAGCTTCCCGGCTGTCTTCAGGATCTCCAGCAGCTGGTCCGGCGTCATTCCTCGTCGTCCTTTCCAAATCCGCAGCCGCACTCCAGGAAATTGTGGAGCATCGCCGCATCATCCATAAACAGGTCTGAAAAATCCGCCTCACACTCCCCATGCTCCGGGCAGTCCCAAAGGATCGTTCCGTCCTCCGGATCCAGTTCAAACAGCTCAGCATACACACCGTCCATCTCCACCTTGGCCAGCTTGCCGGTGTGCGTCATCTTATCCAGCTCATCGATCACGCTGTCTTCGTCCATCTTCAGAAGCTTTTCCATCAGTTTTGTCATCTTCATACCAGCATTCCTCCTGCGATACTCCTGCCATATTCTTTTTTGCTTACAATAACCAAAATCCCCACTGCGCCACGGTTGTTTTGATCGTTACCCTTGAGGCCATTCGATTTCCTGGATCTGTCCAGAGAGACATGTCACAGCGGGCTTTTCGGTTCGATTGTCATAATAACTGGGCGTCCTCCGGAATGGAAAACCGCAGGATATCCTGCCGCTCCGAATCCCCGGCTTCCTCCCCGTTTTCTCCGGAACCGGATGCTAACGCAGCCTCCGCGTCCATCTCATCCTTTACAAAATCCACAAAGGCTCCCGCCGCACCGATCGGCATCCGCCCTTTATTCCAGACCAGTACATACTCCGCGTATTTCGAAGGGCTTCCAACCATACGGGCTGTAAACGTCGGACTCTTCGTATAGGTGGTATGCGGAAACAACGCAATACCGGCATTGCGTTCCACCAACGCCACTGCATCGATATAGCTGGAATTAGTGGCCAGCACATTCAGCTGCGCCCCCTTCTCGTGAAACCAGCGCTCAATAGCCTCCTGTCTGGAATGGCGGGCCGGAATAATCAGCGGCTCACCGGACAGCTCCATCAAGCGGACCACTTCACCGTCCTCCCGATACAGCGGATGCTCCCGACTGATCAATGCTACCCAGGGTTCTCGGCCTACGGTAAAGCCTTCCAGGTGTTCTTCATCAAAGGGCGCCGCGATGATAGCCATATCCGCCAGGCCTTTGGCCAGGCGATCCAGCACATCGTCACCGCTTCCGTTCCACAGCTTAAAGGTGGCCAGGGGAAACTCCTCATGAAATCCCCTGATCCATTCTCCCACCAGATAAGGAGCCCGACCCTCTACCATGGCAATGGAAATACAGCCGGTCAGCTCTTTTCCAAAGGACAGCATGTCCTGTTTTGTGGTGTCCGCCAGCTCCAGAAGCTGCGTGGCCCTGCGATACAACAGCCGTCCGGCATCTGTCAGCGTCAGCTTTCGCTTGCCCCGGATGAACAGCTGGCTCCCCAGCTCCTCCTCCAGCTGCCGGATCTGATTGCTCAGAGGCGGCTGGCTCATATTCAGTTTTTCGGCCGCATGGGAAAAATTCAATTCCTGCGCTACCGTCACAAAATAGGATAATGCCCGCAGATCCATAGCCCCTCCTTTTCCATGCCTCTTTCATCCTGATTATTATATGTTTTCCATATAATAAACGCAATATTATCAGTATTTCACTTTATTAAACAAAGGGCTTATGATGTAGTCACAAAGAAGAAATCACTTCCCACCAGGAAGTACCTGCAGGAATAACAAACAGAATACAGATATACCGATACATTCGAACAATACGATAAATCATCTGGTTGAAAATACCATCACTCAAAGGAGGAAACGATTATGAAGACGATGAGAATGATCAGCAGCTATCTTACCGAGTATTACAAGAGCTTTGCGGAGAGAGTCTAAGACCGGACTTGACCACAAATATATCCTAATTCACGCTTACCCTCTCATCCGAGAGCTGATTTGTTCTTGAGGGAGTTCAGTCAGATTAAGCGCGAATAGCTAAGCTACTCACCTATTTCCAAATCAATATACGTAAGACACCTCAAAGCCCCTGCATTTCTGATGCAGGGGCTTTGAGGTGTTATTCTACGCTATACCGTTTTCATGCGGTTTCGTGTCCGGGCTGCCAGTCTGAAAGCCTTCTCCATTTCCGGTGTCATTTCCGGCGAATCCTCATCGTACACAACCGGTTTATTTTTCGCTTCTTCTATCATTTTGATCTGCTTTTCCGACAGCATATCACGCTCAGTCAAACTGGATTCTACGATCATAGTACACCTCTCTTTCTCTCGCCGTTGCCAGACGAGCTGAAATGATGCGAATTCGTTCCTGTCTCTCGGTATACACAACAAACAAAACCTCATGTACTAGCCCGATTGTATCATATCGATCCTCACATTGTGTACTATGCTGGTAGTCAAAAATCTCAATTCGATTTTCATCAGCAAAAACCAGTTTTGCCGTTTCGAAATCGATGCCGTGTTTTTTGATATTGATCTTCTCCTTCTCGCTGTCCCATTCGAATTGCATACATACCCCTTCTATGATCATCGATACTCCACATTTCGCAGCGTCAACCGAAAGCTGATCCCGGCAAACCGGATTCGATCCCCCTCATGAACCTCATACCGTTCATTGGGTACCAGCTGTCGCTCTGCCTCCATGCGTCCATCCGCCCCCTTCGCTGTCACATACGTTCCGTTCCGACTGTTCAGATCCGTCAGATAGTATTCGTTCCCCACAGTCTGCTCCAGGCAGGCATGCAGCCGGCTGATTGTATCACTGGAAATACACAGATCGACCTGATCACTCTTCTTTCCAATGATCGCTCTTGAGGTCTGCAGCACCAGATCCGGACACCTTCTTGGATTCAGGCTGACCAGACACAGGCGTTCCATGCCTTCATTTTCTGTCAGACACCTCGTCTGCCCCTCCTCGCTCTCTCTGTCTGCTGTTTCCTTCTCATTCTTTTTGTCCCAACGCCCGGAATTCCTTTCCATCGGCTCATAGAATCCAGCCTGACTCAGCGGATCCATCCGGCCTGTTTTCGCTCCGGGGCCCCGGGACTGCTCAGCTATTCCCGCTTCCTGCGGCGTGTCATACATATCCTGCATGAGCGCTTCCAGAAATGCCTCTTCCTCATTTGAGTACTCCTCCGGATCATCATCCCAGACATTCACCGGCTTCTCCCGCCGGTTTCGGATCGATGAGATCGTCAGCCACCCTACCGATATGATCAGAAAGGTAAGTCCTCCGGCCTCCGTCAGATCCAGCCACCCCATACTCAGAGCCAGCGTTGGCGGAAGTATCACCGCCACCAGTGCTGCCAAAACACCGATCCGCATTCTGGTTTTCTTATGCCGGCTGCTTTTTGTGATCCGCCGGTAAAACGAATCCTTTTTTTCTTCTGTGCCTGTGTTATCCGGAATGGCAAACTCAGACCAGGACAGCTCTTTCATTTCTTCCGCTCTGTTTTTTCCCTTTACGGTCCGTTCTTCCCGGTTCCGGACTTCTCCGACTGTTCTTCCATTTTCTTCTGCCGCTTCACCGGCTGATTGTCCATGCAGCTCCTGCATCTGTTCGATGAGCCAGATCATACTGCCGGTTCGCTGACTGACCAGCTCATAGAAACGGTAGCCGTAGGCCACGGCTCCCGGATCATCATGCTTTAAATGCTTAAGGATATACTCCGCCAATGCAGACGCACTTTCCTCCTCATTGGAAAACCCGGGCAGAAAACAAAATCGGGGGGCCTTGCTCCCCGGATCCATGTAAATACACTCCGGCAGAAGGACGACATCGGACGGATCCAGCAAAAAACGCTGGGCTTCCCGGGCCGCCTCTTCCAGACCAGCAAACAATCTGGCCAGGTCCTGACTGGCAAGCCCCTGCTTTTCAAAAAGTCTGGTCATCGGCTGACAGGAATCGATACGATACCGAAGCTGCAGCTCTCCATTCAGCCGATGCAGCTCGACCGGAAGAAAATGCTCCAGATCGTTGTCTGCCAGCATATGCAGCGCATACTCATTTTCTGTTTTAAGCTCCATGTCAGGGATCATATAGTTATGTCCCAGTTCCCGACGATATCCGATCTCCATATCTCCTCCCGCTTCCCCTCGACCTACTGGCCCTTCACCTGCTGCACCGCAGCCTTCGCTCCCCGCAGTCTGCGGATCGTCC